>CAYGXJ010000116.1:0-9241 GCA_964353865.1 uncultured Anaerolineales bacterium | reverse complement strand
TGCTGGCCGGGCTGGTGATGACCGGCGTTGCGGGCAGCCTGCGCAGGCGGGAGGCGGGCTAGGCCCCTCACTTGTCCAGCTGCGGCACCGGAGCATTCGAGCATCGGACCTCGCGCGGATGATGGCAGTCTGTTGCGACCGGCGCGAAGCTTACGCGCCCGTACGCTAAGGCAGAAGTTCATCACTGGGGGTTGGTCATGCACAAGATAAAGTTGGGACCTGTGCATCCGGGCGAGGTCCTGTTGCAGGAGTTTCTTCGGCCCCTGGGGTTGAGCCAGAGCCGGCTGGGGCTGTCGATCGGCGTGCATCCGCGGCGGGTGAACGAGATTGTCCTCGGCAAGCGTGGAATCTCTGCCGACACGGCCTTGCGCCTGGCCAAGTTCTTCGGCACCTCGGCCGGGTTTTGGCTCGGGTTGCAGATGGACTATGACCTGGATGTCGCCTCGGATGCGCTGGGGCGCCAGCTGGACCACGAGGTGAGGTTGCCACCCCCGGCACGTTAGCCTGCACGCCCGCTTGGCGCGGCGAGCTCGCGGAGGCACGCTCCTGTTGCGTGCAGACATTTCTCATCGCTCTTAATCCGGCGCCGCCGCGGGTGGCGGCGGCAGGAAGCGACCGACCGAGGAGAGTAGCCATGTCAGCCATGACTCGCAACGACTATGTGGCCAGCCTGCAGCACATGCACAAGCGGGTCTACCTCCAGGGCGAGCAGGTTTCTGACCCAATCAACCACCCCATGCTGCGGCCCTCGCTCAATGCGTGCGCCATGACCTACGCGCTGGCCGAGGCTCCCGAACACGCCCAGATCATGTTGGCCCATTCGGCGCTCACTGACCGTCCGGTCAACCGGTTCACGCACTTGCACCAGAGTCCGGCCGATTTGGTGGCCAAGGTAAAGATGCTGCGGCTCCTCGGCCAGACGACCGGCTGTTGCTTTCAGCGCTGCGTGGGGATGGACGCGCTCAACGCGCTCGAGTCCGTGACATACGAAATGGACCAGCAGCTGGGGACGGAATACCACCTCCGCTTTATGGGATTCCTGAGTGCGGTCCAAGAGGGGGATCGGGTCGTGGGTGGGGCGATGACCGATGCCAAGGGCGACCGCCACCTGCGCCCTGCGCAGCAGGCGGACCCCGACCTCTTCGTGCGCATCGTCGACCGCCGAGCGGAGGGGATTGTGGTGCGCGGGGCCAAGCTGCATCAGACCGGGGCGGTGAATGCGCACGAGATCCTGGTCATGCCCACCCTCGCCCTCACGCAGGGGGAGGAGGAGTATGCCGTCGCGTGCGCGATTCCTGCAGATGCGCCGGGCGTGTTAATGATCGTCGGCCGCCAGCCCTCGGATGGCCGCCGCTTGGAGGCGGGTCGGCTCGACATGGGCAACCCCGAGTTTGGCGGGCACGAGGCGGTGATCATTCTGGAGGATGTCTTCGTCCCGTGGCAGCGCGTGTTCATGGCGGGCGAGGCGGCCTTCAGCGGCATGCTGGTCGAGCGATTTGCGGCCTACCACCGCCAGAGCTACGGCGGATGCAAGGCCGGAGTAGGGGATCTCCTGATCGGCGCCACACAGGCCCTGGCGGAGATCCAGGGGACGGCAACGGCCGCGCACGTGCGCGACAAGATCGTTGAGATGGTGAATCTCAATGAGACACTGTATGCCTGCGGCCTGGCGTGCTCGGCCGAAGGCCGGCCGGCCGCTTCGGGGACTTTCCTGGTGGATCCGTTGCTGGCCAATGTGTGCAAGCTAAATGTGACGCGCGCACCGTTCGAGATGGCGCGTCTGGCACAAGATATCGCTGGCGGACTGTTGGTGACGCTGCCCTCCGAGAAAGACCTGGCCAGCCCGGTCACCGGCCCGTACCTGCGAAAATACCTGCGAGGCGCGCAGTCCGCTCCCGTGGAAGCCCGCTAGCGCATGTTGCGCCTGGTGGAGAACCTGACCCTGGGCGCCGGCGCCGCAGCTTATCTGACCGAATCGATGCACGGAGCCGGCTCGCCGCAGGCGCAGCGCATAATGCTGGCGCGCCTGGCGGATCTGCCAGCCAAGGTGGAGATCGCCAAGCGTCTGGCCGGCATCAAAGGCGAGCCAATCCAGTAGAGCCCGTCGGCCGCCCATTCCGGACTGCATCCAAGGACGCTGGCATGCCAGCCCGCTCGGTCGTCGCCGCGCTACGCACCACACCCGAGACGATTCTCGAAGACTATCAACGTCTTTTCACGCTGGCCGGCGGTCAGCGTGCGCTGGCGCCCGGCGCCGCGACGATTCTCAAGGACAACATCACCTGGCACTTCCCGATGCCGGGGACGAACACCACGCCCTGGCAATTGGAGGGCGTGATCCTCGCGCTGCGCGCGGCCTCCTTCGCTGACCTGGTGTGCGTGCAGAATCAAACCGTAGTCACCAACGCCTTCAAAGGCGAAGACCTGAACGGCTACCTGCCCATCTTCCGCCGCTACAAGATACCGGTGCGCTACAACTTCCGCGCGGACGACATGCGCTGGGTGCCCTTCAGGCCCAAGGCCAAAATGCTGGCCCTGGATCACATCTATCCGGAAGGCCTGCGGATTCCCGATTTCTTCATGGGCAAGAACATGGTGCACCTGCCGACGGTCAAGACCCACATGTACACGACGACCACCGGCGCGATGAAGAACGCCTTTGGGGGGCTGCTCACCAAACACCGCCACTACACCCACACCTGGATTCACGAGACGCTGGTGGATCTCTTGGCCATCCAGAAGGAGATCCATCCCGGGCTCTTCGCGGTGATGGACGGGACAACCGCCGGCGACGGTGCCGGTCCGCGCATGGTGCGGCCGGTGGTCAAGAATGTGATTCTCGCTTCGGCTGATCAGGTGGCCATCGACGCGGTGGCAGCACGACTGATGGGTTTCGACCCGCTGTCGATCAAATACATCCGACTGGCGCACGAGCGTGGGTTGGGCACCGGCGACCCACGGCAGATCGAACTCGTGGGTGATGACATCTCGAGCGAGAACTGGAAGTTCCATGTGGGACGCAACTCGCACAGTTTTCTGGCTTGGCTGGCCTGGTATGGCCCGACGCGTGTCTTCCAGAAGCTTGTCCTGCGTACGCCGCTCGTCATCATCCCAACCCTGATTGCGGAGGTCGAGCAGGACTACCTGTATTGGCCGCTCAAGTATCGCGGTCTGGCTGCGCGCTGGAGGAAAGAAACGAGCTGGGGGCGACTGTTTGACGAGTACCAGCGGCAGGGGGCGCTTTGGCCAGGCTAGTCGCCTGGCAACCCGGATCGACCCAAAGCCATGTGGAGGCACGGCACCGCCCTTGAGGTTGACATGAGGGCCCCTGTGGGGTTATGCTGTAGATCGTAATACGAATTGATTATCGATAGGAGTATCGTATGGCGACAGCGAAAGTTTCGCCGAAGTACCAGATCGTCATTCCCCTGGAGGTCCGCCGGGCGCTGGATATTCGACCGGGGCAGCAAGTACAGGTTATCCCCTTCGACGGACGAATCGAGCTCGTCCTGCTGCGCCCGATGCGCGAGGCGCGGGGATTGCTGCGCGGGATCGACACGCACATCGACCGCGACTCCGACCGCCCGTGAACGTCGTCGACTCCTGCGGCTGGCTGGAATACCTCGCCGACGGCCGGAATGCCGACTTTTTCGGGCCGCCCATCCTGAAAGTGCGGGAGTTGCTCGTCCCGACGGTGAGCCTGTACGAGGTCTTCAAGCGGGTCATGCAGCAGCGCGGGCAGAGCCAGGCGCTTCAGGCGGTGGCCCTCATGCAGCAGGGGCAGGTGGTGGAGCTCGATGCGACTCTGGCGCTGGAGGCCGCCAAGCTCTCCCTCGATGAAGGCCTTCCCATGGCTGACAGCCTGATGCTGGCCACGGCACGGGCCCATCGCGCTGTGTTATGGACACAAGACGCGGATTTCGCGCGAATCGAAGGGGTGCGTTACGTGCAGGCTCCGTAGCCGGCCGGACAGCGCCGCGGGCCGTTTGGCGCAAGTTTATAATAGAAGGGTGGGCGTGCCGCCCCACAGTGGCGCGCCGGAGGTGGAAGGATGAGCAACACAGAACGCGATGAATGGAAGCACTTCGAGGATCTCGTCCCGGAGGAGGCGCGCGCCCACATGCGCGCCGCGCGGGATGAGATGCGCAAGGGATTCGAGGCCATGTTCCCGCCGGGGGTCGGCGAGCACCGCCGCGCGGCACGGCGCGAAGCGCTGCTTGCGGCGCGCAGCATGATCGAGGCGATGCTCAAACGCTTCGAAGAGGGCGAGAAGAAGCCCTGAAGCAACGCGTTCCTTGTGGGAATCCATGCGGGCCGGCAATCGCCGGCCCGCATGATTCATGGACGTCGAGACAGGCTGACGCCACGAATACTCGCGGACGGGCAAAGAGCATGGGTTTGCCCTCAGGCGCATGGCCACAAGCAGGCGGAGGGACGACATGAGCGAGCCCAAGACACATCCGGCTGCGCCGCGGTACGCGTGGGTCTTCGCGGCGCTGGTCGCGCTGACCGGGTTGGAGGTGGGTGCGAGTTGCCTGGCGCCGCGTGTGCCTTTGCCGCTGCTCCTCTTGTTCGCCCTAGACAAGGCACTCTTGGTGGTGCTGTACTTCATGCATCTGCGCTTCGACAACCGCATTTATGCCGGACTGCTGCTCATCGGCCTGCTGCTTGTCTCACCTCTCATTCTGATCGTGGCGCTCACCACACCGGCGGGATAAGACGGCCCCGTTTCTATCGCGGGCGCAAAGGCAGCATGGGATCTGGCTCTCGGGAAAGGCATTCGGCCGGAGATGATGAGCGGGTGCCAGCGGGCGTCAGGACTTGAGGGAAGCGAGGATGACCTGGATCGTGGCCTTAAGAGGCGGCAGGCTCTCGATAACTGTTGTCCACACGGTCTCAACGTCAACACCGAAATACTCATGAATCAATCGGTCGCGCATTCCAGCGATGACCGGCCAGGGGACATGCGGGTTCTGGGTGCGCATGGCGGGTGACAGCCTCTTGGTCGCCTCGCCGATGATCTGCAATTGACGTATGACGCCATCTTGCCTGAGCCGATCCTGGGTGAAGCGGTCTTGATCGAAACCCTCGACGTATCCTTCGATTTGGTGGATGGCGTCGAGGATGTGGCGTAGGTAGACAGCGTCATCCGGTCTCATAGACCACCTGGACATCACCGTCGATCCGCTCGCGGATGTACGGACTCATACCACCTTCAGTGAGTAAGTCGACCTTGCGACCGAGCGCTTCGGTCATCTCCATCTCGATCCGCACCAGATCGAGCAAGCTTTTGGGGGCGGAGAAGTTGGCAATCAGGTCGATATCGCTACCCTCGGACGCCTCCCCGCGCGCGAACGAACCGAAGAGACGCAGCCGGATAATATGATTCCGGCGGCAAATATCGAAGAGGGGGGAGGGGTCGAACCCGTGCGAATTCATCATGAGCGAGCCCATTCCTATTATACGCAGCGGACCACTTCATGTCGACGGGCCAACCTGAGCATGGCGAAGGGGCGAGAACATAGTGCGAGGGGGGAATCCGGCTCTCCTGGCCTCACCCGGCAGATCGCCATCCAATTCGATTAGAATCACGACGCGCACGCCGTTAGCAAGGTCGCCGCGCCCCAACCTCATTGCCCAGGAGCCCCGCCCATGGAGCGCTTGCTACAACCCGAGATCTGGATCGCCTTCCTCACCCTGGCCTCGCTCGAAATCGTGCTGGGCATCGACAACATCGTCTTTATCTCCATCCTGGCCGACCGGTTGCCGCACGCCCAGCAGCCTCGTGCGCGCACGCTGGGCCTGGCCCTGGCCATGCTCACCCGCATCGCGCTGCTTTTCTCGATCTCGTGGTTGATCGGGTCGACCCAGCCGCTGTTCACTGTCTTCGGCCGAGCGATTTCGTTGCGGGATGTGATCCTGGGCGCGGGTGGGCTGTTTCTCTTGGCCAAGGCCACGACCGAGATGCACGCCAAACTCGAAGGTCTCGAGCACGGGCGGACTGCGCGTTCGGCCGGCTCGCTGTGGGGCGTGGTGGTGCAGATCGGGCTGATGGACATCATCTTCTCGCTTGACTCGGTCATCACCGCCGTGGGCATGGCCAAGGACCTGTGGGTCATGGTGGCGGCGATCGTCGCGGCGGTGGGGGTGATGATTGCGGCCGCCGGCGGGCTGAGCCGTTTCGTCAACGAGCACCCCACGATCAAGGTGCTGGCGCTCAGTTTCCTTCTGCTCATCGGCGTCTCGCTGCTCCTGGAGGGTTTCCACTTCGAGATTCCCAAGGGCTACATTTACTTCGCCATGGGCTTCTCGCTGTTCGTTGAGCTGGTCAATATGCGCATCCGCGCGCGCGAGAAGGCGCCGGTGCACCTGCGCGGTCCGCAGCTTGGGAAGAGCGGGGCTAAGGTGCCGCGCAGCTAGCGCAGCGGGGCGCGACAGTCGGTCAGCGATTTCCGCGGAGGTTCACCACATGAATGCGCTGGTGACATCGCTGGCCACGCTGCTGGTGCCGGGGGTTGCCTGTTTTGTCGTGCCGTACTACATCCTGCGAGCCACGCACCAGCCCGTGCTGCGCGCGATGGGACTTGCTCAGATTGCGGCGCTGCCGCTCGCCGCGGTCGGGGTGGCGATGGTCGTGTGGGTCTCGTTCTCGTTTGTGCGTCACGGCCGGGGCACGCCGGTGCCGATCGACCCGCCCAAGCGTTTTGTCTCGCACGGGCTGTATCACTGGGTGCGCAACCCGATGTACGTGGGCGCGGTGCTCGTGCTCCTGGCGGCTGTCCTCTTCACCGGTTCGCTGTGGATCCTCGTTTACACCGCCGGGCTGTGGGCGGCGCTGCATACCTTCACCGTCCTGCTTGAGGAACCGCAGCTCAAACGGCGTTTCGGAGCGCCGTACGAGGAATACCTGAAACTCGTCCCTCGATGGACACCCCGTCGACCGGGAGGATGACGGGCGCCCGCTCACTCAGGCACTCGCCCTCGCAGGTTTGGACGCATTGCTCAACGCGTTACAGGAGGTCCCGCGATGATAGACCGTAAGGCTGCGCTCGCACGCATCCTGCGACAAGATCTTGCTGTGAGCATCCTCCAACTCGTTTGTGCGGTGCTCTTGTGTGTGATCTATGCGGTCTTCCTGACGTCATTCGGCGGGGAATTCCTCATTGTCATCAAGGGCCAATGGATCCTGCCCATCTTCTTGGTCCTCCTATTGGGCGGATCAATGGCGTCCCTTGTCCTGTCGCAGCGGAGCCTGCGGGCGGGCGAGAGGCGAGGCGACATCATGGATCGCATTCGAAGCTCCCCAGGGAGAACCGCCTGGTGGACTGGATGGACGGCGTGGAATCTGGTTGCCGGGCTGCCAATCCTGTGGGTTGGGAGAGTGCTGGCCCTCGGGGCATTGGGTTCAGTCCCTGTGGTTCTGATCGGTGTTCTCTCCCTCCCCTTCGCCGGGTATGCCGTGCTTCTTTTCGTGAGCAGCCTGAGCCACCTGTTCGGCCTCGCGCGAGGTCGCGATCCGCGGCGCCTGGTGAGAGGAGTAGATCTCACCGGGGGTGCCTTCCTGTTCGGTTTTGCCGCCTTTGCCATCGTGGCGGTCTTCTGGCAGCCACGATGGACAGAGGGTGTGCGCCACGAGCAACCATTCTCCGCGGGGGAGGAGCCCGGGCGGGCCTATCGCATTCCGGCCATGGTTGTGATGCCGGGCGACACACTGCTCGCGTTTGCCGAATCCCGCGTGGAGGGGATGAGCGACTTGCTCGACATCAACCTGGTGATGAAGACCAGTGTGGATGGAGGCCGGACCTGGAGCCCGCTGCAAGTTGTGGAGGATATCGGCAAGCATACCGTGCACAGCCCATCCCCTGTCTATGACCGCGACACACACAGAGTGTGGTTGCCGTTCTGTGTGGACTACGCGACGCTGTATCTCACCATGAGTGGCGATGGCGGGGTTTCCTGGTCTGAGCCACGCAATCTGACACTCGAACTGGGACTACCCAGCGGAACCTGGTGCCACAACGGCCCGGGCAATGGCATCCAGATGTCGAGCGGACGGCTTGTCATCCCAACCACCCAGGGTGACCCGCGGGTTCTGATGAGCGCCGACCACGGGGCCACCTGGAGGCTGGGGGAGGCGATCGGTGCAGGCGGGGAGCCGCAGGTATTCGAGCGCGCCGACGGCGCTTTGTGCGCGAACTTGCGAGCGGCTAGAGGCGGACACCGAATCGTTGCGTGCAGCATGGACCAAGGAGGGACTTGGGGACCGTGGTCCTACCAGGAGGACCTGCCGGAGGCCGGCACGCAGGCTTCCATCCTGCGGTTCACTTCAGGTGGAGATGGTGGGCGGAATCGCGTGCTCTTCTCCAACCCGGGCGCACCTTATCGGGGAGAGTTCACCATGCGCATGAGCTATGACGAAGGGAAAAGTTGGCCGGTCGCCAAGCTCGTGTACGAAGGCGCGGCGGGCTATTCCCAGTTGGCTGTGCTGAGTGATGGCTCGATCCTCGCGCTGTTTGAGACCGGGCGATACGACCTCAGAGAATCGATCACGCTCATTCAAGTGGATCTGCCCTGGCTGACGGACGGAGCGGACCGGCTGGGCGCGGGAGACATCGTGGGGCAGGGCTTCTGATAGTCGTTCTGCCAGGCACAGCCGGGTTTTGGCGCTCTGAGTTGCCTCGACCCAATCTCCCTGGATGACCGGCATTCGTCACCTACGATTTGACCTTGCCAAACAGGCCGTCGAGGAAAGCCTCTGCGGATGATCGTCAGGCTCATGCTTCCCCGCCAGGCGCCGCGTGTCGTGTCGTATGCCGGGAGGGGACCCGCCAGTTGCTCGAGGACGGCGGATCTTGTCGCGCTGGAGTGGCAGAAACATACTTGGGTACTGGGCTCGAGGACAAGAATGACCGTTCCCTCGAGGCCCGCATCGCGCTCGCCCCTACTTCTCAGGCGAGGACCTTTCCCAGCCATACCGCTTCGCGGCCCGCGCAGGCTGGGCGATTTGGACACGGGATGCGGGTTCGGGACTTAGCCACGCAGGCCTGGCGAGATGAGGAAGCCCGCGGCGCGGGCTTCGGGCCCGGCCGATGCGCGATCAGAGTCGATGGGGCGCCAGGTGCCTCAGCGCCCGAAGGCCACGTAACCGAGCGCGAAGGCCGCACCCGCGAACATAATGTAGGCCGGCACCAGGGCGGCGCCGAGATAGAACTGAACCCCGCCCGCCAGAAGCGCGGCGAAG
>CAYGXJ010000115.1:0-39672 GCA_964353865.1 uncultured Anaerolineales bacterium | reverse complement strand
GCCGCCGGCGGCGTGGCCCGTATGGCTGACCCCGCCATAATCATGGCCATAAAGGAAATGGTCAGCATCCCGGTCATGGCTAAGTGCCGCATCGGCCACTTCGTCGAAGCCCAGGTGCTGGAGGCGATCGGCGTCGATTTCATCGATGAGTCCGAGGTCCTGACACCGGCCGACGAGGAGCACCACATCCTCAAGCATCCGTTTGGCGTGCCCTTCGTGTGCGGCGCGCGCAACCTGGGCGAAGCCTTGCGGCGCATCGGCGAAGGTGCCGCCATGATCCGTACCAAGGGCGAGGCGGGCACGGGCGATGTGGTCGAGGCGGTACGCCACGCGCGCGCCGTGCTGGGCGACATCCGGCGCCTGCAATCGATGGCCGACGAAGAATTGATGGCATACGCCAAGTCGATCGGCGCGCCCTACGAGTGGGTCCTCGAGACCAAGAGTCTGGGATGTTTGCCGGTGGTCAATTTCGCCGCGGGCGGCGTGGCGACTCCGGCCGATGCAGCCCTGATGATGCAGCTCGGCGTGGATGGCGTGTTCGTCGGCTCGGGCATCTTCAAGTCGGGCGATCCGGCCAAGCGCGCCGCCGCCATTGTCAAAGCCGTGACTCACTTCCGCGAGCCGCACATCCTGGCCGAGGTCAGCCGCGACTTGGGCGAGCCGATGGTCGGGCGACAGATCAGCGCCATCCCGAAAGAGGAGTTGATCGCCGGGCGCGGCTGGTAGCCGGCACTTTGCCTGCACCTCGCGCCGGCGGGCCGTGAGAGGGCTATGCGTATCGGAGTGCTTGCGCTACAGGGGGATTTTGCCGAACACGGCGCCGTCCTGCAACGCATCGGCGTCGTGCCCATCGAGGTGCGCCTGGCAGCGCACCTCGATGACCTGCTTGGCCTGATCATCCCGGGAGGAGAATCGACAACCATCGGCAAGCTGGCGGTGGATTTCGGTTTGATCGACCCGCTGCGTGCATTTGCCCGCCAGCATGCCCTGTGGGGAACCTGCGCCGGAGCGATCCTACTCTCGCGCGATGCCCGGCGCGCACAGCCGCTGCTCGAATTGATGGATATCACCATCCGCCGCAACGCCTTCGGCCGGCAAATCGACAGCTTCGAGGTCCTTCTGCAGGCACCCGCCTTAGCGGGTGTTGATGGCGGGCGGGAGGGTCCCTTCCCCGCCGTCTTCATTCGCGCGCCGCTCATCGAGCGGGTGGGGGCCGGGGTGGAAGTGGTGGCCCGCCTACAAGATGGCACAATCGTCGCTGCGCGCCAGGGACGGTGGCTGGCGACTTCTTTCCATCCCGAGTTGACCGGCGACGATCGGTTCCACCGTTACTTCCTGCGCCTGTGCACGCAGGGCGCGTGAGGACCGCGACGCACGCAAGTTACGGCACCCCAAGGCATTCTGGCGGACGATGATTCGCCCCTTCGAGCTTCACGACCTGGCTGGATTGCGACGGCTCGCCGAGCACGGGCTGTGCCTCGACACGCGTCTGGCGCTGACACGCGAGGTGCGCTCGCTGCCGACCGCCTTCTGGGCCAGCCTATTCCCCGGCACACTGGCGAGAACCTATGTCTGGGAAGGCCCGCACGGCGCGGAAGCCTATGCTCAACTGCGGCACGGCGAGGGTTCGCCGCTGGCGCGATTGATGTTCCTGGCCCCGCGTCAGTTCCTCGACGCGCGCGCGTGCGCTTCACTGGTCGAGGGTTTGCTGCGCGAGGCCGGACGGCGTGGTGCGCAACACCTGCTGGCCGAGGCCGAAGAGGGCAGCCCTATCTTCAGCTTCTTGCGCCAAGAATGCTTCGCGGTTTACGCCCGCCAGGCCGTGTGGGCGCTCGATCAGCCGAGAACCGTCAGCCTGCCCCCGGCCGGTGTGCTGCGCCCGCAGCGCGCGCGTGACCTGCTGACTGTGCGCAGCCTATATGCGGCCGTGGTGCCGGCGCTCATTGCGCAGGTCGAACCGGCTCCGCGCGAGGCGCGCGGCTGGGTCTTGTTCCAGGAGGGCGACCTCGTCGGTTCGATCGATGTGCAATCCGGCCCGCGAGGCATCTGGCTCGAACCATTCTTTCACCCGGCCGCGCTCGATGTGGCCGAGGCGATGCACTCGATCTTGGCCAACCTGCGGCCGACCGCCGCGCGGCCGGCTTACGTATGCGTGCGTTCGTATCAGAACTGGCTTGGGCCGATTCTGGCGGAGGCCGGCCTCACGCGCTGGGGCGAACAGGCCGTCCTGGTGCGGCGCATCGTCGTCCCGATCAGCGAGCGGCGTACATTGAGCGCACCTGCAATCGAACACAGTGCCACGCGGGCCACGTCCATCCGCGGCCACAGCTAAGGCGCCCACCCTCATCCGGCGAGAGCTCCCTTCCATGACCCAACGCAAGATTACCGACGACCTAAACGCCATGCTGGAGGTCCTGCCATCCACGATCAGCGAATCGCTGCATCGCATGAACCGCTGGGACGAGCTCTTGGAGGTCATCCTCGACCTGGGGCGGATCCCGACGGCGCGCTACCTCGACGGCGAGGCGGTACTGGACGAACACGAGGTGACGCGCGAGTTGATCGACTCCGTCGTCAGCCGCATCGGCGAGTTCGATGCGGACAACCGGGCCGGCATGGAACGCACCCTGCATCGCATCTCCGCCATCCGCAACCGGCGTGGCCACATCGTGGGGCTCACCTGCCGCGTGGGGCGTGCGGTGTATGGCACCATCGACATCATTGAGGATCTGGTCGCCTCGGGCAAGAGCCTATTGCTGTTGGGGCGCCCGGGCATCGGCAAGACCACCATGCTGCGTGAGGCAGCCCGCATTCTGGCGGATGACAAACGGGTAGTGATCGTCGACACCTCCAACGAAATCGGTGGCGACGGCGACGTGCCTCACCCTGCCGTGGGACGCGCCCGGCGCATGCAGGTACGCCAGCCCTCATTGCAGCACGAGGTGATGATCGAGGCGGTGGAGAACCACAACCCCGAGGTGATCGTCATCGACGAGATCGGGCGCGAATTGGAGGCGGCCGCGGCGCGCACGATTGCCGAACGCGGGGTGCAGCTCATCGGAACGGCCCACGGCGTCACGCTCGACAACATCCTGCTCAACCCTGTCCTGGCCGACCTGGTGGGCGGAATCGAGTCGGTCACCCTTTCGGATGAGGAGGCCCGCCGCCGCGGAACACAAAAGACCGTACTCGAGCGGCGCGCCCCGCCTACCTTCGATATCTTGATTGAGATTCAGGACCGCGAGCGCCTGGCCATTCATCTGGACGTGGCGGCGGCGGTGGATGCCGTATTGCGCGGGCGGCCACTGCCTCCACAGCTGCGCTATCGCGACGAGCACAACGAGGTACATATCGAGGCCTTGGCCCTCGAGCCACCGCCCGGCCGACGGACGCGCCCCAGCCCGAACGCGGAAGGCGGTATGCCGTGGGGCGGAGCCCATCGCCAGCGGCCACTGGCGGCCGAACCGCCCAGCCTCACGGGTGAGGCGTTGCCCTTCTCGCCTACGCCGCCGCACATGCCGGCCAGCCGCCGCCAACCGATCCGGGTCTATCCCTACGGCGTGGCGCGCAACCGTCTGGAGCAAGCGGCGCGCTACCTGCATGTGCCGGTCACGGTGGTGACGGACTTGGGCGAGGCGCAGGCGGTGGTGACGCTCAAAGCCTACTACCGCCGCCGGCAGCATCTGATCGAAGATGCGGAGCGGCGCGGCATTTCGATCTATGTGTTGCGCGCGAATACCGTCGGCCAGATGGAGAGTTTTCTTTCCGATCTGTTCGACCTCAATCACGCGGCGCCCAACGACAGCCTGCTCGAGGTGGCCATGGAGGAGACGCGCAGCGCGGTGCAGGATGTGCTCACCGGCACGCGTTCGGTGGACCTGACACCGGCCTCGGCCTATATCCGCCGCCTGCAACACCAGCAGGCCCGCCAGTCCAACCTGCTCTCCCAATCCTACGGCAAGGAACCGCACCGGCGGGTGCGCATCTTCCGGGATTAGGCCATGAATCTCTTCATCACACTCGAAGGGCCTGAAGGCAGCGGCAAGTCGACTCAGGCGCCGCGCCTGGCGGAGCACCTGCGGCAAAAGGGCTGGCAGGTATTGCTCACGCGCGAGCCGGGCGGGACGTTCATCGGCGACCAGATTCGCAGGGTGCTGCACGACCTGGGCAATATTTCGATGCACCCGCGCACCGAATTACTGCTCTACTCGGCGTCACGAGCGCAAATTGTCAATGAGGTCATCCGCGGACACCTGGCCTCGGGGGGCACGGTGGTCTGCGACCGCTACGCGGATTCGTCGATGGCCTATCAGGGATACGGACAGGGGCTGCCGCTCGAAGACCTGCATGCCATCACCGAGTTCGCAACCGGCGGCCTGAAACCCGACCTGACGCTGCTGCTCGACTTGCCCGTGGCCGTAGGTCTGGCGCGGCGGCGCGGCACCAATGAGTGGAATCGCCTGGACGCCTACCAGATCGAATTTCACGAACGCGTGCGGGCGGGATACGCGCAGATGGTGATGGCCCAGCCCAAGCGCTGGATTGTGGTTGACGCCAGCCTGGAGGCCGAGGCGGTGTGGCAGCAAATGCGCGAAAGGCTGGAGGCCTGGCTCGCGTCGCGCTAGAAGTCGTCCTCGGCGTCGCTGCCGCCGTCGCCGCCCAGCCCGGGGATGGAGCTCTCAACCTCGTCCGGGCTTTCACCCGCCTCCAGCCGGTCGACGGCGTCGTCGAACTCCGGCCCCATCTCTTCACCTGTCTCTTGGGACATGCGTCGCATCATGCGCGCCATCGATTGGGGATCGCTCTCGTCCACATCGCCCCACGAAGACGGGTCCGAGAGTGTCTCGAGGCGTGATTCTTCCGAGCGCGCCATGCGCACCCGGCCGATCTTGCGGCGCAGCTGGGCGCCGCCGCAGTGCGGACAGGTGGGGGCCGCGCTTTCGTATTCAGCGATGGTCAGGTAGAGCGAAACCACGCGCATACAACCCATACAGCGGAACTCGTACTCGGGCATGCTCAGCCTCTCACAGCGCGTTCCACGATCGTAGTGTCCTGAGTTATCATTATAACGACCTGCGCCTGGCGGCGCCCGAGAGGAGACCACGTGCCAGACGATCCGTACGCTCGACCGCGCTATCCGCTGCTCATCGTGCTCTCCGGCCCGTCGGGCGTCGGCAAAGACAGCGTCATCCGCGAGATGAAATCGCGCGGGTTGCCATTGCATTTTGTGGTCACGGCCACCACCCGCCCGCCGCGCGAGGAGGAGGTCGAAGGACGTGATTATCTGTTTATCTCCAAAGAGCACTTCGCCGAGATGATCGACCAGCGCGAGCTGCTTGAGTACGCCGTTGTCTACAGCGACTACAAGGGCATTCCCAAGAGCCAGGTGCGCCAGGCCCTGGCCAGCGGCCAGGACGTGATCATGCGGGTGGACGTACAGGGGGCGGCAACTGTGCGCCGCTTGTGTCCACAGGCGCTACTCATCTTCCTCACCACGCGCAACGAGCATGAACTCGAGACTCGACTCAATGCACGTCGCACCGAATCGCCGGAAGAGCTCAAGCTGCGCATTGCCACAGCCCGCCAGGAGATGCAGCGTCTTGGCGAATTCGATTACGTGGTGGTCAACCCCGACCATCGTCTGAACGAGGCGGTTGCCGGCATCCTGGCCATCCTCGAAGCCGAACATGCGCGGGTAGACCAGCGTCGGGTGAGGCTGTGATCGATCCACCTTCCGGACTGCCTCCGGCCGCGCCGTCCATCCACGCCGCGCCGCGCCGCCGGGCGCGCCAATCATCGGTCACCTACACGTTGCTGGCCCTGACGGGCTTGGTCTTTCTGCTGCAGTCATTTTCCTCATCACTGCTGGGCACGGACCTGCCTTTGGCGTGGGGCGCCAAGATCAATGCGCTCATCAGCCAGGGCGAGGCGTGGCGTCTGGTCACTCCCCTTTTGCTGCACGCCAGCCTGCTGCACGCCGGGTTTAACCTGTATGCGCTGTACGTCATTGGCCCGCAAGCCGAGGCGCTCTTCGGTCGCTGGCGCTTCCTCGCGGTGTATCTCGTCGCCGGCATGGGTGGGATATTGGCGAGTTTCCTGATGACGGCCGAAGCTTCGGTTGGGGCATCGAGCGCGATCTTCGGCCTCGTCGGTGCGTTGCTGGTGTTCTTCTACCGCCACCGGCACGCACTGGGTGACTTCGGCCGACGCGGGCTCATCAACCTGCTGTTTGTGGCGGGCATCAACCTGGTCCTGGGTCTTTCACCGGGTATCGACAATTGGGGTCACCTGGGCGGCCTCGTGGCCGGTGGGTTGCTGGCCCTCGTGCTCGGCCCCGACCTGCGTGTCGAGCGGGTTGAGGTGAGCGGCGAGACGATCGTGAATGACCGGCGGGCCTTTCGCCGCACCTGGCCATGGGCCCTCCTGCTGGCCTTGGCCTTCCTCGCCGCGGCTCTCTTCATCCGCCCAAGCGGCTGAGGGTTCAGCACATTCCCCTTGTACGACGGAGGAGGCATGTCCGTTCCACTGCAGACGTCCTCGCCTGAGGACTTTCGCTTCTATCACCCAATTGAGATTCGTTACGGAGACATCGACGCGCAGGGTCACGTCAATAATGCCTGCTACTTCACTTACATGGAACAGACGCGCGTCCGCTATATAGGCTCGCTCGGATTGTGGGACCGGCGCGCCTTCAATTCCATCGGCATTATCCTGGCTGAGACCTCCTGCACCTTTCTGGCACCGATTGAGCTGACCGATTCCATACGGGTCGGTGTGCGCACAGCGCATCTGGGCACTAAGAGCCTGACCACCGAGTACCGCTTCGAAGGGGCAGCCGCCAACCGGCTGATGGCCACGGGGCGGGCAGTGCTCGTCGCGTACGACTATCACCGGCAGCAATCGATCCCCATTCCGCCCGATTGGCGCGAGGCGCTATCACGCTTCGAGGGTCTGCGGCCGTAGCCGCCTCAAGGCAAGCCGCTCCCGTGTGCGAGGTGGCAGGCGATGAAGATTGATGTTGTGCTCCCGCCCGACTTTCCGCAACGCGTGCCAGCGGCGGCGCGCGCCGCCGAGGCGCTCGGCTTTGACGGGGTGTGGACCAACGAAACTCAGCACGACCCGTTTCTGCCGCTCACCCTGGTTGCGGAACACACCCAGCGGGTGGATTTCGGGACGGCCATCGCCGTCAGCTTCGCGCGCTCGCCGACCACGCTCGCCCACACCGCGTGGGATCTCGCAGCCCAATCGGGCGGACGATTCATCCTCGGCCTGGGCACGCAGGTGCGGGCACACATTGTGCGCCGCTTCGGCATGCAATGGCCCGAGTCGGTCGCGGGTTTGCTGCGCGAGCAGATCGGCGCGCTGCGAGCCATTTGGAAAACGTGGGCGACCGGCGAGCCGCTCAACTTTCGCGGCCAGCACCTGCGCCTGACGTTGATGACTCCCTTCTTCACTCCGCCGCCGATGCTCTACACTGAAATCCCGGTTTTCATTGCGGGGGTCAACCAAGCGCTATGCCATCTGGCGGGCGAGGTGGCCGACGGCTTTTTTGTCCATCCGCTGCACACGGTGCGCTATCTGCGTGAGGTGTTGCACCCAGCCCTCGCGCTCGGCCGCGATCGGGCAGGGCGACGCGCCTCGCAGATGCAGGTGGTGGTGACCGCCTTGGCCCACACCTCGCCCGAAGAGAAGGCCTTTGTGCGGCAGCAGATTGCCTTCTACGCCTCCACGCGTTCGTATCGGCCGGTCATGGCCCTGCACGGCTGGGGTGAGATTGCCGACCGTCTTGCGCGGCTGGCTCCGCGCGGGGCTTGGGCGGAGATGGCCGAACTCATCTCGGATGAGATGGTTTCCACGTTCAGTGTAGAGAGTGCGCCTGACGAGCTGGGTGCCGCCCTCGCCGAGCGCTACGCCGGAACGGCCGACCGCCTGATGCTCTACCTGCCCTTCTCACCTGAAGGAGAGAGCCGCTTCTGGTCGCACCTCGTGAGCAGCGTACGAGGCTGGCGTGGTGGATAGCCTGCCGCGCCGCGGTGAGATGTTGATCGTCGACTCCCACGAGGACCTGGCCTGGAACGCGCTGACATTCGGGCGCGAGTACATGCGTTCGGTGGCCGAGACCCGCTCGCTGGAAACTGGAAGCGCGACGCCGGCGCGGAACGGCAACACGCTACTGGGATATCCGGAGTGGGTTCGCGGCCAAGTGGCGGTGATATTCGCCACGCTGTTTGCGATGCCGGAGCGTTGGAAGACGGGGCCGTGGGAGCCCGCCTACACCACGCCGGCCGAAGCGCGGGTCATGTACGGCGCGCAGATGGACCACTACCATCACTGGGTCGACGAGCATCCCCAGCAGCTGCGGCTGATTGGTGGGCGCTCCGACTTAGAGCACGTGCTTGCGACATGGCGCCCGGAGGAGACCCGCACCCCGACCATCGGCCTCTTGCCGCTCATGGAGGGCGCCGAAGCCGTCGCAGATCCCTCCGAAGTCGAAGAATGGGTAAGGCGCGGCGTTCGCGCCATCGGCCCGGCCTGGGCATCGAATGCTTACTGCGGTGGAACCGCCGAGCCTGGCGGCCTGACCAAGCTCGGACAGGAATTGCTCGAGGTGATGGACTCCTTTGGCATGATTCTCGATCTCAGCCACATGGATGAGGCGGCCGCCTTGCCCGCGCTTGACCGATACGGCGGGGTGGTGATGGCTTCGCACAGCAACGCACGCCGACTTGTGCCTGAGCATCCCAAGCCCAACCGCCACCTGAGCGACGAAACCATCGCCCGTCTGGCGCAGCGCCAGGCGGTCATTGGCATTGTCCCTTACAACCCATTCTTGCGCGGCGATTGGACTCCGGCCATGGGCAAGCAGGCGGTCTCGACCGATCGCGTGCTCGATCAGATCGATCATGTCTGTCAGGTGGTTGGCAACGCCGCCCACGTTGGGCTCGGATCGGATTTCGACGGGGGTCCGAGCTTGGAGAAGGTGCCGGCCGAGATCGGCACGATCGCCGACTTGCAGTTCATGCGAGCCGGCCTCGAGCAGCGCGGCTATAGCCCACACGAGGTGCATGGTATCTTCGGCGGCAACTGGCTGAATCTGCTGCGCCGCGCGCTGCGCTAGCCGCGGCGCTCGCCGATGGGCAAATAATGAGTCATAATGAGGCGTGCCGTGCGCCCCGCGCTCAGACGGGCCCGGCGCAAGGAGAGTTGCGTGGCTGTGAGTGAGGCTCGCCGCCGGAATTGGACCCGACGCCTGGTGCTGGTGGACATCGTCGGCTTGTTCCTCTTCCTCCTCGGGCTTAACCCGGCGACGTTTGGACTGGACCGCAGCCGGGTGATCGGCTACGTTCAAGCGATCGTCTTCCTGCTTGGGTTGGGCCTGATAGTACTCGTGTCCTACGTCGTCGCAACCCTGCAGCAGCGCAATGGAGAAGCCCTCAGCCTGGTCCAGGACATCGGCGGCCGCTTGATGGCAACCGGATACGTGCTGGCTGCATTCTCGAGCGTGGCCGATCTGATCGGCTTGGGCAGCGAGCCTATGCCGCATCCGCCGCACTTCGGCTTGCTGCAAACGGGTGGGCTGCTGGTGGGCGTGTTGCTCGCTCTCATCGGGCTCTTTATGCTTTATCCGCGGCGTGGTCCACCGCCCTCGCCCGACGCACCGACGCAGCCGGTGGGCTGACGGGCTCGCCTCCGACCGCGCCCTCTGCTCTTGATAGATTCATTCTGCACTTGCGCGTCGAGCACGCGTTGCGCGATACACGTAAGGTATAATCGCCGCGCACTCCCAAGAACGAAATCGGCATACATCGGAGGCGGCCGCAGGGCCGCCTCCTCATCCCGGAGGAGAACGTGGCAGACAGCCAACCGACGCACCTGGTCGCCGTCATCGGCGCAGGCCCTGCCGGCTTGTTCGCCGCGCGCGAACTGGCCCTCAACAACGTACGCGTCGTAGTCTTTAATCGCGACATCAAGCCGGGCGGCCTGGCGGAGTACGGTATTTATCCCGACAAGCATCGCATGAAGGAGGGTCTGCGTGCTCAGTTCCGCCAGATCTTGGCCATGCCGTTCATCGATTACATCGGCCATCTCACCGTCGGCGCTCAGGCCGACCTCAGCCTGGAGGCGCTGCGTGACCTTGGCTTCAGCGCGATGCTGGTGAGCGTGGGCGCGCAGGGGACCAAGAAACTCGGCCTGCCGGGTGAAGAAGCGCGCGGCGTGTTCCACGCCAAAGACTTGGTCTACCACTACAACCAATTGCCGCCCTTCGGCTCGCGTGAATTCGACGTGGGGCAACGGGTGGGAGTGGTGGGCGCCGGCAACGTGATGGCCGACATCATGAACTGGCTGGTGCGCAAGCGCCAAGTGGCCGAAGCGGTCGCCATCGTGCGCCGCGGCCCGGCGGAAGTCAAATTCGACCGCAAGGAATTCGAGCCGATCGTGGCCAACCTCGATCAGACCGCGCTGCAGGCCGAGATGGCGCGTGTGGCTCCGATGATGCGGGCAATCGGCCAGGACCCCGAACAGGCTCATGCCTTTCTGCTCGCGGCGCTACCCAAGGCCCAGGCCCCGGTTTCCACAACACGCATGCGCTTTGAATTCCTTGCGTCACCCAGCGCAATCCTGGCCAATGACTCCGGCCGCATGACGGGCCTCAGGGTGGACGACACGACGCTGGTCCGTTCCGGCAGCGACACCCAAGCCAAGAGCTTGGGTACTTCGCGCGTGATCCCTCTCGATTCCATCGTGTTCGCAATCGGTGACAAGGTGGACGAGGCCTTCGGGCTGCCGGTGCAGGGCACCTCCTTTGTCAAGGCACCCGCCCCGCGCTACCCGCTGGAAGGCAATTCGTACGAAGTGTTCGATCCTCAGCACGGCCGGATCATCGAAGACGTATTCGTGGCCGGTTGGTCGCGCGAGGCCAGCACCGGGCTGGTGGGTATCGCCCGCAAAGACGGGGTTAACGGCGCGCGGGCGCTGCTCCAATACCTGCAGGCCCTTCTGCCAACTGCCCGGCCGGAACTGACCGCGCTCGAGGCACGCTTGGCGGCGATGCCCAAAGCCTTTGTGCGCAAGGAGGACCTGACCCGGCTGGAGGCGGCCGAGCAACTCGAGGCGCACGGCCGCGGGCTGGAGGAGTTCAAGTTCGCCAGCAATGACGAAATGCTGGCGGCGATGCACCTGGCAGATGCCGTCGTTCCAGCGCGCTAAGCGCTGAGCCGGCCAAGGCGTCCCCACCTGTCGGGCCACGCGTGCCCCTTCACAGAGCGCACATGCGCGTCGATCATCTCAGCCTGACCAACTTCCGCAACTTCGTCCGCCTGGAGACCGCGTTTCCCGCCGGTGCGTTGATTCTGGCCGGCGCCAACGCGCAAGGCAAGACCTCGCTCCTGGAAGCGGTCTACCTCTTCACCAGCGCCGCCTCGCCCTTCGCCGATTCCGATCGGCAGATGATCAATTTCCTTGCCCTGCGCGAAGCGCAGCCCGTGGCGCGCCTGCTGGCTGAAATCCACAATCGGCGCGGGCCGCTGCGCCTCGAAGTGCGCCTGTACTTCGAGCCGATCGCCGGGGGCGAGGTGCGTTTCCGCAAGGAAGTGCTGATCAACGGCGTGCGCCGCAAGCCTGCCGAGCTTGCGGCGCACTTCAACGCGGTGTTGTTTCTGCCTCAAGAATTGCGGGTGGTTGAAGGCGCACCGGCTGAGCGGCGCCGGCATGTGGATGAACTACTCGCGCAAGTGGATGCACACTACGTCGCCGCGCTGAGTGACTATCAGCGCGTCCTCACTCAACGCAACGCGCTGCTACGCCAGCTTCAGGAGAGCGGTGGAGAGGCCGGGCAGCTCGATTTCTGGGACGAGCAGATGGCGGCCAGCGGCGCCACGATCAGCCTCGCCCGAGGCTTGGCCCTGGCCGAACTCGAACGCGCCGCACAACCGGTGCACCGCCGGCTGACCCGCCAGACGGAGGTGCTGCGGCTCACCTATCAGCCGTCGGTCGACCCGGCCGCGCCCGAGGCGGATCGAGGCCATGGGGCGCTGCAGCGCGAGCTGCCTCTGCCCGTGGCCGTAGACCGCGGGCGTTTCGCCCTCGAAGATTATCGCCAGCTGTTTGCCCAGCGCCTGCGTGAGTCCCGCGGCGATTCGATCGCCCGCGGGACCACCCTGTACGGGCCGCACCGTGACGAATGGCGCTTGCTCATCAACGGAATCGACCTGGGAACTTACGGCTCGCGTGGGCAGGCTCGCACGGGGCTCTTGGCGCTCAAACTGGCCGAGGTGGAATGGATGCGCGCGCGCGTCGGCGAGTGGCCGGTCTTACTTCTGGACGAGGTGCTCTCGGAGCTGGACCGGACCCGGCGCGCGGATCTGCTCGAGCATCTCGGTTCTGCCGAGCAAGCCCTGCTCACCACGACCGACTCAGAGATGCTGCCGGCCTCATTCCGCAGCCAGACACCCACCTGGCGCCTGGAGGCCGGAACGCTCCGCCCGGAGTGACCGGTGCCGTCGCTGTTGTGCGCTTGGCTGCGCCAGGCAACACATCACAGCAGCGGCCGCTTGCCGGGAATGCCCGCGCGGCGCGGATATCGCTCGGGGGTTGAGGCCACCTTTTCCATCACCACCAGGTAGCGCGTCTCAGCCACACCCGGCAATTCCACCGGGATCATCTTGCGCAAGGTGCCACCCAGCAGGCGCATCGCCCCGGATGCGGCGTGGGCCTCCGAGGGCCCGCTCTCGCCCTTCTGCGCCACGGCCAACCCGCCGATGCGGGTGAAGGGCAACAGGTACTCCGCCAGCGTCGGCAATTCGGCAACGGCCCGCGCCAGCGAACCATCGTACTGCTCGCGATGGGCGGGGTCGTGGGCCACATTCTCGGCTCGTCCGTGGACAACCTGCACCTGACGCAAGTCCAGGGTCTGAACGACATGCCGGCAGAACTCCGCCTTCTTGCCGGTGGCCTCGACCAATGTGACCTCCAGGCCGGGGATGAGAATCTTGAGCGCCAGACCCGGGAAGCCGGCACCCGTGCCGACATCGATCACGCGCCGCGGTGAAGCCGCCGACAGGGCCTGCCAACAAGAGAACGAATCCAGGAAGTGCTTGGTCGCGACCTCGCCCGGGTCGGTGATGGCGGTGAGGTTGGCGCGTTGATTCCAGCGCACCAGTTCTTCGGAGTAGCGCTCGACCTTGCGCCGCTGGTCGGCGTTGAGGTTGAGACCCAGCAGCATAGTGGTTGACTGGATCAGGGCATCCATGACGGCGAGGGCTCAGATCTGCAGCGATTGGCCCGGACTGAGGACGCGCACCGGCACCCCCGTCTCACTTTCAACACGGGCGGCCCACGCGTGCGCGTCTTGCCTGATGAGGTCGAACGTGTTGTAGTGAATGGGCAGGACGAGCCGCGGGGCAATGAATTTCACAGCGCGCAGGGCATCCTCCGGTCCCATGGTGTAGTTGTCGCCGATCGGTAGTGCCGCCAGGTCGATCCCCTCCTCGCCGATCAGGCGCATGTCGCCAAAGAGCCCGGTGTCCGCCGCAAGATAGATCTTCTTGCCGTCCGCGGTGGTCAGAAGAAACCCGGCCGCGTGCCCACCGTCCGATCCGTCAGGCAGCATCGACCCGTGCAAGGCGGGCGTCAGTTTGAGGTGGCCAAATGGGAAGAGGTGCGCGCCGCCGATGTGCAGCGCGTGTCCGGCCACCTGCTGATTCTTCAGCCAGGTGATGATCTCGGCGTTGCTCACCACCAGCGCGCCGGTGCGGCGGGCAATGGCCAGGGTGTCGCCCAAATGGTCACCATGGCCATGCGATACGAGAATGTAGTCCGGGGTGACCTGATCGGCACGCACGCTGGCCGAGGGATTATCATCCAGGTACGGATCCACCAGCACAACTTTGCCGCTGCTCTCAATCAGGAATGCGGCGTGTCCCAGCCAGGTAAGCGTGGTTGGCATGCCCGTTATCCCCCGGCACGCGCTGCGTGCGAATCAATGCGATCCGCGTGCTTCCGTATTCTATTCGATATTGGCACGAGGGTTGCTGGTCGAGTATGGCAGCGGATTACACCGCCGCCCGGGCCTCGCTGGCCGCCGGCAGAGTGAACCAGAACACACTGCCTTTGCCCGGTTCGCTGGTGGCCCCAATCGTGCCCCCCTGCAATTCGACCAGGCGTTTGGTGAGGTGCAGCCCCAGCCCCCATCCGGGCTGATCGCGTACGGCAGCCGATTCACCACGGAAGAACTGGCTGAACAGGCGCTCCTGCTCTTCGCGGGTCATGCCGATGCCCGTGTCTTGAATCAGGATGCGCACCCGGTCGCCTTCGCGCTGTGCCCGCACCGAGATGCTGCCCCCGGAGGGGGTGTATTTGTTGGCATTGCTCAGCAAGTTGGTGATGATCTGCATCAGGCGGTTGCGGTCGGCGCGCACGGCCGGCAGGTCGGAAGGGATGGCAGCCTTCACTTGCTGCTGACGCAGTGCGAAGTTGGGTTCCATGCTGGCCAGCGTTTCCTGCAAGTAGCGCCCCAGCGAGAGCGGGCCGAGTTCCATGCGCAGACGGCCGCTCTCAATGCTCGAGAGGTCGAGCAGGTCCGAGACCAGCGCCGCCATGCGATCGACATTCTTCTGGATGGTATCCAGGAATTCGAGCTGGCGGTCGGTGACGGGGCCGGCCGACCCCTTGCGCAGCAGGTCGGCGTAGCCGCGCACCGAGGTCATGGGCACCTTAAGTTCATGCGAGACAATCGAGACGAACTGCGACTTGGCCTCATCCGCGCGGCGCACGGCCTGGAACAGGCGGGTGTTCTCGAGAGCCGTGGCGGCATGATCCACCAGGCGACTGAGCGCCTCCTGTTCGCTGGGCAAAAAGCTGGGCATCGGCCGGCTGACATACACCGCGCCGATCACGCTGCCCTCCCGCATCACCGGCGTGAGCAGCGCGGCCGATGATTTGACGCTGGCCGGACGTGCGCTCAGTCGTTTGTTCTCCAGGGCATGCGCTAGCGGGTCGCCGTTGTTGGGGAAGGAGGGGCCTTCGCCCTCTGCCCAACCGCGCGAGGCGGCGATGTGCAGGCCGGTCTCCTCATCCATGCGCACCGCCACCCAGCCTTGCGAGGCATGGGTAATCTGCAGCGCCCACTCGAGCAAAGTATCGGCCACGCGCTGCGGCTCGAGGGTGGCGTTGAGTTGCCGATCCACCTGTTGCAGCCGCTCGAGCTCCTCCACCCGCGCTTGCAGGGCCTGGTCGGTCAGCGTGTACAGGCGCGCGTTCTCAATGGCGGTGGCGGCCTGCGTGGCCAGCGTCGAGAGCAGTTCCAGATCGCGCGAGGTAAAGAGCCCTGCCCGCACGCGGTTGTCACAGTAGATGACGCCCAGCACGTGCTCCTTGACCTTGAGCGGCACACACAAGATCGACCGCAGGGCGTAGCGCTTGACGGAGCGCTGGTTAGAGAAGCGCGGGTCGGTCTGGGCATTGGTGGTAAGCACCGGCATACCGGTGCGTGCCACAGTTTCAACCACCGTGCGGCTGTACTCCATTTCCTTCTGGCCGAGGTTAAGCCGGTCCAGGTTTCGTGCGGCGCGCAGGTTGAGCGTGCCGCCCACCTCGTCGATCAGCATGATGCAGCCGCGTTCCGCGCCGGTGAGCTGCACCACCGCGTCCATGACCTGAGTCAGCGAATCATCGAGCAACAGCGAGGAGCCGAGGGCCTGCGATACGCGATACAGCGTGAGCAGGCGCGATTGCTCATCGGCCCGCGCCAGGTCGTCGCCCAATGTATTCAGTTGCTGCAATGTCTGCGCCATGAGTGGCTGCAGCGAGTCGGTCTTGGCCAGGCGCGCCTGGAGTTTCTCCAGCGACTGCTTGACCGCATCGACCGAAGCTGGAAGTGCAGTCTGATTCATGCTTGCCTCGCGCGCCGAATTGTGGCCCGGCCTACCGGGCACATGCGGCGCAATGGACATTCCGTGCATTTCGGGCGGCGAGCCTGGCACACTTCGCGCCCGAGCCGGATCAGGTTGAGATGGTCCGCAGCGTACCACTGCGGCTCAAAGAGCCGCGCCAGGTGAACGTGGGCCGCCTCGTACGACTGGCGCAGCGGCCGCAGATCCAAACGTTGGGTCACGCGGTAAATGTGCGTATCCACCGGAAAGGCCGCATGACCCAGCGCGAAAAGCATGACGATGGAGGCCGTCTTTGGCCCCACGCCCGGCAAGCTGCGCAACCACTTCCGAGCCTCTTCCGCCGGCTGCCCCTGGAGGAACTCCAGGTCCAGCCGGCCACGCTCGTTCGTGATCCGGCGCAAGGCCTCCTGGATGCGCGGCCCCTTTTGCTGGGCCAGCCCGGCCGGCCGGATGGCGCGTATCACCTCGCGGCGCGGTGCGTCTCGCGCCGCTTCCCAGGTGGGCAAAGCTTCCTTCAACGCGCGAAATGCCCGGTCGCGGTTCGCGTCGTTGGTGTTCTGCGAAAGAATCGTGCACACCAACTCGTCCAGCGCCGGCAACCGCTCGCGCCCGGTCGCCTCGCCGTACAGCGTGCGCAGCCGATAGCTGATTCGCCGCGCCCGCGCCTGCAGGGAAGGCATGCACCCATTATAGTCGAGCGTTTTTGTCGGATGTGTGCGATCCTTCTTGCAATCCAATTGCTATAAAGGGTACACTTTTCTTGCAGAGACCTCGAATGCGCCCCCCACGAACCGATCGTTGGAGTCTCTTTCTTGTGCTGGGCATGTTGCTCACCGCCGGCTATGCCTTGGCGGCCACGCATTGGGCTCCCGGCTTGGGGCGCGTGCCCGCCGCCGCATTCGCCGCCGGGCTCCTTGGCTGGATACTTGCACACGGTCGCCTGCGTCCGCGCGCCAGCGCCCTGGTGGCCGCAGGTTACGGCCTGGCCTTCGTTTTCTGGGCCCTGTTCCAGGAATCTGCGTTGAGTGGACAGCCGGCCGGAATATGGCTGGGTATGCACCTGCGCACCTGGCTGTCGCTCGCACGCCTGGCGGAATTCTTCCGCAGGCTGTACTCCGGCGCACCCAACAACGACCTGCTCATCTTCACCCTGGCCATCCTGTGGGCCACCTGGATACTTGCCAGCCTCGCGGCCTGGTCGGCCTTTCGCCTGGGCCGCTTCTGGGCGGCCTTTCTACCCACCGGCCTCGGCGTCTTGGCTGTGGCCTACTTTTACAGCGGGCAGGTCAATCAGCGTGTCTACCTCGCGCTCTATCTCTTGTTCGGTCTGCTGCTCTTGGCGCGCTTCTCGCTGCACGAGCAAACCGAGGACTGGCGATCGCATGCGGTCAATTTCACCGGGGAAGTGAGCTACGAGTTCTCCCGCATGGGGCTGCTGACCACGCTGCTGGTGTTGGTGCTGGCGTGGAGCGCCGCGGGGCGCGGGGCGCTGCAAACGCTGGAGCATAATCCGCGCTGGGGAGGCGCCTGGGACGCGGCGCGCGAATCCTTCACCCGCCTGTTCGGTGAACTTCACTCCGCCGGGCCGGGACCCGGCGACTACTACGGTCAGTCGTTGGCCCTGGGTGGCGCGGTGGATCTAAGTCCAGCGCCCGTGTTCGAGGTGACCGCCTCGCGTGCCCCGGAGACCGGCCGGTTCTACTGGCGCGCGGCAGCCTACGACCATTATGAGGACGGCCGCTGGCAGCTCGTGGCCAGCCTCGGGCGCAGCTTCGATCCGCGCGATGACACGCTCCGGCCGGAACACGCGACCGGGCGCCTCCTGGTGGAGGCGCGCTTCACGGTGCTCTCGCCTTCCATCTCTCGTCTGTATCTGATATCGGAACCGGTGTGGGTCGACCGTCCGCTGTGGATCGAGAGCGACCCCGACGGATTGAGCGTTGCCAGCGCACGCGCCAAGGCCTTGCTTCCCAACGGAACAAGCTATCTGGAGCGCTCGGCCATGCTGCGCGTCGACCAGAGCTCGCTGCGCGCGGCCGGCCAGACCTATTCGCGCTGGATTCAGGATCACTATTTGCAGCTTCCAGCGAGTATCACCGTGCGCACGCGGGACCTTGCCGACCGCATCGCCGGCGATCTGCCCACGGCCTATGACAAAGCGGAGGCGGTGACACGCTACGTGCGCGAGAGCATCGAATACGAAGTGAACATCTCTCCGCCGCCGGTCGGCAGCGACCCGGTCGACTGGGTCCTCTTCGATTCGCCGCGCGGCTACTGCAACTACTACGCCTCGGCGGAAGTTGTTCTGCTGCGGGTGTTGGGCATTCCGGCGCGATTGGCCGTCGGCTTTTCGCAGGGCGAGGCCGATGAGAGCGGCCGCACTTTTGTCGTTCGTGAGAGCGCAGCGCATGCCTGGCCGGAGGTCTACTTCCCGGGTCTGGGGTGGGTGGAGTTCGAGCCCACGGCTTCCGAGCCGGAATTGGTGCGCGCGGCCGTGCGGGTGGCCACACCCGAACCCACCCCCACACCCGACACGGGCCCTATCGAGAATCCGCGCGACCCGCGCCTTGGGAACATCCCGCAAGATCAGGAACTGGGCCAGAGCGGCAGCGGGCGCGCGCGCTTCCCCATTGGCCTGATCGTACTGACCGTACCCGCGGCGCTGCTGGTGCTGGCCGCAGCCTGGGGAACCATCGTGTTCATGCGCGGTGATTCTCCGCTGCGCGCTGTGCAGCACATCTTCGCGCGAATGCGGCGGACAAGCGAGAAGACCCCGACCCCGGGGTTGACGCGTGGCGGGCTGCTCGAGCCGGAAAGCGCTCTCGAGCGCTCCCCTCTCACCACCGCCGAACGGGCCTATGTCTGGACACGCCGCTTGAGCGATTGGCACAGCCTCGAGCGCGGGCCGCATCTCACCCCACTGGAACATGTCGCACGGCTCAAACAGCGTCTCCCCGAGCTCGCGCCGTCACTCGATCTCATCGCTCACCACTACACCCGCGAACGCTACGGTGCCGCTGCGCCCGCAACTGGCGCCGAGGCGCAGCGCCTGGCCGCCGCGCAGCGCGACGTGATGCGCCACGCTTTGCCGCTCGTTCCGCAGCGGATTCTCCACTGGGGTCTGCACGGATTGCGCCTCATGCTCGGCCGCGTGTGATACCGCTGTGCTAGAATGATGCCTCGCAAAGGAGCCCTCCCTTGCTGCTGGTAATCCTTGCGGCGCTGCTCACCGTGGGCGCACTGGCCTCGCTGTTCGTGGCGCCCCGTCGGCGTCTGGCACGCATTCTGGCTTCGGCCTCCCCGCTCATCAGCCTTCTCGTGCTCGCGCTGCCGCTGACCCTCTCGGCGGAGGTCAGCCTGGTGTGGCTGCCTGTCTCGCTCGCGCCGGAACCGTTGCGCTTCGTCCTGGATGATGGTGGGCGCGCGTTGGCATTTGCCCTGCTCGCTCTGCTGACTGCACTTCAGGGGAGCGGGCTCGATCGTCCGGCGGGACGCCGGACAGCGCGTGCGGCGGCCTACCTGATGACCCTCGCAGGCGTCGCCTCTTTTGCAGCCGCTAACGCGGGTGCCTTGCTCCTCTCCTGGGCCTGGGTGGACCTCTTGGGTTTTGTCCTCATCCTGATGCTCCGGCAGAGTCTGCCCGAAGCTGCAAGTGAGGGTCCTGCGCCAGCGGAGATTCGACCGGTAGCGGCGCTGGCGCTCAATTCGCTCGGCACATTGCTGGTGCTGGTGGGATTCCTACCCGCCCTGAGCATCCTGGGCGCTGCGCCGAGCAACTTCTCGCTCGCCTCCTCCCCGGTGATCTCGCAACTGGCCCTTCTGGGAGGTATTGCATTGCGCCTGGGGGTCTTTCCACCTCAGCTCACCTTGCCTCGCTTTGGATTTGGCGAAGGGGGCTACGCCGTGCTGGTGCGCCTCGTGCCGGCCGCAGCCGGGCTGCGATTGCTCGGCCAGGTATGGTCCCCCCAGGCCGCTGTTGCACTTGGCGCCGGATGGATGGGGTGGATCGTTGCGCTCGTATGCTTGAGCGCCTTCCTCGGCGGAGTGCGCTGGATGGTGCGCCGCTCTGCGCGCTCGGCGCAGACGACGCTGCTGGCCGGACTCCTGGCACTGGCCGGTTTGGCAGTGCTCCACGGAGCTCCTCCCGAGCCGGTGACACGCGCCGCAGGATTGGTGCTGCTCCTCGGTGGAGGCCTCCTGCTCCAATACCGAGGGCAAAGTCGTTGGCAGAAATGGTCGGTCGTATGGCCGCTGGCATGCGCGGCGATTGTCGCCGGCCTTCCATTTACTCCCGGCGCCGCACTCGGCGGAGCGCTTTACGGGGCTCTGATCGCGAGCCACGCCTGGGGCGTGTTGTTGGCCGCCGGCTTGCTGCACATCATGCTGGTGGGCAATTTGGTGCGTCTGGCTTTCGAAAGCGGCCAGGAATTGCCGGCCGGTGAGAAGCTGGTGTGGCTCGCGTACTACGGTGCACTCACGATGTGTCTGGCCGCACTCGTGGCATGGCCTGTGCTCGCCTTCCTTGGTGGGCCGTGGCGACCGGACCCAACCGGGGGAGCTGCATTTGTGGCGATTGCGGCCGCAGGCCTCGCGCTTGCCGGTGCCGCTCGCAGGCTGCGCCAGCCTGGCGAACAGGCACTGGCCACGCTCGAGAACCTGACCCGCTTCGACTGGCTGCCGCGGGGGCTCTCATCCATCACCTACGGCGTGGCCGGTGCAGTTCAGCGTATCGACAGCATCGTGAGCGGCGAGAGTGCGTTGATGTGGTCGCTCGCGATCGCCGTGCTGATTTGGGTCTTGCTGCGCGGGAGTTGAGGGCCAGCGTGGCTCAGCGAATGCCCGACCTCGAGGACGTGCCCTGATGGAATCTGTTTTGGGCGTCGCCGGCCTGGCGCTGGTGCTGCTCGGCAGCGTGGCCGTGTTCCTGCTGCGCACGTGGCGCTGGGCACTGGTGGCCTTCGCCGTGCAGTCGCTGGGGATAGGGCTGGTAGCGCTTACCATCGTCGCCCTGCCGATTGCTCTGGCCGAGACGCTGACCGGATGGCTGGTGTCCGGCATCCTTGCGCTCACTCTGCGACGCGAGGGTATGGGCACCGCGGAGATTTCGGTCATCCCTCCGGGCTGGCTGTTCCGTGCCCTGCTGGCGTTGATGATCCTTGTCACAGCTCTTGCTTTGCTGCCAGACCTGGGCGGCGCATTGAACGACCCACCCGGCCCGGTCACGCTGGCTGCCGTTGTCCTGATGGCGTTTGGTATCCTTGGCCTGGGGCTCAACGAACAGCCGTTGCGGGTGGGGGTGGCCCTCATCACCACGCTGCAAGGATTCGAGCTGGCCTATCTGTGGAGTGAACGGTCACTGCTGGTCATCGCACTGCTGGCTGCCGTACACCTCACGATTGTCCTAAGCGTCATCTATCTGAGTGCGGTGACGCGCCAGAGCCTGGAGGAGGGCGTGCGGGCGTGAACTCGGCCTTGCTGTTGATGCTGGTGCCGCTGGTGGGGGGGCTGACCGCATATGTGGTGTGGCCGCGTAACCCGCGCCTGGCCACCCTCAGCGGCGCTCTGACCTGCGGCGTGCTCGCATTGCTCGCGCTGTGGCTGCCGGTCGGAGAGCCGATCCGCCTGCTGGGCTTCGAGATCCCCGTCGACCAGGCCTTCACCATCCTCGGCCGCGAGTTTATTTTCGAAACAAGCGGCCGCCCGGCGCTGGTCTTCTTGCACCTGGCCGGCACCTTCCTCTTCGCTGGGACCCTGGCCGTTCCCATGCGGAGGCTTTTCATCCCTACCAGCCTGAGCATTCTCGGCGCCATGGCCGCGGCGTTGTTCGTGCGGCCGTTTCTCTACGCAGCCATCTTCCTTGCCCTCAGCGCGGCTGCCTTCGGCGCCATCCTTTCCGATCCGCGCCACCCGGGCTCGCGCGGTGCACTGCGCCTGCTGGTGTTCGTTGTTCTGGGTATGCCCTTCATTCTGCTCGCGGGAAGTCAGCTCTCATTGAGCGGCCAGATCCCGAGCGAACTCGGCCAGCTGAACCGCATTCTGGTTCTGCTGGGTATCGGCTTTGCCTTTCTTATGGCCCTGCCGCCGTTTCACTTCTGGGTGGTGGATATTGCAGACGACTCGCCGCCCTACGCGGTGGCGTTTGTGCTGACGCTGTTCCAGGGCGCGTCGCTCTTCTTTCTTCTGCGCTTTCTGGCTGAGTTCGCCTGGCTGCGGACGATCCCGCAGGTCCACCAGGCCTTTGGCGTGGCGGGCGCGGCGATGTGCCTGATGGGCGGAATTCTGGCGCTGATTCAAAACCGCCTGGGGCGACTGACAGGTTACGCGGCCATGGCCAACATGGGTGTCATCCTGCTGGCACTCTCCTCCGGCAAAGAAGCCGGCACGGAGGCCGCGCTGGTCATGCTGGCTTGGCGCGGATTGAGTTTAGGCGTGTGGGGTGTGGCTTTGACTGTCTTGCGCCAGCGACATCCGCAAGACGCATTGACCGATCTGCGCGGTCGGGCCAAGGAGCAACCGCTCGCCTCGATGGCCGTGGTCATCGCCGGCTTGTCGTTGGCCGGGCTGCCCGGTTTGGCCGGCTTCTCGGGCCACTGGGCCACACTGCAAGTTCTGGGGGCGCCGGCTGCCCCCGCGAACTATGCACCCCTGCTGGCAATTGCCGGGTCGATGATCGCCTGTGAGCTAGCCTACCTGCGCTTCGCCAGTGCCATGTTGGCCGGCGCCGGGCGCCTGACTTTCCGCCGCGAGGAGGGGCGCATGCCGGCTCTCTTCCTCGGTGCGGGTATGCTGATGCTGATCCTCCTCGGATTGCTGCCTCAGTTGGTGCTGCCTTTCATCGCCCGCTCGGCCATCCTCTTCGGGAATCTCTCACTGCGCTGAACGACACGGGGGCCGGCGATGGCCGGCCCCCGGTGAGACTTGCTACATTGCGCGGCCATGCCTGGCCGCGCAATTGTTCGCTACTCCTTGTCATACGGCGTGCCGTCTGCGGCCGGCATCTGGCCTCGCCCCACGACGCCCGCCAGGACGAGCATCGTGATCACGTACGGCGTCATCAATAGGAATTCCGAAGGGATCTTCACCCGCAGGACCGCCAGGCTGGCCGCCAGGGAATCGGAGAACCCGAACAGCAGGCCAGCGATCATCGCCCCCACCGGCGTCCAGTTGCCGAAGATCATCGCCGCCAGGGCGATGAAGCCACGGCCCGCGGTCATCATCTGATCGAATCGTCCCACCGAGCCCAGGGTGAAGTACGCACCCGCGAATCCCGCCATCATGCCGCCCAGGATCACCGCCATGTAGCGCGTCTTGAACACGTCGATGCCGAGCGTATCCGCCGCCTTCGGGTGCTCGCCCACCGAGCGCAGCCGCAGCCCCCAGCGCGTCTTGAAGAGCATAAAGGTCAGCAGGGCCACGAAAAACATCATCGCATACACGAAGATGTTGTGCCGGAACATGACCGGCCCCAGGAACGGGATCTGCCCGAGCACCGGGATCTCGTACGGGCCGAAGATCCCCGGATCATTGATCTGCGGGTAGCGCTGCATGAACTTGGCCGAGACGAAGGAGGTGATCCCAACAGCGAAGATGTTGATCACCGTCCCGGAGATGATCTGGTCCGTTCGATATTTGATGGCCAGGATGGCATGGAAAAGGCCAAGCAGCCCTCCAGCGATCACGGCGCTCAGCAATCCCACCCACAAGTTGCTCACGCTGCCCACGATCGTGCCGATCATCGCCGCAGTGAGCATCATGCCCTCGATGGCGATGTTCACCACGCCGGCCCGTTCGCACAGGATCCCCGACAGCGCCCCCAGCGTCAGTGGCACCGAACGGACAAACATGATCCGCAGCATCCCGGCCAGGTTCAGCATCCCCCCGGACGCCGCCCAGGAAAGGAAGGCAAACACGAACATGCCGCCGATCAGGGAAAGCACCAATCCCATGCGCTTGCCGAAGCCGCGCGCAAGCTGGTAGGCGCCCAGAGCGGCGCAGGCAAAGGCCAGGATCTGCAGCGCGCCCAGGGTGTTGAACTGCCAGTCCTCAACCACCACCTTCGATCCACCCGGGTACAGGCGCATCGTCGTCGTCATCTCGGGGTCGACCCCGCGCACAAACGCAAACCAGATCAGCGCTGCGATGCCCAGGAACACGAGCCCCATGATTCGCCGTCTGGTTTGGGATACGTAGACCTGACCCGTATCAAGCGTGGACGTCTGGGCGGTCATCGGTTCAGCTCCCTCCCCAGCCCCTTACATGAACTCCGGCTTCGGCCTTCTTGGGTTCCTTGAGGCGGTAGATGGTGCGGACGATCGCCGGCGCGGCGATAAAGGCCAGGATCAGCGCCTGCATCACCGAGATAATGTCGATCGGGATGCCGGCCGCCGCCTGCATGCGCATGGCGCCGTTGCGCAGCGTGCCGAACAGCAGCGCCGATAGCACCACCCCCAGCGGGTGATTCCGGCCGAGCAGCGCCAGGGCGATGCTGTCGAACCCGTACCCCGGAGAGAATGTTTGCGACAGGTGATGGTTCACGCCCAGCAGCTCATTGGCGCCAGCCATCCCGGCCAGCGCGCCCGAGAGCGACATCGCCACGATTGTGCTCTTGACAATGTTCATCCCCGCATAGCGCGCGGCGCGCGGGTTGGCGCCCACCGTGCGCAGATCAAACCCCCACTTCGTCTTGAACAGGAACCAGTACACCAGGGCCGCCACAGCCAGGGCGACGAAGAATCCAAGGTGAAAGCGGATCGGATCCTGGAAGAACTGCGGTAACCGGGCGCTGTCCTCGATGATCGGGCTGATCGGGTTGGTGGAGCCCGGGCGCTTCATCGGCTCGCGCAGCAGCCAGTCGGTGAGCCGGAAGGCAATGTAGTTCATCATGATCGTGTTGATCACTTCGTGGCCGCCGGTTTTGGCTTTCAAGAGCCCGGGGATGAACCCCCACAGCGCCCCTCCCAGCGCTCCAGCCAGGAAAGCAAGCGGGAGGTGGATGATGGCGGGTAGCCCGTGAAAGGTGTAGCCGACCCACACCGAGAAGATCCCGCCCATGAAGATCTGGCCTTCAACGCCGATGTTGAACAGGCCCGAGCGGAAACCCAGCGCCACCGCCAGGCCGCCGAAGATATATGGAATGGACTTCACCAGGCTCTCGAACGGCGGATTGAACGCCCGGCGGATTTCCAGGCCGTCCCCACCTTGGATTGCGGCAATTATCTTGGCCGGGCTGCCGAAGGCCCCGCTAAACAGGGTCACATAGGATTCCCAGGCGGCCTTCAGCCCGTTGCCGATGGCTTGCATCGGCGATTCGGCCCACATCGTATACACGTTTTCCGATGACAGGGCGACGATGACGCCCCCCAGCAGGAGCCCGCTGAAGATCGCCAGGACGGGAACGATCAGGGAACTCCGGCTGACCTCTTCGAAGAAGATGCCGACCGCGGATTTCCCGGCCTTCTTCGTCTTGCCTTCAGCATCTGTCATGGGATCGAACCTCACGCGAAGCCTTGACTTGAGGCGAACGCCCGCTAGGCGCCCGCCTGCCCAGGGTGTATGCCAGCCATCAACAGCCCGATCCGCTCCTTGGTCGCGTCCTCAATGGGCACGATGTCCACGATCTGCCCCCGGTACATGACAGCAATCCGATCCGAGAGCTGCATGATCTCGTCCAGCTCCGTCGACACCAGCAGCACGGCCACGCCCTCATCCCGCTTCTCGATCACACGACTGTGGATATACTCAATTGACCCCACGTCCAGTCCGCGCGTGGGCTGGGCCGCCACCAGCAGCTTGATCGGGCGCGACAGCTCGCGGGCCACGATCACTTTCTGCTGGTTGCCGCCGGACAGCGTGCTGACATCCACCAGCGGAGATGGGGCGCGAATGTCGAACGCCTCGACCAGCTCGGTCGCACGATCGAGGATCGCCTCCCGCCGCAGGACGGCCCTCTCGGCGAAGGGCTTAAGGTAGTAGGTATTCAGCACCAGGTTGTCGGTGACTGGATACGAGAGCACCAGCCCGTCGCGCTGGCGGTCTTCGGGGATGTGCGCCGTCCCAAGCTCGGTGATCTGGCGCGGCGTGGCGTGCGTGACATCCGTCCCGAGCAGCTCGATGCGGCCATCGACCGGACGGCGCAACCCGGTCAGCGCTTCCACCAGCTCTGTCTGTCCGTTGCCCTGCACACCGGCGACGCCCAGCACCTCTCCGCCCGATAGCTCGAAGCTCACGCCGTTCACCGCCAGCGCGTTCCGATCCGAAAGCACCTTGAGGTTCTGCACCCGCAGCGTCACCTCCGCCGGCCGGGCCTTCGCCTTCTCGATCTCCAGGACCACATCCCGCCCCACCATCATCGACGCCAGCTTGCCCATGTCGGCGTCCTGCGGCGTGGTGGTGCCGATGACCCGGCCCTGGCGGATCACGGTGATGCGGTCCGCCACCTCTAGCACCTCGCGCAGCTTGTGGGTGATGAAGATGATCGACTTCCCGCTCTTCGCCAGCGAGCGCATGATGCCGAACAGCTGATCGGCCTCCTGAGGGGTGAGCACCGAGGTTGGTTCGTCGAAGATAAGGATGCTGGCCTCGCGGTAGAGCAGCTTGATGATCTCCACCCGTTGCTGGACGCCCACGGGCAGCGTGCTGACCCGTGCGGCGGGATCGATCTCGAGCTTATAGGTGGTGGAGATCTCGCGGATGCGCCCGGCCGTCGATCCGCGATCCAGGATCCCGCCGAACTTCGTCGACTCGTCCCCCAGCATGACGTTTTCGGTGACCGTGAAGACCGGGATGAGCATGAAGTGCTGGTGGACCATGCCGATCCCAGCTCGGATCGCGTCGCCGGAGGATCGGATGCGGGTGACTTGTCCCCGAATGCGGATCTGGCCCTCATCCGGGTGGTACAACCCGTAGAGGACGTTCATTAACGTGGTCTTGCCAGCGCCATTCTCACCCAGTAGGGCGTGGATCTCCCCCTCTTCCAGCGACAGGCTAATCCGGTCATTGGCCAGGACGCCCGGGAAGCGTTTGGTAATGCCGTCAAGTTCAAGGATAGGCGTCATGCGAGCCTCTTTACAGGAAGGTCCCAGAGGACGTCGGCAGGGATAGTCAAGAGCATTCTGCGATGCCGGGTATTACAGCACAGAACTCCGCGGCAGGCAATTGCGCCTGCTCCGCGAACTAGCAAACAAAAGCCAGGAGGCCGTCCTGGCTCTTGTTTGCGTATGAGATTCGTGCGCTATACCCTGACGAACTAGCTTGCGCGCGGGAACTTGGCGCTCACTTCGCCAGAGATGATCTTGGCCTTCAGCGCCTCGATCTCAGCCATCAAAGCGGCCGGGACCTTGGCAATCCACGCGGAACCCACATCCATGGACACGCGGCCGTTCGCGAGCGTACCGGTGAAGTTGCCGCCCTTGAACGTGCCGTCCACGCCTGCCTTGACGGTGTCAAAGACAAACAGGTCCATGCGCTTCATGGCGCTGGCCAGCACGAAGTCGGCCTGATCCGGATAAAACGCGCTCCAGTCGGTGTCCACACCGATGAGCAGGCCGGTGCCGCGCTCTTCGAAGACCGCCAGGCTCCCCGCGCCCACCGGGCCGGCCACGGGCATGATAATGTCGGCGCCCGCGTCGAGCAGCGTCTCGGTCATCGTGCGACCCTTGTCGGTGTCGGTAAAGTCACCGGTGAACAGGCCATCCTTCGCCACCGGGTCCCAGCCCACGAGCTTCACGCTCGTGCCGTGTGCCTTGTTGTAGGCGTCGATACCCATGTAGTAGCCATCGCTGAAGGCGGTGACCGGCGGGATGTTGAGGCCGGCGTACACGCCGACAATCCCGGTCTTGGTCATGCCCGCCGCCAGATAGCCGGCCAGCATCGTGGCTTCATGGATGTTGTAGTAGCTGCCCATGTAGTTCGCCACATCAGGCGACCAACAGTCGATGCCTCCGAAACTGATATCCGGATTGGCAGGCGCAGTTTTCGCCAGGGCACCATCCAGCAGGTAGCCCACGCCGAAGATCGTGTTGCAGCCTTCCCCGACGAAGGCGTTCAGGTTCGGCTCGTAGTCGGCCTCGCCCTTTGACTCGAGGAAGCGAATATCGACGCCCAACTCATCCCGGGCGCGCTCAAACCCGACCCAGGCAAACTGGTTGAAGGACTTGTCATCCGTGCCGCCGGTGTCCGACACCTGGCAGGCAATGTAGCCCGCGCCCGGGAGCGGGACCGCGGTGGGTGGGGCCTTGGTCGGAACAACCGGCGCTTTGGTGGGAACCACCGGGGCTTCGGTCGGGGCCGCTGTCGGCGTGGCGCAGCCCGCCAGAACGAGGGAGGCCATCATGACAATGGCCAGAACTGCGTACAGTCGCTTGTGCATGTTCTTTCTCCTCCAGAGAATTTGTCACTCGGCTTGAGACGACGTGCGTGCCGTGAGCGTCCAGGGGATGAGCGTTGGGGCGATCCCTCCTTTCCGCGGGGAAGTGAACTGTCTTGGGGGTTGCTGACAATACTATCACGAAGCCATGCGCGGCGCAACTCGGTCCCGTCGGCCGTTATTCATCGAAAACATCCCACGGCGCTGTCTGGCTCGGTTGCATGAGGGCAGCCAACAATTCGAGCCGAAGATCTGCGAATACGTCCGCTGCGGCGCGGACCAAACCAAAGGCGCCAGCCAACATCATGTCGCCGAAGGGCGCAGCGAAGTACGGCCTGAGCGCCGACCCTTGCATCAGGCCTCGCCGCGGACCGACGACCACCAGCGGGCTCGCCAGGCTGCCCAGTCCAAGGCTGTGGCTCGGGTAGATGAGCGCCCCATGCCCGTTGGCCTCGAAGACCTCGGCCTGCGTCAGCTTTCCCTCCGCCAGTGCGCGCATCAACCTCTCGAGTTCGCTTTGCGTCACCAACCCGGTGTGATGCTCGAAGAGGCCTTCGATGGTGTGCTCGCCCTCGGTGGTGCGCCGCAAGCGGAAGCACAGCACATGAAAGTTGCCGACGTTCGCCACGAGCGGCGCCTGCAACTCGGCCACCCACGGGTCGAGCAAGGCGCCGAGCACGGCCGCCGGCGCGCTGTCCATGACCATCACCCGCTCGGCCGCCTCGCGCCCGCTTTCAGCCAGAGCCAGCAACCGGGTCATCGAGGCAGGCACGCAGGTGGCCGCGAAGGCAAAGCGCGAGAGTTGCCGGGCCTCGCGGATCTGCCGGTCGAGATAGTCAAAACGGAATTGGCGATCGGACACACCGCGTGGTGCGTCGCCATGATCAAATGCTGCCAGCGCCAGAAGATCGGGAGTGAGCCGCACACCGAATTGGCTCAGCGCCCGCCGAATAGGCTCAATGTCGAAATCGCCCAAGCGGATGTGCTCCGTTTGCGACGGAAGCCGCCTCAGCTCGTCTTGCTCAACTAGGTGCAGACCCATCTGCTCTTCAACCACCCGCAGGTCGTCGTTGAAGGATCGCGCCGCTTCCGGCGTGGCAAAGACAGCCTGCCCGCTGCGCACATGGGCCTCGGCGGCCCAGGCGCTGGGCCCGCCGCCCATCATGCACCCTTCGAGCGCGAGTGGAACTCCGCGCCGGGTTGCATCATGTATCTGGCGCTGGATGATCAGGGTGGGCGCCGGCAAAACGAGTTTGTACGCGTTTTCCGGGCTGAGGCGTGTATCGAGATAGAGTATGTCCTGCGTCCCTGTGCCAATGTCGACCGCGAGTATTCTCATGCAGCCCCGGTGTGGCCGGGGTGAGCTGCGCGATTGGGGAGAATCAGCATCTCTCTTCCGTCCCTCCTACATGGGTTAATCGAAGTCGTCGTAGGGCCTGGGGAGATGTGGAGGGTGACCACAGGCGGCGAGACGAAGCGACGCCACGAGTATCAATTGTGGCAAAAATGCCCGCCGCCGATTGAGCGGCCTCGGATGGAGTTATTGGCCGCCGGTGGAGAACCAGGAACTGCGTGGAAGAGAGCAGAGACAGCCGCCGCGCACGCGCCCCCACCTGAGTTGCTTGTCGGGCGTCATTAGCCTTAAAAAAGCCGCCAGAAAACAGCTCGCAGTCTCGCCCTCTCCCCAGATGATGCGGCTTATCCACAGAAACATGCCACTTATCCACAGCGCAGAGCTCGCCCCGCCGTCCACAGGCGGTGGAGCGGCCAGCTGTTGATATGTGGAAGGATGATCGATTGTCGCGGGGAGAAACAGGCGCAGGGGAGCGGCGTTCCGCGTGCATCCACAGAAAATGCCCGGGCTTTCCACAGGCCCTGGGCATTCGAGTGTGAGCGGAGCGGCAGACCATTAGGCAGCAACCATCAGCGGCCGAGGATTGTACAGCTGCTGGCGAATGGCCATAACCTCCCGTCGAAGATTGTCGTCATGTTCCAGGAGGCCGCCGATCTTTTCGCAGCCGTACATGATGGTGGTGTGGTCGCGGCCGCCGAGCACCTGGCCGATGTGTGGCAGCGAGGTATTGGTCTCCTCGCGAATGAGATACATCGCTACTTGGCGCGGAAGCGCGATCTCGCGAGAGCGGTCCTTGCCAAGCAGGCGGTCGCGGTCGACGGCGAAATGCGACGCGACGGCCTCAATAATCACCGCTGGATCGAGCGGGCGGTTCTTAGGCAAGAGATCGGCCAGCGAGGGCTCGACCATTTCTGCGGCCAGGGGCATGCCGCTCAAATCTGCGAGAGCGATCAGGCGCGTGAGGGCGCCTTCGAGTTCGCGGATATTGCTCTGCACGCGGCGGGCGATGAGCTCGAGTACCTCGGGCGGCACGGCACGCCCGGCGCGTTCGGCCTTTGAGCGCAAGATCGCCTGGCGCGTCTCGAGGTCCGGCGGTTGGATATCGGCGGCGAGGCCCCACTCGAAGCGCGAGCGCAGCCGCTCTTCGAGGGTGATCATGGCCTTGGGCGGCCGGTCGGAGGAGAGCACGATCTGGTGGTCCTGCCCGTGCATCGCGTTGAAGGTATGAAAGAACTCTTCCTGTGTGGATTCTTTGCCGGCGATGAACTGGATGTCGTCGATCAACAGCACATCCAGGCGGCGGTATTTCTCGCGGAAGGCGTCTGTGGTGTGACCGCGGATGGCGTTGATCAGATCGTTGGTAAAGTCCTCGGAGGTGACGTAGAGCACCTCCGAGCCGCGCGCAACGCACAGGTTGGCGATGGCGTGCAGCAGGTGAGTCTTGCCCAGCCCCACGCCGCCGTACAGAAAGAGCGGGTTGTAGGCCTGCGCCGGGTTCTCGGCGACCGCCAGCGAGGCCGCATGGGCGAGGCGGTTGCTGTTGCCCACGACGAAGGTGGCGAATGTGTAGCGCGGGTTGAGGTTGGGTCCGGCCGGCCGCGCGCCGCTCGCCGAGGGTGCAGAGGCCGCGGCTCGAGGGGCCTCGGATGGCGCGACGAGCGGGTCATCCGCAGGGGCGGGGCGGCCGACGACGAAGCGCACCTCGACCGGCGAGCCCCACACGCCGGTCAGGATGCGGCGGGCGGTGCTGGCCAGGCGGTCTTCCAGCCAATCGCGGGCATATCCGTTGAGCACCGAGATGGTAAAGGTTCCCTCCGCGTACGAGGCAAAGTGCGCGTCGCGGACCCAGGTATCGAAGGTCGCCTTGCTCAATTCCATTTGCAGCTGCCCAATTGCCGCCTGCCAAGCCTGTTCGCCGTTCATGCGGGCCTCGATCTACAGCGATGCGCCGTTTCGCTTCCCGCGCGGGAAGCGTCTGCTGGTCTGAGTTGTGTCTCTCCCATATGGTTTCCGGAGCTGAAAAACGCATTCGCTCCGTTGTGAAGATACGCGCCGAGCGGTGAGGGGCACCTTCGGCGTGCACACATCATTCTAGCAAACACGATGACCCGACGGCAATATCGCAGCATGACGCAAACGTAAAAAGAATCGAACCTTTAAGGTGAATGGAGGTTAACGAGCACGCGCAACACATGGAACTTGAGGGCGCCGCACGCCTCATGCATCCTGGCTCGAGATACCCCACCCGCAGAGAAACATCTGTACCCTCTCCAACATGTGGGTAGTTGGTCACGCCGTTCATCCTGCGTTGAAGAGAGTCTTAAATTACTCGAGTCGCATTGTGGCGGCCGGGATGCACAGCGGGGTGCGCCGCACGCCATTTCACAGGCCGAGGAGTCGCGCAGGTGACGGTTTGGCCGTGGCGCGGGCGATCGACAGGCACGGATCTGAGGAGTCGCGCGCGCATAGCTCCACAGAATCGCGCGAGCTGTCGTGCGCGCGAACGAGGAGGCTCGTCGCGCTGGGGCCTCTCGCGAGTGACGAAAGTGCGTGAGGTATAATTAGCGCGTGGCGCTCACACGCGAAGAAGTTGAGCACATCGCCCATCTGGCACATCTCAACCTGACAGCCGACGAGGCCGCGCGGTATCGCGAGCAACTGGAAGCCGTTCTCGAGTATGCGGCGCGCCTGGGGGCTGTCGATACCTCCTCGATTCCTCCGACGACCTCGGTGCTTGCGCCGCATTCGGTGACGCGCCCGGATGAGCCGCGGCCCTCGCTCGCGCCGGAGGAGGTCTTGCGCCAGGCCCCCGACCGCGCGCGCGGCATGTTCCGCGTGCCGCCGGTCTTCGAGTAAACCGGCCTAGCCCATGGACCTCAACGACCTTTCGCTAACCCAGGCTGCCCGCATGCTGCGTGAGGGCGAGATCGGCAGCCTGGAACTCACACGCGCCTGTCTGCAGCGCATACAGCGATTCGATGAAAAGCAGCATGCCTTCCTTGCTCTGCGGCCGGAGGCCGCGCTGGACGAAGCGCGCCAGGCCGACCGTCGCTTGGCAACGGCCCGCGGAGAGGGGCAGCCTGCGGGGGCGCTTCTGGGCGTACCGCTGGCGGTCAAAGACGTGGTGTGCGTGACGGGCCTGCCCTGCACCTGCGGTTCGAGAATCCTGGAGGGGTTCACCCCTCCCTACGACGCCACCGGGGTGGCGCGCCTGCGGGCGGCCGGGGCGATTGTGGTGGGCAAGACCAACACCGATGAATTTGCGATGGGCTCCTCCACCGAGAACTCGGCCTATGGCCCGACCCATAACCCGTGGGATGCGACACGGGTCCCGGGCGGCTCGAGCGGCGGCAGCGCCGCGGCCGTGGCGGCGCGCATGGTGCCCGCCGCGCTGGGCACCGACACCGGCGGCAGCGTTCGCCAACCGGCCTCGTTCTGCGGCGTGACCGGGATCAAACCCTCTTACGGGCGCGTCTCGCGTTATGGGTTGGTGGCCTACGGCTCCTCGCTCGACTGCCTGGGTGCACTGACGCGCACGGTCGAGGATGCCGCGCTGGTGCTGGGCCTCATGGCCGGCCATGACCCACTCGATTCGACGACTCTCGAGCAACCCGTGCCCGCCTATCTGCAGTCACTGACGGGCGATCCGGACCTGCACGGCGTGCGAGTCGGGGTGCCGCGCGAGTACTTTATCGCCGGTATCCAGCCCGAAGTGGAGCGGGCGGTGCGCCAGGCGGTCCAGGTCCTGGCTGCGCTGGGGGCGGAGGTGCGCGAGGTTTCATTGCCGCACACCGATTACGCGCTGCCGGTGTACTACCTGATTGCGCCGGCAGAGGCCTCGGCCAACCTGGCGCGCTACGATGGGATGCGCTTCGGTCCGCGTCAGGCGGCGCCCGACCTGTGGCAGACCTATGCAGCCACCCGGGGTGAACTCTTTGGCGCGGAAGTCAAGCGGCGCATCATGCTCGGCACGTACGCGCTTTCGGCCGGATACTACGAGGCCTACTATGCCCAGGCGCAAAGGGTACGCACGCTCATCCGGGAGGATTTCGACCGCGCCTTCAGCCAGGTGGATCTCATCGCCTGCCCGGTGGCGCCCACCACGGCCTTCCGCCTCGGTGAGCACACCAGCGACCCGCTGGCCATGTATCTCGAAGACATCTTCACTTTGCCGGCCAACCTGGCCGGCATCCCCGGATTGGCCTTGCCCTGCGGGTTCGACTCGCAGCGGCTGCCCATCGGGATGCAGCTCAACGGCCCACCCCTGAGCGAGGCGCTGCTTCTGCGCGCTGGATGGGGCTACCAGCAATCGACCCGCTGGCACCTGGAGGCACCCGTGCTATGAATGTGCTCTTGCCCATGGCCGGCTTCGGCACCCGCCTGCGCCCGCTCACCTGGAGCAAACCCAAACCGCTTGTGCCGGTGGCGGGGCAGCCCGTGCTGGGCCACGTGCTGGATATGTTCGATGACCTGCCCGACGTGAAGGACGTGGTCTTTATCGTCGGCTACCTGGGCGATCAGGTGCAGGCCTACATACAGCGCGCCTACCCGCGCCTGACCGCGCGCTACGTCGAGCAGCGCGAGATGCTCGGGCAGTCGCACGCGCTGTGGCTGGCGCGAGAATTCCTGCACGGTCCGGTGCTGCTGCTCTTCGTCGATACGCTCATCGAGACCGACCTGCGGCGGGCGATCGGCAGCGGCGAGGCGGGCGTGGCCTGGGTCAAAGCCGTCGACGACCCGCGGCGCTTCGGCGTGGCCGAGGTCGGCCAGGGCGGGTGGGTGCGCCGGCTGGTTGAGAAACCCGCCGACCGCAAGAACAACCTGGTGGTCGTCGGTTGTTACTTCTTGCCCCGGGGCGAGGATCTGGCCCAGGCCATCGAAGAGCAGATGAAGCGCAACCTGCACCTCAATGGCGAGTTCTTCCTCGTCGAGGCGCTCAACCTGATGCTCGAGCGCGGGCTGAAGATGCGCGTCGAACCAGTGGAGGTGTGGGAGGACTGCGGCAAACCGGATGCGCTGCTGCACACCAATCGCTACCTGCTCGATCACGGACGGGAGAATTCGGCCTCCGCCTCGGCGGCGCGCCCCGGCGTGGTCGTCGTTCCGCCGGTCTTTGTGGATCCCGCAGCGCGCGTCGAGCGCGCGGTGATCGGGCCGTATGCCTCGCTGGCGGCTGGCTGCGTGGTGGAGGATTCGGTCGTGCGCGATTCGGTCGTGGATGAGGAGGCGGAGATCAGCGGGGCGGTGCTGTCGGGCTCGCTCGTCGGGCGCCAGGCGCGCATTCGCGGCGGGTTCCGCTCGATGATTGTCGGCGATTCATCCGAGGTCGGGTTCGAGTAAACCGCGAACGATGGGCGAACGGGTCGAGTGTCACTCCGGGTTTGCCTACGCCGAGCGGCCGCTGGCGCTCACTTGGCACGGCATGCGCTACGAGGTGGCCACGGTGGAGGCGCAGTGGCGCATTCCGGGCGGCACGAGGTTCCGCGTGCGCACCGCGGCGGGCGCACGCTTCGAGTTGTTGTATGTCGAGCTGTACGACGAGTGGCGGGTGCACCCGCTGGAAACGGCGGCGGACGAGAGCCGCCCACCGGCCTCGCCGTAAGCCGACCCCAGATCAGGAGGCTGCATGTCGCCGGAGGTTGCCAAGCGCATTGCCTACATTCCTCCTTCAGGCATACGGCGCTTTTTTGACATTGCCGCGACGATGAAAGATGTCATCTCGCTGGGCATCGGCGAGCCGGATTTTGTGACACCCGAGCCGGTGCTCGAAGCCGGCATCGCCTCGCTGCGCCGCGGCGAGACGCACTACACCTCCAACTCGGGAATTCTCGAGCTGCGCCAGGCGCTATGCGACCACCTGCTGCGCCGCTATGCGCTGCGCTACAACCCGGCGGACGAAATCATCATCACTGTGGGTGTTTCGGAGGCGCTTTACCTGGCGCTGGTGGCGGTGCTCGACCCGGGCAACGAAGTGATCGTGCCGCAGCCGTGTTTCGTCGCCTACGGCCCGGAAGTGACGCTGGCCGGCGGCGTGCCGGTCTACCTTGCCACGCGCGTCGAGGATTCGTTCCAGGTGACGGCGGAAGACATCGAGCGGGCGATCACACCGCGCACGAAGGCCGTCCTGATCGGCTACCCGAACAACCCCACCGGTGCGGTGATGAGCCGCGCCGCGCTCGAGCAGGTGGCCGACCTGGCCGAGCGGCGAGATATCTTTGTCATATCGGACGAGATCTACGACCGCCTGGTGTATGGCGTGGAGCATGTGTGCTTTGCCTCGCTGCCGCGCATGCGCGAACGCACCATCACCCTGGGCGGGTTCTCCAAGGCTTACGCCATGACCGGCTGGCGCATCGGCTATGCCGCCGCGCCGGCCGAATTGCTGGCCGCGATGCGCAAGGTACACCAGTACACGATCATGTCGGCGCCCACCACGGCCCAGGTGGCGGCGGTCACGGCGCTGGCAGAGGGCGAAGCATTCGTCGAGAAGATGGTCAGTGAGTACGACCGGCGCCGACGGCTGATCGTGGGCGGGCTCAATCAGCTCGGCCTCACGTGCTTCGAGCCGCGCGGCGCCTTCTATGCCTTCCCTTCGATTATGCGCAGCGGCATGGACGACACGCAATTCGCCGAACGGCTGCTGGAAGAGGAACGCCTGGCGGTGGTGCCGGGGACGGCGTTTGGCGCGGCCGGAGCCGGCTTCGTGCGCTGCTCGTATGCGACAGCCTACGAACAAATAGAAGAAGCGCTCAACCGGATGGAGCGCTTCTTGCGGCGGCGCGGATGAGGCTCGAGGTGGAGGGACGCATGTCACACCGGTTGAAACTCGCCACGCTGGGCGTGGCCCTCTTAGTGGTGCTGGGCTGCAACCTGGGCACACCCCCCGTTCCGGCGGCGACACCCGGGACAGGGTCGATCATTCAGAACACCCCCCGTCCGCGCGTCGCGGGCGAGGTGCCTTACCCGGCGGTGGTCGAAATCATCGCCGTAGACCGTGACGGCAAATCAGCCTGGCGCGGCTCGGGCTCCATCATCTCCTCGGATGGGCTCATCCTCACCAATGCGCACGTCGTGCTGGCGCCCAGGAACTTCCCGCTGGGCGGGTTGGTGGTGGCTCTCACCCTCAAGCCGGATGAGCCGCCCGAGCCGACCTACCTGGCCGAAGTGATGCAGGCCGATGCCGACCTGGATATTGCGGTCATCCGCGTGGTGAGCGATCTCGACGGGAACCCGATCGAACGCAGTTCGCTCAACTTGCCGGTCGTGCCAATCGGCGATTCTGACATCCTGGAGCTGGGCGACACGGTCACGATTCTCGGCTACCCGGGTATCGGCGGCGAGACGATCACCCTCACCTCGGGTGAAGTGAGCGGGTTCACCGCCGAAAGCAACGTCGGCAAGCGCGCTTTCATCAAGACCTCCGCCACAATCGCCGGCGGCAACAGCGGTGGCATGGCGCTCAACGGCCAGGGCGAACTGATCGGCATCCCCACCCAGGTGGGCTCGGGCGGCGATGCGGACATCGTCGATTGCCGGCCGCTGGCCGACACCAACCGCGACGGGCGTGTCGACGACAACGACACCTGCATTCCGACCGGCGGGTTCATCAATGCGCTGCGCCCGGTGAGACTGGCCATGCCGCTGATCAACGCTGCGGCCGAGGGCCGGGTGATGATCGTCGCAGCGCCCAGTGAACCAGCGCGCGCGCCGACCGCGGGCGAGGTGATCTTCGCCGACGACTTCTCCAGCGCCAACAGCGGGTGGCCGCAAGACAGCACCGAGGACACCCAGCGCGCATACTCCGGTGGGAACTACCGGATGGACGTGACGTCTGACAGTTTTTGGAGCTGGGCGCCCGCCCCAGTGGACACACCGCCGGATGTCATCCTCTCGGTGGATGCGCGGGTCCTGACCTCCACCAGCGAAGGCGACTTCGGGCTCCTGTGCCGCTACCAAGACGGCCGCAACTTCTACGCCCTCGAGATCAGCGAGGATGGATACTTCTCGATCTGGAAGAGCGTCAACGATGAAACAACGGCGATCATCGATTGGACCCAGTCGAGCGATGTGCACACAAGTGTGACCACCACGATTGGGGCGGCCTGCATCGGCAACCAGCTGACCCTCATGGCGGACGGCGCGGTGCTTGGCGAAGCGACGGACGAAGATCTGGCGGATGGCAGCGCCGGGCTGATTGCCGGCACCTGGGAGAAGGGCGGGCTGACCGTCGCCTTCGACAACTTCGAGGCGCGCAAACTGGGGACGCAGTCGGCGGCAACGGGCAAAGTGTTATTCGCCGACGACTTCTCCGATGTCGATTCTGGATGGCCCCATCGCTTTGAGGAAACTGTCATCACCGACTATGCCCAGGGCGGCTATCGACTGTGGGTCAACAACACCCAGGCGGATGTGTGGGGATTGCCTGAGCTGGAGTTGGAAGATGCCGTTATTGAGGTAGACGCGACGATGATCGGCGGACCGCTGACCAACGACTTTGGCGCGATCTGCCGCTACGTAGACCGGGACAACTTCTACTTCTTCGAGATCACCAGCGATGGATACGCCCTCATCGGCATGTACTCCGGCGGCGAATGGATGGCGCTGTCGAGTGACAAGTATCAGCCGAGCGAGGCCATCCATCAAGGGGAAGCCACCAACCATATGCGCGCAGAATGCGTGGGGTCGTCGCTACGGCTGTATGCGAACAACTCATTGGTGGCGCAAGTCACCGACGCCACTTTCGCCAACGGCGGCGTGGGCCTGATCGCCGGTACGTTCGACGAGGCGGGCACCGACATCCTGTTCGATAACTTCAAGGTGCTGCGGCCGTAGACTGCCGGGCGCCGAAAGAGACTCCGCGCATGTCCTTCGAGTCAGTCGTCGGACTGGAAATCCACGCTGAGCTGCAAACGCAGACCAAGATGTTCTGCGGATGCCGCCGCGTGGATACCACCCAGGTTGCGCCCAATAGCGCCGTGTGCCCGATCTGCCTGGGCTACCCGGGCACACTGCCGGTGGTCAATGAGCGCGCGGTAGAGCTGGCGCTGCGCGTGGCCCTCGCTCTCGGCTGCGAAGTGCTGCCCGAGAGCATCTTTGCCCGCAAAAACTACTTCTACCCCGACTTGCCCAAGGGATACCAGATCTCGCAATACGAAACGCCGCTGGCGAGTGGCGGCGCGCTGTGTATCGTCACGCCGGCCGGCTCACGCGTGGTGCGCTTGCGGCGAGTGCATCTAGAGGAAGATACCGGCAAGCTGACCCACGCCGAGAGCCAGCCGCCCGCCTCGCTGGTCGATTTCAACCGCGCCGGCGTGCCGCTGCTGGAAATCGTCTCAGAGCCCGATTTGTTCTCCGTCGAAGAGGTGAAGGCCTACACCACGGCCATGCGCCGCCTGCTGCGCTATCTGGAAGTCAACAGCGGCGACATGGAAAAGGGGGTGATCCGATTCGAGGCCAACGTCTCCGTCCGCCCCGCGGGCAGCCACGAGCTGGGCACACGAGTGGAGATCAAGAACCTGAACAGTTTCCGCTCTCTGGTGCGCGCGATTGACTTCGAGGTGCTGCGTCAAAGCGAACTGCTTGCGCGCGGCGAGCGAGTGATCCAAGAAACGCTGGGCTGGGACGAGACACGCGGCGAGACCACCAGCCAGCGCAGCAAAGAGGAAGCACACGACTACCGTTACTTCCCCGAGCCGGACCTGCCTCCGCTGCGGATTGAGGCCGATGCGCTTGCGCGGGTGCGCGCGGGGCTGCCCGAACTCCCCGATGCACGGCGCGAGCGATTGATGGCCGAGTACCAGTTGGGTGCCGCGGAGGCCGAGGTGATCGTCGAAGACCGCGCCACGGCGGATTTCTTCGAGGCCAGCGCGCACGCCCGCCCGGCGCTCGCGCCGCGCCGGCTGGCAGCCTGGCTCACCAGCGACTTGTTTGGCACGCTCAACGCCCTGGGCCGCCCGCTGGTGGATGCCCACGGCCGGCCGGCGCTTGCGCCCGCCGACTTCGCGGACCTCGTGGAGCGCGTCGTCACGGGCGGGATCACCGGCGCCAGCGGCAAGGCAGTGCTC
>CAYGXJ010000114.1:0-19941 GCA_964353865.1 uncultured Anaerolineales bacterium | reverse complement strand
CACTCGCTGGAGGCGGAGTTGGCGGTGCTCACCGTTCACGGCATCTTGCACCTTCTTGGTCACGACCACCGAACTCGGCCGCAAAAGACGCGCATGTGGAAGCTGCAGACGCGCGTGCTGGCGGCAGTGGGCATACCCGGGCCCGACGGCGACTGAAAGGAACGTCGACTTCTTTGGAGAGGACCGACATTACATGAGAGCCCCTGGATTAGCGGCCGCATTGGGATTTGCCCTGCGCGGGATCGCCTATGCCTGGCGCAGCCAGCGCAATGTGCGCATCCAGGCTGCGGTGGCCGTGGTGGTGGTCTTGGTGGGGGCATGGCTGCGCGTGGGTGCGCTCGAGTGGGCCCTGCTCATCACGGCCATCGCCCTGGTGCTCACGGCTGAACTGCTCAATACGGCGATCGAAGCCGTGGTAGACCTGGTGAGCCCGCAGGCCAACCCGTTGGCCGGCGCGGCCAAGGATGCCTGCGCCGCTGGGGTGGTCGTGGCGGTCGTGGGATCCGTGTTGCTCGGCTTGTTCGTCCTTGGCCCGCCGCTGATCGACCGCGTTCGGTTGCTGGTGCGCTAAATAAGCATAGGGCGAGCACATGGCCGCGACCGGTTTTGTCTTTGGGACCGTGGGCAGCCCCCTTTCGACGCCCAAGAAGCCTGGCGGCACCATCGGCGGGGTTGCACGCTTGGCGGAACTCAAGCTCGGCGCGCTCGAACTGGCGTGGGTTCAGTCGGTGCGCGTGACGCTGGCTACCTGTGAGACCATTCGGAATGCAGCCCACGAGGCTCACGTCAGCTTGAGCGTCCATGCCCCCTACTACATCAACCTCAACGCGAGTTCCGACGAGTGGCCGAAGAGCCGCAAGCGCCTGATGGACGCCGCCTACTACGGCCATCAGGCCGGCGCCAGCGACATCGTCTTTCACCCGGGGTCATACTTCGCCCACAGCCCCGCCCAAGTTCTCCAAGTCGCCCTGCCCCGGCTGCGCGCCTGCCGCGATGAACTGAACTCCATGGGGGTCAGCGCAGTGCTGCGCCCTGAAACAATGGGCAAGGGCGCCATGCTGGGAAGCCTGGAGGATGTGCTCACACTTTCGGCGGAGATCGAAGGGGTCGAACCCTGCTTGGATTTCGCTCACCTGCACGCCCGCCCTGGTGACGGGAGCGGCAACACGTATGCGGAGTGGGTAGAGATGCTCGACCGACTTGCCGAAAGGCTGGGGCAGGCCGCGCTACGCCGCCTGCACATTCATCTGTCGGGAATCGAATACGGTGTGAAGGGGGAGCGCAAGCACTTGCCCCTCGCCCAGGCCGACTTGCGCTACCGCGACCTGCTCACCGTATTGCGCGATCGAGGCTGTGCCGGCCGCATGCTGTGTGAGAGCCCGATTCTTGAAGAGGACGCTTTGCGGCTGCAACGCACCTGGCGTCGCCTGACGGGGCCTTCCGCATCCGGACCGCGAGCCACACACGCGCGGACGTAACCGCGCGGCGGGCGCGGCCAAATAGCATCCGTAATCCGTTGAGCTTGTTGCGGAAGAATGCGGCGCTAGCTGCCGGGTTCCTCGCGCCGAGGTTTGGCCAGGGACGGGTTGTGCGCGAACGAGAAGAGAGGCAATGGGATGCCTTCCGCGCGCAGCCAGACCCAGAAACTCGACCCCATCCCAGCCGTCGATTGAACCTCGATCAACCCGCCATGGCCTTCGACCACTTTGCGGGCGATGGCCAAACCGAGGCCGGTCCCCGGCGTTTTCGAGAGCCGCCCGGCGTGTCCGCGGTAGAAGGGATCGAAGACTCGCGGAAGTTCATCAGCGGCGATGCCCAGGCCGGTATCCCGCACCTCGACCACCACCCACGACTCGCCATTCCGCTCGCGCGGTCCAACCTCGACGCTCACCCGGCCTCCGCGCGCCGTGTAGAGCAGCGCGTTGTTGATGATGTTAGAGAGGCCTTGTTCGAGCATATGTACGTCCGCATTCACCAACGGGCATTGTTCGGGCGATTGGGCCGTGATCGCGATCCCTCGATTGGCGGCAAGCAACGAGGCGGAGTCGAGAAGGTCGTGCACGAGCGCCGGCAAATCCACCAGCGCCCGCCGCGGGTCGGGGCGGTCGACGTTCACCTGGCCAAGGATCAGCATCTCCTCAACCATTTCCTGCATGCGCTTGACCTCGCGGCCAAGCACGTCGGCATAGTCGCGGCTGCGCTCCGGATGGGTGCACAACAGATCGAGATAGAGTTCGAGCGTAGTCAGGGGCGTGCGCAGTTGGTGACCGAAGACGAGCATTTGTTCCGAGGACGCGTGCATCTCCTCCTGGGCGCGGCGCAGGGCCTTCTGCAGCTCTTGAACCTGCGTGCGCAAGTCGCTGCCCGACTTCGCCAGCGCATCGCGCAAGTCCGCGTTCTCCAGGCTGAGAGCCACCTGTGCGCCGAGAACGGCGCCCAAATGCAGCGAGCCGTCAGCGCTCAGACTCCCGCGATCGGACCAGAAGAAGGCAAACCCGCCAAAAACCCGTTCCTGCCACATCAGCGGAAGGAACAGGGCGGCGCGAACCGAGGTGCCAGCCCATGCTGGGCCCAATTCGCCAGAGGTCAGGCGCAGCGGCGCTCCGGATTGCACAACACGCCACAGGTGAGCTTCGACATCCTGCGGGACGTCGATCTGTACCGCGCCGGGGCAGTAGCTGGCGATCAGCGTCAAAGATCGCTGTTCATGCTCAGCCAAATAGATTTGGCCGAAATCGGCGCCTACCGTCTTGCAGGCCAGCTTGAGCACGCCGCCCAGAGGATCAATGCGGGCAGCGCTTGCCGCGGCGGCAATCAGCGCCGAGGGCGGGCGAACCGCCCTATTCTCAGGGGAAGAGGCAGAAGTCCGTTGGGAGTCCATGCTCCGAATCGCTCCCTTCAAGCACCATGACCGCCCGATGGGCGCGCCGCCCCCTCCGGCGCGCCCCCCGAACTCCGCTCCCCCGGGCCCCACGTGGCTGATGCCGGATCCCCCTGAAGACCCAGCATCGTCCTGCACGAGGCAAGCGGTCCACGCCTGGTTAGAGCGGCCGAACGGCAGTCCGGTCGACCAACGCCCACGCCGGGGAAACCTGGCTCGGGATCCACTTCGGCACGGCGGTCGTCGGCACGCTGGTTGCGATCAGGCGCTCGACGGCGGCGGCGAAGGATGGCAGCTCACGGGCCTCGATGGACATAAGCGCCTCGACCTCATCCGGCGCAAACTCGAAGCGCTCGAGCAACTCCGCCCGGCGGCCATTGAGCAGACCGGCGCAGAACCGTTCGCTCACAACCGCATGACCAATCAGTTTGTGCATCGCTGTGACCGACATGAGATATCTCCTTAGCTTCCCGAGCCGCCGCCAATGGGCGGGCAGTAGCTTCCCGAACCTCCGCCGATGGGCGGATGGAAGCTGCCGGATCCACCACCAATTGGGGGATGATGGCTACCGGATCCTCCGCCAATGGGCGGATGGTGACTTCCGGAGCCACCACCGATGGGTGGGCAATAAGATCCTGACCCTCCACCGATTGGCGGAACGAACGACGGGTATAGAATGCCTTTCATGGGAGCCTCCTGAATCGTGATGTGCTGCGAGATGATCCAACTCTACGCAGCGCTATTCGACAACGCCCTTACGCTGCTATGATCGCCAATAGAACATGCGTTCTGGCGGATCGTCGCTTGCTCCGGTCCAGAAGCGCAATTGGATCTGTCAATCGGCTCGATGGATCTTGCCCCCCGGCTGGGCGGGTCCGCGGCCCCGAGCTATTTCAGCAGAGCGTCCGCGTCGCTTGACAGGCGCGCTACGCACTGCGCTTGGCCTCGTACGGCCTGATGCGGATAACAAACGCGTCCGCTCGGGTATCCCGTGCAGACGCGCTCAGACAATCTACGAGATCAGGCTTCCGTAGAGCGACCGGGTCTCCGAGGGAGGGTCGAGGCCCATTTCCCTTCGCAGGGCCTCGCAGTAATGCTGATAGTGGTCAACCACCTCATGGACTCTGCCCTGCGCGGCCAGCACCTTGAGCATCCGCTGGTGAAGGTCGTCGCGCAGCGGCTCAGCCGCCAGGGCGCGGGTGAGCGCGGCACGCGCTTCCGCATAGCGGGTGACGGCAATCAACTCGTCGGCATACTCGCGCAAGACGCGGACAAACTCCTCTGAGAGCTCCTCCCGCCTCTGCCGCGCCCAATCTACTGGAAGATAGGCCAGGTATTCCCCGGAGTAGGCTTGGATGGCCGCCTCGAGCGCACCCACGCGGCGCAGGTCCTGGAAGGGCATGGCGATCGCCCCCCGCGCCAGGGCTTCGAAGGTGGCAACGTCATAGCGCATCTCCAGGGCTTCGCTGAAATGACACGATTGCTCGCGGAGAACGACCACCTCCTCGCCCAGCGCCCTCCGCAGACGGTACAGGGTCTGATAGAGGTTGGTCAGTGCGCGGCCCTGAGGAATGTCCGGCCAGAAGGTGGCGAGCAGTTCGTCGCGATTGACCGGGGCACGGTCGACGAGGAAGAAGAATAGTTCCCGTGCACGTTGCGAGACCCACTCTGATCGCTGGACCTCGCGTCCCTTGACGACCACCCGGGCCGGACCCAATGCGTGGACTTGAATCGGTGAGGGCGCCTCGGGGTGAGTCGGCCCCACCAGCTCATCCTTCTGCGCCACCATGGCGCGGGCTCGCGCGAGGAGGGCGCGCGCCTGCGGGCCAAGTTCGGCCGAGTCTGCAAAGCCCTCCAGGAGATCGCGACAGGCTTCAGCTTCTCGCACTAGCATCTGGTCGTATCCAAGATCCCTTGCGAGCTTGAGGGCGCGATTCAGCGAAGCTTCGCATTTCTCCAGCCAACCGAGTCGGAACTGGCAACGCGCGAGAAGGAGCAGGACCCAAGCCACATCTGAGTACGAACCTTCATTGGCCTCCAGGCGGCTTTGGGCTTCTTCGAGTTTCAACCGACCTGCCTGGATGTCGCCCATCTCCGTGAGAATCGCTCCATGCAAACCCACGTGCCGCGCGGGAGGTGTGAAACTAGGTTGTCCAACGGCAAGATCTGCGCGGCGCAGCCATTCGAGGGCGGCCGGGAAATTGCGGGCCGAACGGTTCAGGTCCGCCATCTCCCAGAAGACGTAGCCCTGCAGTGAGTTGTCACCACTCTCCTGGGCGATCTTGAGCGCGTTACTGTACAGATCGGCCGCCCACTGGCTCTCACCCAGGTCACGCAGAAGGTCGGCCTGACTGACCAGGATATTGGCCTGCGTTTGCCGCTCGCCTGCCTTGCGTGCCCAGTCGATAGCCTCTTGATACGTGGCGCGCGCCGATTGATATTGGCCGAGCATGTGCATGTCGTAGCCGATGTTGTTGAGAACACGCGCAATTGGCCCAGGAACTCCCATTTTGCGCCAGATGTTGAGCGCTCTTTGCTGAACCTGTGCTACTTCGGCTGTCTGCCCAAGCACGCGCAGCACCAAGGCCAGGTCGGTCAGGGCCAATGCGTGGTTGAACTCGTGGTTTATGGAAGCGAACCAATTAGATGACTGGCGCAAATGCTCGAGTGATTCTCGAGGTCGGTTCAGTTCGAGCTCGCATCTGCCAGCATAGCGGGCGGCCAATGCCCGATCAGCTAGCTGCACCTCATCCTCATTTCGTTCGAGGACGGCAAGCGCACCGCGCAATCCCTCAGCGAAATCGCGTCGCTGGACGCACAGCCAAGCGTTTCGGACTTCTACCCGCACCAGACCCTCGCGGTCCAACCGTCTCTCGAATCCTGCCTGTGCGATCGCGGCCGCTTCTTCGGCTTGATCGATTTCTCCTCGGTCAATCAGCGTATCAGTCACAACCAACTGGAGGCGTGGGACATCGAGGGCAATATCCTTCAATTGGCGAGCCCATTCAAGGAGGATTTCCCGGCGACCCGCCTCAAATAGAGGGGTTGCTTGTGCGTCAGCCAGTGCGCCGGCTTTGGTCTTATCCCCGGCCGCGATGAACAGGTTGAAGGCGGCCTCCGGCAGCCCGTTTTGGGCGTACCACTCCGCCGCCCGCCGCTGCAGACTTTGCAGGCGCAGCGGGTTGCGCTGACGCAGCCGGGCGCCAAGGAATTCGCGAAACAAGTGATGGAAGCGGTAGGACGGCTGCGGCTCCCCGACCGCGGTCACGAACAGCCGACGCGCCTCGACCTGGTCGAGCATCTTGGAACTGTCGGTGCGCTCGAGAATCGCATCGCACGAGGCCGGGTCCATCTCCGGCAAGACGGCCGCCTCCATCAAGAAGAGGCGCAGGTCTTGCGGTTGCTGCTCGAGCACCTCTTCCGCCAGGTAGTCGTACACCATGCCGTACTGCTCGCGGCCCATACCCACGTTGCTCAAGAGGCCGCGCCAGATAAGTTGGCTGCTCAGCAGAATGCCGGTGATCCAGCCCTCGGTGTGCGAGACCAACGTCTCCGCATCGTTGGTGGGCAGCGTCAGGTTGTTGCGCTTCTGCAGCAACGCCTGGACTTCGGCCGCGGTGAACCGCAGATGCTCCTCGCTGATGCCCGCAATTTCCTGACGCGCGGCGAGCGACGCGATCTTGAGCGGCGGGATGCGCCGGCTGAGCAAAATGACATGCAACTGCGGCGGCAGGCTTTCGATAAACGAATCGAAGAACTCAACCACCGCCGGGGAATCGTCTACAAGATGGAAGTCGTCGATCACCAGCACGGTGAAGTCGGTCGCGGCCTGGTCCAGCGCCTGGGTCAGCGCAAGCCCCAGGCTCACCGGCTGGCTGGCGGCGCTGGGCAGGCCAAGCGTTTCAGGCGGCGGGGGCAGCCAATCGAGCAGGGCACGATGCAGTGCCTGGAACAAATCACCGACGATGGTGACAATGTCGCGGTCGGTTTCATCGAGCGAGAGCCAGGCCAGCGGGAAATCCGCCTGGTGGGCAAAGTTCACCGCCAGCGCGGTCTTGCCGTATCCGGGCGAGGCACACACGAGGATGAGTTTGCGATTGAGGTGACGCTGAAGGAATTCGAGCAGACGCGACCGCTCAAGAAGGTCAGGCGGTGTACGCGGCACCGTGTACCGGGAGGGACGCGAGCCATGATGCCCCGTCCCCACTGGAAACGGGAAAACACTCACAAGAGGATTGTACCGTTCTTGTACACTTGTGCAATCCGCAGGGTTGACCTGTGTCGTCCACCCACCGCCACATACGGGAGGCGGGGCCGTGGGAGGCAGCGATCGGGCCTCCCCCATGTCCATCGTAGGTGGCCCACAAAGGCCATGCAAGTTGCATGCCATCGCCCCTCCACCAGGTGTTGAAGCTGAGGCCGGCAAGTCATCCCGGCTTTCCCAATCTCATTGGCCTCGTCTCGTCCCTCGGCGCGCCACGCCGCCTGAACCATTGTCCGCCCCCCGACCCTCCTCCAAAGTGTGCCGCCCCTACACTGTGTGATCTGCAGCGAGGATTGTGGAGCGTATAATCGAATCCCAAAGCCTATGCCATCGCCAACCGTCGTCAGGCAAATCGACTCGAGCCATCCCTCGCCCGAGATTCTCGCTGAGGCTGCGGCACGCCTGCTGCGCGGCGAGCTGGTCGCCTTCCCGACTGAGACCGTATACGGACTCGGGGCCAATGCGTTTGATGCGGAGGCTGTGCGCCGCATCTTCCAGGCAAAGCAGCGGCCGTTCGACGACCCGCTCATTGTGCACATTGCCAAGGTTGAGGATGTGGAAATGGTCGCCACGGCTTTCCCGCCCATGGCCGCGCGGCTTGCTTCCCTCTTTTGGCCCGGGCCGTTAACGGTGCTGTTACCGCGCCACGCCGCCCTGCCGGTCGAAGTGACCTCCGGGCTGGACACCGTTGCCGTGCGCATCCCCAGCCACCCCGTCGCCCTGGGCTTGCTCGGCGCCTGCGGCGTGCCTATTGCGGCGCCATCGGCCAATCGCTTCGGCCACACCTCCCCGACCTCCGCGGCCCACGTCCTTGAGGATTTGGATGGAGCGCTCGAGCTGATCCTGGATGGCGGACCGACTCCGGTTGGAATCGAGTCGACCGTTATAGACGTGCGTCCGACGCCAGCCGTGATCCTGCGCCCGGGCGGCGTGACACGCGAGCAACTCGAGGCGGCCATCGGCCCCGTGCGCTACGCAGAACCCGGCGAGCGGCAGGCAGCCTCGCCCGGCCGCCTGCCCCGCCACTATGCCCCGCGCGCGACACTCATTCTGTGCTCGGGCGATACCGCCAAGGGGATCGCTGCCTCCATCGACGAGCATGCGCTGCGCATGATCGCAGGCGGTCACTCGGTGGGCGTGCTGGCCGTCCGTGAGGTGCATCGGGAACTGAAATCCTCGCTCGCCCCAGCCTTCGACCTTGGCGGCCGAGATGACCTGCTGGGCATCGCCAGGCGATTGTTCCTTGGCCTGCGCACGCTCGAGGCCGCCCCGGTGGAGGTCATCCTGAGCCACCTTGTGCCAGCTCACGGGCTTGGCCTGGCAGTCAACGATCGCCTGCGGCGCGCCGCTCACCCTCCGGGAGAGTAAGTCCGAAGGCAGGTCGGCAGTCGGTGTAACCTTCTTCTCCCCTCCCCGTCCAATTTCCTCAAGGAAGTGAGGCAGACCATGGCCCTGCTGGACGAGAGGACACAATCCAAACTGCGCACGCTTTTTGCCGAGATGCGCCACCCGGTGCAGCTCCTGATGTTCACTCAGGCGGAGGGCGGAGCACTCGAATGCAGCATGTGCAGCGAGACGCGGACACTGGTCGAGGAATTGGGCTCGCTGAGCGAAGGCATAGAAGTTGAGATCCGCGATCTCGTCGCCGACGCGGACCTCGCTCGCTTGTACGGGGTGGACAAGCTCCCCGCGATCGCGATCCTCGGCGGGGGTACGCCAGCCAAAGACGCGGGCATCCGCTTCTATGGCATCCCTTCCGGCTATGAGTTCGGCTCGCTGATTGAGACCATCCTGATGGTCGGCCGACAGGATCATGGGTTGGGGACGGCGGCGCTCGAGGCCCTCCGCCAACTCAAGACCCCGGCGCACATCCAGGTCTACGTCACACCCACCTGACCCTACTGCCCGCGAGCCGTGGTGCTCGCCAACCAACTTGCCATGGCCAGCGATCTCGTCCGAGCCGAGACCGTGGAAGCGACCGAGTTCCCGCATCTGGTCACCCGCTACCAGGTATACGGCGTACCGCGCACCGTCATTAATGAGGTTCTGCACATCGAAGGCGCCGTTCCCGAGTCGGCTTTGCTCGAGCAATTGGCAATCCTCGACGACTCGCTGAAGATGCGTGAGGTCACGGCCGATTGGGAGAACCGCCGGAAAGGCTAGCGGCTCCTCTCCAACACGACCCCGGCCCCCCGGCCGCGGGATTGCGTACCTTCGCTTTTGAGCAAGTCATCGGTGCCAAGCGTGTCACACACGCTTGGCACCGATTCCGTTTCGGTTCGGCCAACACCCAGCGACGGTTGAAACCGGTCAGCTCACATCTGGCGCGGGGCGCATGGCCGGCCCCTTTCCTCTCGCGGGTATAATCGAAACCCATGCGCAACTTCCTCCTGGCCGTCGCTCTCTTTCTCGGCATCTACTTCGTCATCTCCAATTTCTCCGAGCTCAAGGAGATCCAGCGCGTCCTGGCGCAAGCCAACCTCGGTTTCCTCGTCCTGGCCTTGATCGTTCAGGTGGTCCAGTTCCTTGCGGTCGCCCGCGGTTTCCAAACGATTTACCAGGCGCTCGGCATGAATGAGAAGCTGGGCAGGCTATTCTTGTTGTGGGCCTCAGCGCTGTTCGTCTCGACCATCGCCCCCAGCGCCGGCGTCGCGGGCATGGCGATGTTCATCAGCGATGCGCGCCGTCGCGGCCACTCCACGGCAAAGGTGATGGTGGCCGGCACACTCTTCTTGTTCTACGACTACCTAGCCGTTCTCTTCTTTCTCGGGCTGGGGATCATCGTCCTGATCCGACGCGGCAAGCTGAGCACGGCCGAGATCACCGCCACGATCATTCTCGCCCTGCTCGCCACGGGCCTGGGGGTGTTGATGTGGCTCGGATTGCGCTCGGCCGCCTCCCTCGAGCGCCTTCTCGTCCGATTGGCGCACGGGGTGAACCGGCTGCTCATGCCCATCATCCGCCGGCCCTACCTGTCCGAACAGCGGGCGCGCGATTTCGTCCACGAGCTGGGCGAAGGCGCCCAGGCCTTGCGCCTCGCGCCCAACCGTCTGCTGCCGCCGGCCATCTACGCCGCCGCCTCGATGGCGCTTCTGGTGGGCATTTGGCTGGTGGTCTTCCTGGCGTTTGGCCAGGCCGTCTCGCCCGGCACGTTGATCTCCGTCTTCAGCATCTCTTACTTGTTCCTGATCGTCTCGCCCACCCCGGCCGGCATCGGTTTCGTGGAGGGCGCCGCTACACTTCTCCTGCGCTCGTTCGGGTTCTCCTTGGAGAGTGCTGCCATTCTCGTTCTGGCCTACCGCGGCATCACCTATTGGATCCCATTGGCCGTCGGGGGGGTGGCCTTGCGCGTCTTGAATCAGGCCCGCCCTTCGCCATAGAAGGCTTGTGGCACATCGCCCTGCGTGGGCCAACTTGGGCAGAGGGGAGGCATGGCTCGCCCTCCGCCCAGGTGAGAGGCGCGCGGGGCTTCCTCAAGGCCGATTGGCACGGCATACGCGCAAGCTCGCAAGCCTGCAGCCGGCCGTACCTCGCACGTGACAACGCCGGGCCGCTCAGTGGGTCGGCGGGCGGAAGGAGAGTCACCCCGACCGTCGGCAACCACCAACAGCCGATTGCAGCGCCAGCACGCGTGCGACCCAAGGAGGCGGCATGGTCGAGCTCAAAGCCCGATTGACCTATCCGGCTCAGCTCGTCAATCAACCCCTGATCTATCACCTGATTGGGAAGTTTGACTTGTACACCAACATCATCGAGGCTCAGGTCACCCCGAGCGAAGGGCGGCTGGTTGTTCTTCTGCGCGGGTCGCCGCATGGTCTGCATGCGGGGCTGGATTGGATTTCGGGGGAAGGGGTTCATGTGGAGCAGCTCGGGGAGCCGGCCGAGGTCGAATGGTCTCTGGCCGGCGTTCGCGGGGAGGCAGCCGCATGCGGCGCCTGATTGTCAATGCCGATGACTACGGCGTGACTCTGGGCGTGGGCCAGGGCATCCGCCGGGCGCATGGTGAGGGCGTGGTCACCACCACGACCGCCATGATGAACATGCCCCACGCTGCCGCGGAATTGCGGTGCGCCCACCTGGAGGCTCCCGCCCTGGGCCTGGGAGTGCATTTGACGCTGACGGCCGGCGTGCCGCTTTCTCCGCCACAGGCCGTGACCAGCCTGATTGACGCGGCCGGCCGTTTTGTACGCCCGCCCGAATTCGTCGCGGGCCTCGAAAGCCTGCGGATAGATGAAGTGGAACGCGAGTGGATCGCACAGATCGAGGCCTTCCTCGCCCTTGGCCTGCCTCTCGACCATCTCGACAGCCACCATCACACCTCCTACCTCTCCCCGCGCCTGCTGGACTTGATGCTTGATCTTGCGCAACGTTACGGGTGTGCCGTCCGCCCGGCGGTCACCGACGAGCAGTCGCCGCTGGCGCGCGAGATGATCGCCAGTTTTGCGCCGCAGGGGGTGGCTCACGCGCTGTTCGCCATGAGATCCACACCGGTGAGGCATGCCGACCGGTTGTACGTCTCCTTCTACGACACAAGCGCCACGCTCGAGGGGTTGCTCGCCATCCTGGGCGCGCTGCCGGATGGGACGAGCGAAATCATGTGCCACCCGGGCCTCGTGGACGAGGCCTTGCGCGAGGCCAGCGGGTACGCGGATGCTCGCCAGCGCGAACTGCGCTGCCTGATCGACCCCACCGTGCGCAAGGCGATCGGGGGACGCAGCATCCACTTGTGCCGCTATGCGGACGTGCCGGATGCCTGACGGCTCGCGCGCGCAGCTCTCGCGTCGCGTGTTGGCGGCGGTGCTGCGCATCGCATTCCGCCTGCTCTATCACGAAATGGCGTGGTCGTACGAGGCGGTCGCCTGGCTGGTTTCGCTCGGGCTGTGGAGGAAGTGGCGCGAGGCGGCGATCGACTACCTTCCTCCGCGAGGCCGCGTGCTGGAGATTGGTGCGGGCAGCGGAGTCCTCGCAAGCGAGATCGCCCGGCGCGGGAGGGACGTCATCGCAATGGATCGCTCTCCGCAAATGCTGCGCAGCGCCAGGAGGCGCATGCGGCGTTTCGCCAGAGGCGCAGGCCTCCTCCCGGTCCGACTGCTCAGAGCCCAGGCAGGTCAGTTGCCCTTCAAGTGCGGGTGCTTTTCTGCCGTGGTCAGCACCTTCCCGACCGAGTACATCTTCGCCCCACTGGTCTTGGACGAGGCGGCGCGCGTGGTGCAGCCCGGCGGGCGGTTCATCATCGTTCCAAGTGCGGTTTTCGTTGGGGGCAGCCTTCCCCAACGGGCGGCGCGCGGCCTGTTCAAAATCAGCGGCCAAGCTCCGGCCTGGATTGAGCCGTTGCGCCTTGCGCTTTCCAAGCACGGTTTCGAGGGCGCGACCAGCGAGATGGCGGTGGATGGAAGCCGCGTCACCGTCGTGACGGGAAGGAAGCTCTGAGGCGAGTGCGCCTGGCCGTCGACCCACCCAAGGTGATGCGCTTAGTCACATTTGCGCGTGACAGTTGGCACTGGGGAGAGGCCGCCGCGCGGCCTAGACTTGTGGTCATCCGGCGGCTCGTTTGGAGGTGCCTCAATGGCTGAAGCATGGTGGGAAACCATCCGGGTTGAAATGTGCGAGCGCGCGGGCCAGCCCGCCGCGCTCGAGGTTCAGCGTGTGTATGCTGCGGAGTTCCTCCCCGATCAACCACCTCACGTCGCCGCCCGCCGCTGCTCGCTGGGCATTGCCTGCAACATGCTCGACCGTCCGGGATGCTGCTTCGCCGGGACGCTCCCCGGATACGACCCTCGGCAACCCTAGGCTGCCGATCGGTTCGCGTCGCGGGTCTCGGGACTGATACCTGTTGACCTGGCACCGCGGGGGTCGGCACGGCCGCCGCCTTCGACGGCGGCGGCATGAGATGTGCACGGCGCGAGGCCCGACCTCATGAGCCGCAAGGCGATACGCCGACCTGCGAGCGGCTTGCATAATCCGTGCGGGGTTTGACACACCTACAATTCCGGTCTAATATCGAACCAGACCCACGTGCATCGCCCGTTTGCGACCGATGCTGGCGCGCGCATTGCTCCCCAGCTGGCAGGAGACTGGATCATGCCGATCGTCGGCAACCTTAAGGAGATGCCTCTTCCAAGTCTCATCGAGACGAACTGCCGTGCGCTTCAATCGGCGCGGCTGCACCTCTCGCATCGCGACCAAGAGGGGCAGGTATACTTTTCGGACGGCCAGGTAGTGCACGCGGCGACCGGCAGCAACCGCGGCGAACCCGCGTTGTGGCAGCTCATGCAGTGGGCCGAGGGCACCTTCGTCCTCGAAAACGACACCCCCGCCCCGGAGCGCTCCATCGACCGCCCGTGGTCCGACTTGTTGCTGGAGGCCATGCTGCACCAGGCAGACTGGAACGCCGGCAAGGCTCGGGAGGCCCCCATGCCCGCAGACGAAATACAGAAGCTCAAAGCCATCGAAGGCGTGACCGGCGTGATTACGGCCGGGCGCGACGGGGTGGTGATGGGTGCCAGCGTGCCCGAGGGCAATGGCGAGGCCGAGGCGGCGGTGACCGTCTTCCTCGGGGCCCTGGCCGAACAAATCTCGGAGAGTATTCCGGTCGGACTCTTCGAACAGGGCGTCGTAAGCCAGCCGAACCAGCGCATGGTGGTCATCCGCCAGGGTGAACGGTTTATCGGCTTGATGCTCGACCCGCAGGCTTCCCCGGCCATTGTCCTCACCGCGGCTCGTGCCGCATTGAGCTAGTTGGACCAGGCAGGCCAAGGAGGCAGGATGCCGCTTAGCGACTTGCTCCGCGAGGTGAACAGCGCGCCGGGTGTCAGCGGCTGCCTCCTGTTTTCGGCGGAGGGAGAGGTGCTGGCCGCGGCCATGCCGGGAGAATTCGGTGAGGCCGCGTTGGCCACGCTCGCCCATAACACCGCTCGATCGATCGCCGCGCTCGAAGCCTCACGCCGGCGCGTCCAGGAACTCGATCTGACCTTCCAGCAGCAGCGCCTGATCATCAAGAACCTCCGCTCGGGCCACCTCAGCCTGCTGTGCGCGCGCACCGTCAACCTGCCGCTGCTCAATCTATCGATCACCCCGACCCTCAAGAAGATCTCCGCCGAGCTGAAAGCCAAGGCGGCTCTCATCCCGAAGCCTCAGCCGGTCGCCAAGCCGACCCCGGTCGTCGCCCCCGGCGCGGAACCGGCCGCCGCAGTCGCGGCACCTGTCGCGCCACCTCCTGCGCCTGTTGCCGCCGCACCGACAGCGGTTGTGGCGCCAACCCCCGTGGCGCCCCTTCCGCCGGCGGGCCCGGCCCGCGAGCCGCTTGAGGACGAACCGGCGCCATCCGCCGACAGCGCACTGCTGCGGTCGATGATGCAGGAAGCGCAACGGGTCGTCGAAGCCGCCAAAGAGAAGAGCATCGACATGCGTGTCGCCGGTTCGGTGGGCGTCCACATGCACTGCCCGAAGAGCCGCGATTGGATGGTGTTGCCCACCCTGCCGGTCATCGAGTTGGTTGGCCGTCAGGAGCAGGGCGAATCGCTGGTCGCCCTGTTGGCCCACCTCGGATACGAATCCCGGATGCGCCTGTTCGAGATGCGCGGCGTTCGCCATTTCATTATTCACAAGGGGAAGAGCGATCTCGTCCTGCATGTATTCCTCAATGCCTACGAGGTCTTCCATCGCGTGGAATTCCTGGAAGTCCTGACGCGCGAAGCGGTGACCCTGCCCCCGACCCATCTGCTCCTGTCGTCCCTGCAGGTGGTCGACGCCAGCGAGATGTTCTTGCGCGAGGTCGGCGCCTTGCTCTCCGAACACGACCTGGGGGTCGGTTCTCAGCCCGAGACCCTCGATGCCTCGCACGTGAGCGAAGTTTGCGCCGAGGACTGGGGCTGGTTCCGCACCGCGACCACCAACCTCGACATGCTGATGCAGGTTCTCCCCTTCTGGAAGGACCTGCCGGACCGCGATAAGCTGCGGGATCGAATCGGCCGGCTGCGCAAGGCGATTGAAGGTGCACCCAAGAGCATGCGTTGGCAAATGCGCGCCCGCGTGGGCGAAACCGTGCGCTGGTATCAGACACCGATCCAGGACCTGACGGCACCCGCCGGCGAGTAGCGCGCGCATCGAATGAGCCCGCCGCGGGCCGGGACCCTGTTCGCAGGACAGGCCACACGGAACAATGAGGGGATAACGTATGCGCGGCATCGCGGGCCGGATGTCGGGCAGTCATGATGCCGGGCTGTCTGCCCGGGCGGGATGGTGCGGCCAGCGGCACAACAGGCCGCAGCATCCATCGGGACTGTATGCCGGAATCACGCAAACAGGTGCTCCTCATCACTGACGGCGAGAGTCTCGCCGGCTGGCTCGATTCCGCCAACCACCAAGACCTGCCCTTCGACGTACACGCGGCCGCGACCAACAGCGATACATCCCAGGCCTGGATCGCCCCCCCCGTCGATCTTGTCGCCATCGACGCGGGGCTCAACCCCCTGCAACTCGATTTCCTGACCCTCCGTGTGCGCGAGCACTATCCGCAGGCGCGGGTGGTTGCCGTCCGGCCCGCAGCCTTTGAGATTGCCGAGGACGTCCGCGGCCGTGTCGACGAGTGGTTGGAGCGCTTTCCAGACAACGGCCAGCTGCAATCGCTCATCCAGCATTCCGCCCCTGCGCAGCAGCATCCGGCCATTGCGCTTAAAGTGATCCTCGGCGGCGAAGCCAGCGTCGGCAAGACCTCGCTCATGCGCTACTACGCGACGGGCGTGTTTGAGCCGGCGCGCGACATGACCATCGGCGTGGATTTCCACATCTACTCGATTGCGATGGAGGGCGAGAGCCTGCGGCTCATCGTGTGGGATATCGCCGGCCAGGGGCGCTTCGCACCTGTGCGCCCGGTGATGTACCGAGGCAGCTCCGCCGTGGCCCTCGTTTTCGACCTGCACAACCGCACCTCCTTTTATCAACTGGCCTTGTGGTGGCGCGAGGTGCGCGAGCAGCTCGGAGATATTCCGGTCGTCTTGCTCGGCAACAAGGCCGACCTGGCGCGCGTCGTCTCCCGCGAGGAGGCCGAGACCCTGGCCCGCGCCTGGCACACTCCATATTTCGAGACCAGCTGCGTCGATGGACGCGGCGTGAAAGAGTTCTTCCTCGGCCTATCCGCTGCCGCCTTACAGCACGCACGCGCCCACCCTCCGGCCTCGAACGCCATCACGCTCGACAGCTAGAAGAGGCCCATCCACCTTAAGAGGTCCGGCCATGCCCCTCGGCGAGCAATTGAAAGAAGCGAACAGGGCCGTCGGCGTGCATGGGTCGCTGCTCGTTTCGACAGAGGGTGAAGTCCTGGCGGGACGCCATGCCGGCCTCGCCGCGCTTGGGTGACCGTATCGAAGGTCTTTGCCAGTCGATCGAGCGCGCCCCCAAGAGCGTCCGCTGACAAATGCGTGCCCGCGTCGGGGATTCGGTGCGCTGGTGCAAGACGCCGGATCCCTCCGCAGGTGGCAGGCGAGGCGGCACCCGCATAGACTCCCGCGGGGAAACTCGTGCGGGCCGCGGCCATGCGCCTCGGCGACGTTTGCCCGACCCTTCCCCACTCCTTTCCCTACATTTGCCAGCAATTGCCCATTGGATTCTATTGTCCACCTCGCGTTGCACTTGGAATGAGAATTCACCCTCCCCACCTGGGCGGATTGGCTTTGGTATAATCGCCCAGTTGTTCAGGAGTAGGATTCGTCAAGCATGCCCGATACACAGAAACAGCCTCACACCAGCCGTGTCTGCCCCAACTGCGGCACGCGCGTCGCGGAATCCGCTGCGCGCTGCGCCGTCTGCGGTACCGAACTCACCCCCGGCGGGACGCGCCGCGCGGCAACGGCCCGCATGACCGGACGCGGCCCAGCACTGAGCATCCCCTGGCCGGTGGCGATCGCCACGCCGGCCGTGTTCATGCTGATCGGGGCGGTGATCATCGCGCTGATTGCCCGCTCCGGGCGCGCCTTTTCCCCAGGGGCACCCACCCTGACGCCTACGGCCACCTCCGCCCCCAGCGAAACGCTGGCGCCCACCAATACTCCCGAACCGACGCTCACGCCCACTCCGCTGCCTCCGGTGGAGTATGTCATCGCCTCCAACGATACGTGCGTCGGCCTGGCCATTCGCTTCAACGTGTCGGTCAATTCGATCTTGCAGCTCAACAACCTGCCGCCGGCCTGCAACAACCTGAGCATCGGGCAGAAGTTGCTCATTCCGCAACCCACGCCCACCCCGGTGCCGCCCTCCACGGGCACTTTCACCGCGCTCGAATCGACCCGCACCAGTTGCGAGCTCTTCCCGTACACGGTGCAAGAGGGTAATACGCTGGCCGGCATCGCCGCCAACTTCAATGTCTCGATCGACGGTCTGAAGGAATTCAATCAGAACATCTTCGGCGACACCGTCTTCACCGGGCTGACGGTCCAGGTTCCGCTGTGTCGGCGCCTGCCGACGCCCGGTCCCACGCCCACCGCCACCCCGCCGCCGCCCTATGCCGCCCCCAACGTGCTCAGCCCGCGCGACGGGTCGGTCTTTGGCCTGAGTGATGAGTCGGTGGCGCTGCAATGGGCCGCGGTCGCGGCGCTGCGCGATAACGAGAGCTACCTGGTGACGGTGGAAGACATCACCGAGGGCAGCGGGCGGCGCATGCAGGCCTACGTCACCGAGACCAAATACATCGTCCCCGGCACGCTGCGCCCGAGCGATACGAGCACCCACCTCTTCCGTTGGACGATCGAGGTCGCGCGCCAGACGGGCACGACCTCCGACGGCAAACCGATCTACACCTCCGGCAGCCCGCGCAGTGAGCCGCGCATCTTTGGCTGGTCCGGCGGGCGCACGGCACCGACGCCGACTTCGTAGGACGCTCGATCGACGAATACTCCCGGCCCGTACACGCGTGCGGGCCGGTTGCGTTTCTCACGGGCAGGCGGTCAGCCCTTGCAGTGCGACGCTTCGCTCACGGCCGCTCATCATCCGACCTCGCTACAGCCTTCGCCGGCCCCGGTTCATGTGGCGCGCGGGATGCGCCGCTGATAGAATGGAGAAACGCTTGGCGATTTCCGTGCCCGGCGAAGAAGGAAGCCATTCGATGAGCGATGCACCACGGGCCACCTCCGGGAAGCAGATCCGCCTGACGACACTTTCGTCGTGCGCGGGTTGAGCGTCGAAGTACAGCGCGGAAACGCTGGCGCAGGTTCTGCAGCCTTTGCGGGGGCTCTTTCCCCCAAGTGAATATCCCGACTTGCTCGTCGGATTGGATCCAGCCGACGATGCAGCCGTCTATCGCCTCGCGCCGGATCAGGCGCTCATTGTCACCACCGACTTCTTCACCCCGGTGGTCGACACCCCCTACGAGTTTGGCGCGATCGCCGCGGCCAACTCGCTCTCGGACGTGTACGCGATGGGCGGCCGGCCGATCCTGGCGCTCAACATTGTCGCCTTCCCGCCGCAGCTCCCGCCCGAGATACTGACCGAGATCCTGCGAGGCGGCGCCGAAAAGGCGCGCCAGGCCGGCGTGGTCATCGCCGGCGGGCACACTGTGCAGGATGAAGAACCCAAGTACGGCCTCGCGGCAGTCGGCCTGGCCCACCCGGATCGATTGATGACCAAGGCCGGCGCGCGGCCGGGCGACCTGCTGGCGCTCACCAAGCCGCTCGGGACCGGCGTCATCACAACCGCGGGCAAGCAGGAGAAGGCGAATCCCGAGCATCTGGCGGGCGCGATTGGGTGGATGACGCGGCTGAACGACCGTGCCTGCGCGTTGGCCCTGGAATTCTCGGTTCGAGGCGCGACCGATATCACCGGGTATGGGCTGCTGGGTCATGCGCTCGAGATGGCGGAAGCCTCTAAGGTCCGCTTGACCTTCGAGCTTGGCGCCGTGCCGTTCCTGCAGGGCGCCAAGGAATACGCCGCGCGTGGGCTTTTCCCGGGGGGCACCCACGATAACCGCGACTACTTCGGACCAAAGGTCGAGGCGGCCAAGCATCTCCTCGAGACCGAGGTCATGCTGCTCTTCGACTCACAGACGAGCGGCGGCCTGCTGCTGTGCGTGCCGGCCGAGAAGCATGTGGCGTTTGAGATGCGAGCGGCGGAGCTCATGCAGCCGGCCTGGATCATCGGCCGGGTCGGCGACGGGTCCGGAATTGAAGTCAAGTAGTTCGAACTGAGACTCGGCCCCGCTCGCCTCTCGTCTACCATCAGGGCCCCAACTCCAAACATCCATCCATCGCACGCGCGCCGCGGTTGACGCCTGCCCTCCGCCTCGGTAGAATGCTGCTATTCTCTATGCCTCGACCATCCGTACCAACGCGCGCACCACGCCAGCGCGCCTTCCTGTTCGGCGTCGACCACAAGGACAGCCCCGCGCTGCTCAGCCTCGATGACAGCCTGGCCGAGCTAGCTCTGCTCGCGCATACCGCGGGGCTCGAGGTCGTCGGGCAGGATACACAGCGCTTGACCCGCGCCGATCCGAATACGCTCATCCGCTCAGGCAAGGTCGTGGAGCTCGTGCGCTGGGTCGAGGAACTGCGCGCCGACGTGGTCGTCTTCGACGAGGAGCTTTCGCCGCGCCATTTGCGCGAACTGCAAGAGGCGCTGGGCGAGGTAGTGCAGCTGCTCGACCGCACCGCGCTCATCCTGGATATCTTCGCCCAGCATGCACACACCCGCGAAGGGGCGCTGCAGGTCGAGCTCGCCCAATACGAGTACCGCCTGCCGCGGCTCACGCGGGCCTGGACGCACCTCGCGCGCCAGGCCGGCGGCGCATCGGGGCGCGGCGGCACCGGCG
>CAYGXJ010000113.1:0-10505 GCA_964353865.1 uncultured Anaerolineales bacterium | reverse complement strand
TCTTGTCAGGCGTCTCGCATGCCTGGTGATCCTTGGGTCAGTCATCCTGGCGGCATGCGGGACCGCGGCCCCGGCCTCGACCGGGGCCTCGAGTGGTTCGGCGCCGAGCACGGCGAACGAGGAATACTTCTACGTGTCGTGCTGGGGCAATATCGAGTTCTTCAACGCCCACAAGTACGGCTGGAAGTGGGGCGGCGAGGCGTTGGGCGTCAAGACGACTTATGTCGGGCCGACGGACTGCGACATCAATGCCATGGTGGCAGCCTTCGACCAGGCCATCGCCCAGAAACCGAAGGGCATCGTCGTTTTCGCCGTCGATCCGGGCCTCACTCCTTCGATCAACAAGGCGTCTGAGGCCGGCATCCCCGTGGTGACCATCCTGGGCGATCTGCCCGAATCGAAGCGCATCGCGTACGTTGGGTCGAGCCAGCACGATCTGGGATTCGTTGGCGGCACCAAGCTGGCGGAGGCGCTGGGTGGCAATGGCAAGGTCGCCATCCTGAGCCTGCCCGGCGTGCAGATGTTCGATGACCGCGAGCAGGGCTTCCGGGATGCCTTCAAAGCCTTCCCCGGCATCTCGGTCGTTCAAGTGGGCGACACCAAGGCCGACACGGCAACCGCCATCAGCGTCGCCAAAGACATCATGACCCGCAATCCGGATCTGGCGGCGTTCGTGGGCACGGACTCCACCGCCGGAATCGGTGCGGCCACGGCTGTTTCGGAAGCCAACAAGGCCGGGCAAGTCAAGACCGTGGCCATGGATCGCAACTCGGATGTTCTCCAGGCGATCCAGAAGGGCACGCTCACCGGCACCGTGGCCCAGGACGATGCGGCCATGGCCTTCTGGGCGCTGCAGGTGTTGTATAACTATGTCCACCGCCAGGCGCCCCTGACGGTCGACAATGTCGCGGCGGGCGCCGCGACCGGGCCGAGGTTCGTCTACATGTCGGCCAACTACATCGACAAGTCGAACCTGCAGTTCTATCTCGACGCCAACGCGCTCTACACCAAGTAGCGGCACCGCGCAGGCACGTCGCGATCAGGGGCGAGGGCAGGCTCGCCCCTGATCTCTTGAGGCGAAGATGGTTGAAGTGCTAAGAGCCGACGAAATAAGCAAGGCCTTCCCTGGCGTTCTGGCGGTCGATCGGGTGTCATTCGGCCTGGAACGCGGCGAGATCCTGGCGCTTGTGGGCGAGAACGGCGCCGGCAAGAGCACGCTGATGCAGATGCTGGGCGGGGCGCTGCGTCCGGACTCGGGTCGCATCTTGTTGGAGGGGAAGCCGGTCGGGTTCGCCTCCCCCGAAGACGCCATTCGTGCCGGCATCAGCATGGTCTTTCAGGAGCTCTCGATGGTGGGAAGCCTGTCGGTGGCGGAGAACATCTTTGCGAACCGCCAGCCCGTCGGGCCGCTCAACAATATCCGCTGGCGCGAACTGTATCGGCAGACCGTAGCCTTTCTAAGGGATTTCGATGTGCGGATCGATCCGCGCCTTCCGGTGAAACACCTGCCCATGGGGCAGCAGCAGATGCTGGAGATCCTTAAGGCGATCTCCACCAGCCCGAAGGTCCTCATCCTGGATGAACCGACCTCCTCACTGACCGAAGCTGAAACGGCCAGCCTGTTCTCGAGCATTCGCAAGCTGCAAGACCGAGGGATGTCGTTCATCTACATCACCCACAAGCTATTCGAGGTCTTCAAGATCGCCAGCCGAGTGCTCGTGCTGCGCGACGGCAAGTTCATCGGTAGCCGCATGGTCGGCGAGGTGACCGAGAACGATCTGGTGGGCATGATGGTTGGCCGCCAGATCACCAACATGTATGGCGATGCCGGCCCGAAACGGACCGGGGAGCCGCTCTTCACGGTTCAGGGGTTCTCGCGCCGGGGCGCATTCCGAGACGTGCACCTGGAGCTGCGCCGAGGTGAGATCCTCGGCTTGGCCGGATTGGTCGGCGCCCATCGGACGGAAATCGCACGTTCTATCTTCGGGGCGGATCCAACCGACTCCGGCACGCTGGTTCTCGACGGACAGCAGGTTGTGATCCATCAGCCGCAAGATGCCATTCGCCGGCGGATTGCCTACCTGACGGAAGACCGTAAGGCTTTGGGCCTCTTCCTGACAATGGCCGTGGCCGAGAACCTGGTCGCACCCGCGCTGCGCAGCTTCGCCGGACGGACGGGCTTCATTCATTGGGATCGGATGGGGCGCCATGCAAGACAGCAAGTCGACGAGTATGCCATCGCCACCCCGTCCACCGCGCAAAAGGTACTCAACCTTTCGGGGGGCAACCAGCAAAAGCTGCTCCTGGCGATGTGGATGGGCATTCGGCCGGAGGTCATTATCTTCGACGAGCCAACGCGCGGAGTGGATGTGGGCGCCCGCGCGGATATCTACAAGAAGTTGCGCGAGTTCGCCGATCGCGGGTCGGGTATCATCATCATCTCCTCCGACACGCCGGAATTGATCGGCATGTGCGACCGCATCATGGTCATTCACGACGGGCGTGTGGCATGGGAAGTCCCGCGCGCACGGTTCAACGAAGCGGAGATCCTGGCGCATGCTGCCGGGATCCACGGCGTCGCGCCTGGCGAGCCATCGAACCGCAACGCCCTCCGGGCCGGCGGCCCGTCGTGATTGTGCACATGCGGCACCCGCCAGGATGTCGCTTGCAGACGAGCATGGCGTCTCAACCTTAGCCATGCGTCTTGGAAGGTCCTCATGACAGATCGTCTCACTCAGCTCGGCGCCACGCGCAGCCGATTGCTCGCCCTGCTGGGCCAACGCGAGGCGGCGCTCTTCCTGGTCTTGGTCATCGCGGGCTCGATCATGAGTCTGGTGTCGCCGGTCTTCCTGAGCCGCGCCAACATCGAAGCCATCCTGATCGCGCTCTCGATGGAGGCGACCATTGCCGTCGGCATGGCGCTGCTGCTTATTTCGGGCGGGCTGGATCTCTCGGTCGGATCGACTCTGGCCTTTGCCGGTGTGGTGACAGGGCTCACGCTCAACGCGGGTGCCCCCGCAGCACTGGCCATCGCCATCGGCTTGTCCGCCTCACTCGGAGTCGGGCTGGTCAACGGGCTGCTCGTTGCCCGACTGAAGATCAACCCGTTCATCACGACTCTGGGCATGGCCATGGCCCTGCGCGGCCTGTTGCTCGTCCTGGCGCGCGGGCGGGCGGTGCTTAACTTGAGCGAGTCCTTCACCGTCATCGGGCAGGGGCGGTTGTTCGGCGTGCAATACCCGATCTACATCATGCTTGCCCTGGTGGCGCTCGGCGAAGTGCTTGTGCGCAATTCGCGCTTCTTCCGCCAGTCGTACTATGTCGGAGGCAATGAGAAGGCGGCCCGGCTTTCGGGGATCAACGTGGGCGCGGTCAAGATCTTCAACTACTGCCTGGTAGCGTTGCTGGCGGGCGTGGCCGGGCTGATGATCACCGCGCGCTTCGGGTCCGCCTCGGTGACGATCGGGGCGGGCGTGGAGCTGCGCGTCATTACCGCGGTGATCATCGGAGGCGCGAGCCTCAACGGCGGCGAGGGCTCGGTCTTCGGGGCATTTCTAGGCGCGTTGTTCATGGGCGTGCTGGCCAATTCGCTCAACCTGCTTGGAGTGGACATCTACTGGCAGAACCTCGTGACCGGCGCCATCTTGATCCTGGCGGTCGTCGTGGATGTGTTCAACGAGCAACGCAAATCGCGCGAGGCACAGCGCGCGTAACGCGATTGGCGGCGCGATTGGTGTTGGGCGCCGCCCAGGAGTGGGCCGATGCCTATTGCATCGCGGCGGAAGCGCGTTTCGCACGAGAAGATCAGAAGGGATGCCCAGGAGCAGGCTGCTCGCCCTCGGGGCGTGCGCCTGGCGCACGCCCGGGTGCGCGTTCGCGACCTTGATCGGTCGATCGCCTTCTATTCGCACTTCCTGGGTTTGCGAGTCACCGAACGCGTCGGTCAGGCGTTCGCCTTTTTGTCGTGCGACGCGGCGCATCACCAGGTGGCGCTCCAGGCAGGTGCGCGGCGTTCAACCCGCACCACGCCCGGCGCCGGCACGGTTGATCACCTGGCTTTTGAAGTGCGGTCATTGCGCGAATTCCATCGCGTGTATCGACGCCTGCGCGCCGGTGAAATCGAAATCCATCCTTCCGACAACGGCATCAGTTGGGCGATCTACTTCCACGACCCAGACGGCACCCGGCTGGAAGTCTATCTCGATCGCCGCGGGCTAAGCGGGGGTCGGGCGCTCTGGGGCGGTAAAGTGCGCCCCCTCTCGGAGCGCAGGATAGCCTCCGCGGCCCGCGGCGGCCGGGCTCGCTGAGATCGCTGCCCATCCGGCGCCCTCCGGCCGAATAGCTCCACCGCATCACGCGAGAAGACATTCTCCTGGTCCCTCGGGCGAGATCGGTTGGATCGTCGGCGCACCCGGGCTTGCGCGATCTAGCCGCAGCCGCGGGGCGACTCGGCAGCCTCTAGCCGAAGGATGCCCGCCTGGGCCCCGCTTGAAGTCGAGTCCACCCGCATCTTCACAGCGCCATCGTATAGAATAGAGATGAGCGTGGAGGATGGCCCCGTCGGTCGCGCGGGTTCATGCACGATCGGGGCTCCCTTCGATTGGACGCGCCCGCACAGTGCCCATCGACTTCAGGAGGACATCATGGATTTCAACCTCTTCGCTTCTCCTGTGGCCTTCCTCGAATCCAAACTTGGCCCATTGCCACATGCCTCGCCGCTGAAAGAGCTTGAGCAATGGTGGCTCAGCGCCGGGAAAGATGTCTCGGCTGCCGTGGACCGTGCAGGCACGCCGTGGTTGCGTATGTACGATCGGTTCGGTTCCCGCGTGGACGAAATCCTTCTGCCCCCCGCGTATTGGGAGATGTTGCGTCGGGGCTACAAGGCCGGCGCAGTGTGGCGCGCCTTCGCCGATAACTCATTGCTTACCCCATACCAAATCGGTTACGTCACATCCTTCTTCGACCCCGGCCTGTACTGCCCCTACATCGTTTCGCTCTCGACGGCGGTGCCGCTCTCGAAGTACGGCGAGACGGCAGTCCGCGAGCGGTTTTTGCCTCACCTGCTTCAGCAAGACGACGGCGTGTGGCAAGGCGCCACATGGATGACCGAAGCCGGCGGGGGTTCGGATCTCGGTGCGCACGTGCTGACCGTCGCGCGCCGTGCGGGCGATGCGTGGAAGCTCAGCGGCGAGAAGTTCTTTGCCAGCAACGCCGGGGCCGACTTGGCGATTGTCGCCGCGCGGCCGGAGGATGCGCCTGCGGGCGTGCGCGGGCTGGCCCTTTTCCTTGTTCCTCGTTGGCGCGCGGATGGAACGCTCAACTACCTTATTCGACGGCTGAAAGACAAGACCGGGACTCGTTCCGTGCCTACCGGCGAGGTCGAGTTGCACGACAGTGAGGCTTACCTGCTGGGTGAAGCGGGGCAGGGGGTCTACCTGATCCTCGAAGCGCTCAATCTCTCGCGTGTCGGCAATTGCATAGGCAGCGTAGCGCTCACGCAGCGCGCTCTCGCCGAAGCCTGGCACTTTGCCGAGGGTCGGAGTGCATTCGGTCGACCGATCGCAGAGCACCCGCTCCTACGTCGCCAGTTCGAGGAACGCGCGCTGCTTCTCGACCAGTGTTTTGCGTTGGCCTGGGAAGCGGTGCTCCTGCTCAACGAGTGCTGGCAGGAACGACCGCGCTATACCGATCGATACCATTTGTTCCGGCTCATGGCGCATCTGGCGAAGTACTTCACCGCCGAGGTGGCGGCCCAGATGGCCAAGTGGACGATGGAAGTGCACGGCGGCATGGGCATCCTGGCCGAGTTCCCGGTCGAGCGACTGTTGCGGGAGGCGATGATTCTCCCCATCTGGGAAGGGACGCCTCAACGCCAAATCCTGGATGGAATGGAAGTCCTTGTCCGCAAGGGCGCGCACAACCTATTGAGCGACTACCTGGCCGAGCTGGGAGGCGCGCCCGCGGAAGTAGCAGTGCTTACGGCGGGGGTTAGGGAGTGGCTCGCCAAGGAGCCGACGGCGCGCGAGGCCGGGAGTGAAGCGCCCTTCCGGACTCTGGCCGAACGGACTGCGGCGATCCTCGGCCGCGTTCGGGAAGAGCGGCGGATCTCGCGATAGAATGTCCTGCGCGCGAGGGAGGGGCGAACCCCTGCGCCCGGCGCGCATCCGTCAATGAGCGAATCGACCATACCACGTTGGCTGGAGTGGGCGCGCGAAATCCAAGCCCTGGCCCAGACCGGCCTCCACTTCGCCCGGGACGAGTACGACCAGAGACGCTACCGACGCTTGATCGAGATGGCGGCGGAGATCATGGCCGAAAACACAACGGCCGCCGCTCCATTGCTCGAACAAGCCTTCCTGGCGCAGCCCGGATACGCGACGCCCAAGGTGGATGTGCGCGGGGCGGTGTTCCGCGAGGGGCGCCTGCTGCTCGTGCGCGAACGGTCTGACGGCGGCTGGTGTATGCCGGGCGGCTGGGCCGACGTGGGGGAGTTGCCCTCGGCCATGGTCGTGCGCGAGGTGTGGGAGGAGAGCGGTTTCCGCGTGGCAGCACACAAGCTCATCGGTGTGTTCGATGCGAATCGCGACGGCACGCCGCTGGCCGCCTTCCATGCATACAAAGTGGTGATGCTGTGCGACCTGTTGTCCGGCGAACCTACGCCGAGTTCGGAGACGAGTGGCGTTGATTTCTTTGGGCGAGAGGCAATCCCGCCGCTCTCGTCTGCGCGAACGAGCCCGCGTCTCATCGCCGAAGCTTTCGCTCATCTGGACGATCCGCTTCGCCCGCCGGCGTTCGACTGACAGGTGGGACGGAGTCCGGCGACCGGAGCTCACAGGGTGGTGACATGCTGATCACGAACGCGACGGTGGTGACTTGGGAGAAACCGAACCGAGTGCTGCCGCAGCACGCGGTGAGGATTGAAAACGGTCTCATTGTGGCCATCGCGCCGGCGGGCTCGCTGCATGCGCGTTCGGCCTCCGAAGAGGTGGTCGACGCCGGGGGCCAGCTGCTGATGCCGGGCAACATTTGCGCGCATACCCACTTCTACGGCGCCTTCGCACGCGGCATGGCCATCCCTGGGCCGGCGCCGGCGGACTTCCCGCAGGTACTTGATCGATTGTGGTGGCGCATCGATCGAGCGCTCACCCCAGATGATGTTCGTGCTTCAGCCTTGGTCTGCCTGGCGGAGGCGATCCGCCACGGGACGACCACCCTCTTCGATCACCATGCCAGCCCGAACTGCATCGAGGGTTCGCTGGATCTTATCGCCGGGGCCGTGGAAGGATCTGGGCTGCGCGCTTCGTTGTGTTATGAAGTGACCGATCGCAACGGCGAGGTCGGCGCGCAGCAAGGCATCGCTGAGAACGTGCGATTTTCCCGGCGGACCAAGCCGTCGCGGCTGGCGTCCATGTTCGGGCTGCACGCCTCGTTGACCCTGAGTCAGGCGACTCTTGAGAAGTGCCGCGCCGCCGCGCCGGCCGGGGTGGGGTTTCATGTGCACGTGGCGGAGCATGAGGTGGACGAGCGCGACAGCCTGGAGAAGAGCGGGCTGCGGGTGATTGAGCGATTCGAGAGACTGGGACTTCTGGGAGAGCGATCGCTGGCGGTGCACTGCGTGCATGTCGATGCCGCCGAGATGCAGGTGCTCTCCCGCACGCGCACCTGGGTAACCCACCAGCCTCGTTCGAACATGAACAATGGCGTCGGCGCAGCACCCGTGGAGCAACTGCTTGCGGCAGGCGTGCGGGTGGGGCTTGGCAACGACGGGTTCTCGAACGCCATGTGGGACGAGTGGAAGGCGGCCTATCTCCTCCACAAGCTCGCTGCCCGCGATCCACGACGCATGCCGGGCGACATGGTGATTGAACTGGCGGCGTACAACAATGCCGAACTGGCCAGCCTGCACTTCGGCGGGCCGATCGGGCGTCTGACCGAGGGTTGTGCCGCGGATCTCATCCTGGTGGATTACCGACCCACGACTCCCCTCAGCGCCGGGAATCTCCCGTGGCACATCCTTTTCGGGTTTCAATCCTCGATGGTCACGGCCACCATGGTCGAGGGGGAGTGGCTGATGCGCGACCGGCAGGTGCTGACACTCAACGAAACGCACATCACCCGCGACAGCCGCGAGCTGGCCCAGGCGCTGTGGAGCCGCATCGCCTGAGGTCCCGCTCGGCGCGACACACACAAGGAGGCGATCGTGCCTGAGCATCTGCTGATTACCATTGCCGTTATCGGTGGCACCGGTCCGGAGGGCACGGGCCTCGCGCTGCGCTGGGCCCGCGCGGGCTACCGGGTGATTATTGGATCGCGCTCGGCGGAAAAGGCCGCCACGCATGCTCAGTCCCTCGTGGACCGGTTGGGCGGGCATGGCGTGCTCTCGGGCATGGCGAATTTGGATGCCGCGCGCACCGGCGATTTGGTCGTGCTGACCGTGCCATTCGAAGCCCATCGCGCAATGCTTGAGGAACTTCGCCCCGCGTTGGCCGGCAAAGTCCTGGTGGATGTGACGGTGCCGCTGGTGCCGCCTCGGGTGACCGTGGTGCAGATGCCGCCGGCCGGATCGGCCGGGGCCGAGGCGCAGGCGGCGCTGGGCGCGGGGGTGAGCGTCGTGTCGGCGTTCCAGAACGTCTCCAAAGACCACCTGGCGGATGAAGAGGAGCCGATCGACTGCGATGTGCTGGTGTGCGGCAACAATCCCGCGGCGCGGGATCAGGTGCTCAAGCTAGCCGAGGCGGCTGGCATGCGCGGATGGGACGCCGGCCCCATTGAGAATGCCGTCGTGGCGGAGGGACTAACCTCCATCTTGATTGGCATCAACAAACAGTACAAGATCCCCGGCGCGGGGATCCGCATCGTGGGGGTGCCGCGGTGAGCGATGCGCAATGCCTAAGCCTGACCGCGCTGCCAGGGATTCCGCTCATCACGGCCGGGGCAGATCTGGTGACCATCGCGATGGATGGTCTGGCGCGCGCTGCGCTCACCCTGATCGATGGGGACGTGCTCATCTTCGCTCAGAAGATCGTCTCGAAGGCGGAAGGGCGCCAAGTGGCGCTTTCGCACGTTGTGCCTTCGCCGCGCGCCCAAGCCCTTGCCCCATATGCTGAGAAGGACGCGCGCTTCGTAGAGGTGGTACTGCGCGAGAGCCGTGAGGTGTTGCGCGTCCGGCCCGGGTTGCTTGTGGTCGAGCATCGGTTGGGGTTCGTGTGCGCCAATGCCGGCGTGGACCGATCGAACGTCGCGCCGCACGACGCGGCGGAGGAGTGGGTGCTCCTGCTCCCGGAGGATCCGGATGGTTCGTGCGAGCGGCTGCGGGCGGCTTTCCACGCGTGCAGCGGCGCCCGGGTGGGCCTGATCATCAATGACTCGCACGGTCGTGCGTGGCGCAATGGAACGGTGGGCGTCGCCGTGGGAGTGGCCGGCGTGCCGGCGGTGCAAGACATGCGAGGCCACGCGGACCTCTTCGACTACACGCTGCAGGTGACCCAGATAGGCGCCGCGGATGAACTGGCCGCGGCTGCCTCCTTGCTCATGGGGCAGGCCGACGAAGGCCGGCCCATCATTCACGCGCGCGGTTTCCCGTATGCGTTGCGTGAGGCGAGCCTGCCGGAATCGCTTCGCCCGCGCGACGTTGATGCGTTCCGCTAGCATCGGGCACACGCTCCGCGGCGCAGGTGGCTTTGCGACCCTCTATCAGAAACACACGGCTGGGCCGGCGCTCGGCACGCGCCTTACCCACGGGGTTGGGAGTGGTTCACACGATCCAGCTGGAAAGGATCTCGGCAGACAGATGAGCGCCGATTCGAATTGGCTTGCCGAAGTCATACGCGCGCGTCGTTCGGTTCGTCACTTCCGTCGTGAGCCTATCTCGCAGGCGACGATCGAAGGCCTGCTGGAGGCGGCGCGTTGGGCGCCCTCAGCTCACAACGCGCAGCCGTGGCGCTTCGTGGTGCTCGAGGACCAGCAACGGCGCCGCGACCTGGCGCACGCGATGGCCGGCCGATTCCAAGCGGATTTGCAGGCCGACGGCGTACCAGCAGGCGAGGCCCTCGCCCGCGCCGCGCGAGCTCAGGCGCGCCTGAGCGAGGCGCCGGCGGTGGTTTTGGCCTGCCTCACGTTGCAGGATGCCCAAGTCTACCCCGACGCGCGGCGCGCCGCGGCGGAACATGCGATGGCCGTTCAGAGCACGGCGCTCGCGGTTGAGAACCTGCTTCTGACAGCTCACCAGGCGGGGCTGGGTGCCTGTGTGCTGTGCAGCCCTCTCTTTTGCCCCGACATCGTCGTTCGCGAATTGGACCTTCCTCGTGAGTGGGAACCTCAGGCCTTCATCCTTCTCGGTCTCGCCGAGCGCTCGTCGACCGCACCCGAGCGCCGGCCGCTGGCCGACATCCTCGTTTGGCGGTAGCGGCTGCCGGTCTCAGGAGTCGCTCACACGCCATGGCAGATACTTCACCGGAGAGGTCCACACACAGCATGCCATTCGCGCGAATCGTTGCATTGGCTGG
>CAYGXJ010000112.1:0-3014 GCA_964353865.1 uncultured Anaerolineales bacterium | reverse complement strand
CCCAACGCCAGCACCGCAATCTGGGCGATCATTTCGTTCGTGAGCGCCAGTTGCTCCATCTCCTCACCGAGCTTGGCGCTCAGGGCAAATGACAGCTCGGGGAAGGCCTGCGCGAGCCTGGCGCGCACCTCTTCCACCTGCCGCGGATCGCTGACCTTGATCGTCACGAGTGAGGACTGACGCGGCCGGCGGAAGAGTGCCTGCGCGTCGCGCAACGACATCACCACGGCGTTCTGTTCCCAGCTCACCCCCGATTCGTAGATGCCCACCACGCGATAGGCCGTCTCCGAAAGGCGAAAGAGGCTTCCCACCTCCAGCCCAAGCGTCTCCGCCGCCCGCCGCCCCAGAAGGATCTGGTGCGAGGCGGTGATTGGCCCGCCCTCCACCGGGCGCAGGTGGACCATCGGCGCGGAGCCCGGCGGGTAGCCGAGGACGATCAGGATGGGCGCCTTCTCCGTGCTGGCCGCGTTCATGATTCCCCCCGCGGCGCTTTCCACGCCCGGCTGCGCCGCAAGGCGGGCAACCGTCCGATCGTCGACCGCGCTGTACGCCAGATCGGAGACATCCGCCTGGTAGGCCAGGATGTCGATATAGCTCGCCGTCGCCATCTCGGTGAAGGCATCGAGCATGCCGTTGACCACGGCGCCTAGTGAGACGATCGCGGCGATGCCCACCGAGATGCCGACGGCCGTCAGCAGTGTGCGTGTGCCGCGCCGCCACAAACCGCGCACCACCATCCCGCCCGGCAGGCAGCGCGGAACCGCGGCGCCTCCCCCATCTGCGCGCATGGCCTCGATAGGCAGCAGGCGGCTGGCCTGCCACGCCGGATACGCGCCGCCGGCCAACCCCAGCAGCAGCACCGTGGCACCGGCGCGCCCAAAGAGCTCGGGCGAAAGGCTCATCCCGAGCGAGCCCAGGAAGTAGACCCGCGACCGCAGAAGGATGACCGCGACCACACCCAGCAAGGCGCCGACGACTCCGCCCACCGCCGAAAGCGCCATGGCCTCGCCCAAGATCATCCCCATCACCTGGCGCCGCCTCCAGCCCACCGCGCGCAGCAACCCGATCTCGGGTGTGCGCTCGGACACCGACATGAAGAGCGTGTTGGCCATGCCTACGCCGCCCACGATGACGGCCAGGGCGGCCACCCCCCAGGCGAAGGCCTCCATCATCACCAGCATTCCCTGGCTGTCGGCGAACTCCGAGGTGGCCTGGACCGTCAGATCGCGGAAGGTGCGTTCGGCGCGGGCTCGGAAGGCAACCTCCTGGTCGTCGCGCTCCAGGCGCACGTAATACATCGAAACCCGGCGCGGCTGCATCAGCAGGCGCTGCGCCTCGCTCAACGTGATGACGGCGCCGCCGTCTTCAAACGAATCACCCGTCTCGTAGACGCCCACGACGCGGAAGTTGCCGCCGGTGAGGCGCACGCTCTCGCCGACGCCCTTGTTCAACGTGCGCGAGGCCTCGCGCCCCAGGATGATCGGAGGGACGCGCCCGGGCCGCGCCTCCCCCAATCCCTGCCCCTCCAAGATGCGGAATTTCGGCAGGCTGAACCCCTTCGGCTCGTAGCCGAAGATGAAGAAATAGGGCGAAGTGTCCACCTGGATGGCACCGATCAACATGCCTTCCACGGCCTCCACCTCGGGGAATCCGCGCAGCCTCTCGCCCACCGCCTCGTCGATAGCACCGATGGTCACGTCCATCATTCCTTTGGGCGTCAGCACCAGGTCGGCCTGGCTGCCCTGCGCCATCGCGCCGTAGCCCTCGCGCATGCCATCCGCCATCGCGCCCAGCGCGACGATCGACGCCACGCCCACGGCGATGCCCGCCAGTGTGAGCAGTGTTCGTCCTTTGCGGCGTTTGAGGTTCTTCCAAATCATGGTCGGCTCTGCGGCACGCGCCGGGTTCAGCTGCGTGGTGTGTTCGGCTCCCGGTGGACAAAGAGTTCACGATCCTCGCTGCGGACGAGCTGGGCGGCTCGCCGTCCGAGTGCGGCGAACATTTCCGGCAGGTAGGGATCGGTGCGCATGTGGTGCTCGGCAATGAATACGATCAGCGGATTGCTCGTCCAGGAGGCGCGCGCACCGGACGTGCCCACGTGGTTGGCCAGCAGCACCTCGCGACCGTCCACAACCAGAATCAGCCCGACCCCGCCGCCTCGCTCGCGCGCCTGCTCGGGCATGGATGCCACCACCACCTGCGCCCCGGGCATGGGCACCCTACGCGTTGTGTACACCACGACGCGCACGCCGCGGCGTATGGCGCGCTTCAGGTGGGTCTCCATCTCCTCGATCGTCTCCGGCACGAGCGCCAGGTGCAGCCGCCGCTTGGCGGCGTCCAGGCGCTCGGCGGCCTTGGCCAGGATGTTCGCGTGGCCTTCCAGGTTCCAAACGTAATCGAGATCCGGCCCACGGTTGAGCCCGGCTAATTCGGCACGCAGCGCGGTGAGGCGTTGCTCGCTCTCGCGCCGCAGCTGCTCGATGAATTGCGTACCCGGCAAAGCCGCATAGCGCACCGCGCCTTCCAGCCGTAGCGTCAGCGCCGCCCCCCGCCCGACGAGCTTGCCTGCCACCTCGTAGATCATCGAGCGCGGAACGCCCGACAGCTTGGAGAGTTCGTAGCCCGACACCGGGCTCTTGCGCAAGAGGGCCAGATAGGCCTTGGCCTCATAGGTCGAGAAACCCAATTCCGTCAGCCCGTGAACCGCATCGCCCGACATCCCGCCTCCATGGCGTTAGCCTGCTAACTGCGTAGTGTGCTTACTAACTACTATACAGCGATCGCAGCCCAAGCGCAAGCCCCCCGCCAAGCCCGGAGGCACGGCGCGCTCAGTGATAGCGACTTGGTTTGTTTGGGTAATTACTTCCGCAAGGTATCCCGTGGGCGAGTTTGCCGGCGCCACCAGCCCTGGACGGCCAGCCTCGCTGCCTGCACCAGGTTGATCCGCCAGCCGTGTACGGGGATCTCGAGTTCGCGCTTGTCGCACACCGTGGACAGGTTCGAGCTGTCGACCC
>CAYGXJ010000111.1:0-4827 GCA_964353865.1 uncultured Anaerolineales bacterium | reverse complement strand
ACCTCCCGATTGCGATTGAGGTACTTCACGAAAGACAGGATGCCGCCCTCGAAGTAGAACGACGTTTCTTGTCCGTCGCGTTCGTCGGTGAGTGAAATGGTCACGCCGCGCGTGACGAAGGCCATCTCGCGGAAGCGGGTGGCGAGGGTATCGAACTTGTAGTCCAACTCCCCCTTGAAGATTTCCTCATCAAAGCGGAAGGTGACGGTCGTGCCCGTTTCCCCCGCTTTGGCTTTGCCCACCGCCTTCACCGGCCCGGCGGGCACGCCGCGTTCGTAGCGCTGCGAGTAGACCTTGGCGTCTCGTCGGACTTCCACTTCGCACCAGCGCGAGAGCGCGTTGACCGCACTGACCCCCACCCCGTGCAAACCACCCGAGACTTTGTAGCTGCCCCCTCCGAATTTGCCGCCCGCATGGAGCATCGTCATGACGATCTCCAACGCCGGCTTCTTCTTCTCCGGATGGATATCGACCGGAATACCACGGCCGTTGTCGACCACCGTCACACTGCCATCTTTGTGCAAGGTGACTTGAATGCGGTCGCATGAGCCGGCCAAGGCCTCGTCGACCGAGTTGTCAACTACCTCAAACACCAAGTGGTGCAACGCCTTGACGTCCGTGCCGCCGACATACATGCCCGGGCGGCGGCGCACCGCTTCCAGACCTTCCAGGACTTGAATGTCTTTTGCGGCGTATGCTGCCGCGCCTCCGTTGCCACCCTTAGCCATTCTTGGCTCCACCATTCCTCTCGACGACAGGCTGCGGCTTTCGGGCTCGCGTCTCCAGATAGCGGCGCAGTTCCTCCACCCAGCGCCGCCGGTCCTGATAGAAGATCAGGCTCGCGGCGACCAGGGCGGTGCTGGTGTATGCGTTGCCCAGCACCCCGACCACTCCCACCCAGGATGATTCTTCGGGGAGCGCCCACACCGCATTCGTGCCCATCAACACCAGGGCGCTCAGCAGCACCAGGCTGAGGGTGGAGGGGTACGACCAGCGTACGACTTCGGCGCTCTTGCCCATCGCCCGCATGATTGACTCGCTGTTCAATACAACTCCATGAAGACTGAACACGAAGAACATCAGCACCCACAAGACCAGGCCGCCCATGAGCACCAGCAGAATCTGCCCAAGGACAGCCGATGACACGCCCACTACTCCCACGCCAAAAACGATCGGAACGCCGACAATCATTGCCCCCAGCCCAGCCCCCATCGCCAGCACGATCACATTGCGCGCGACGCGCAGCCACTCTCGCGCTTCGAACCGTGCACCGCGGGGCGTGGAGAGCGCGCGCGCGACCAAGCTCCAGAAGGCGGAGCCGAGCATCATGCCCGCGATGGCAAGCAGAAGGATCAGCGCGACGTAGGCCAGCGGGCTGCGGATTTGAAAGAGGATCGCTTGCCCCCAGGGTGTGAGCAGGGGCAGCCGGGTCGCCATCACGCTCGGCGGAAACAAGGGGAAGAACGCCAACACGGCCAGAAGATTGAGATGCGTGGCGATGCTCGCCACCGAAGTCAGAGCGGCCTTTGTTTCCTCGGCCGACAACCCCGTAACCCCCTGGTTTTGGGAGAGGAACTGAACGATCGGGTCGACAAGCGACGCCACACCCACATGAGGTCCCAGCCACAGCATGAGATCCAGAAGCACGGGAATCAATAGCAGCGCCGGCCGGTTGGAGACGACTTCTGCGCCGCGCCAGAGCGATTTCAGGACCCCGATGGGGAGGTTGGGGAGAGACGGATTCTGCTGATTCACGAACGTTTATTCTACCACAGCGGGCCTTTTTCCACGGTTCGAACGCGTCTTTGAGCCCCCATTTCGCTAGGTATGGTATGCTTTGCTGACTCGCGCCAACCTGTGGCGTGGAGTGCGCCAAGGCGGCCCGGCGCTCCTCGGAGGCCAGACTCCTCGCCGAATCCAGCGCCTGTCGATTGGGCGTGGGTGGTTTGTCCCTGCTTCGGACGCGTGTTGCACATCTCAACCTATGACCCCAGAGAAGCCACACATGGACCATCTAGTTGTCGAAGGCCAAGCCCAACTGCATGGAAGCGTCAGTCCATCGGGCAACAAGAACGCTGCGCTGCCCCTTCTCGCCGCCTGCCTCTTGACCGACGAGCCGGTCACCCTGCACAACATTCCCCGCATACGCGATGTGGAGGCTCTCTCGGCCCTCATGCGCAGCCTGGGGGCCTCCATCGAAGAACTGGATGCCCATAGCTGGCGAGTCACCGCGCGCGAGATACGCAGCCGGGAGCTCGACCGCGACCTGTGCCGACAGATACGCGCCTCCATTTTGCTGGCTGGACCGATGCTCGCACGCTGCGGCGAAATCCGCCTGCCCCCACCCGGCGGGGATGTCATTGGCCGGCGGCGCGTTGACTCCCACCTGCTCGCGCTCACTTCGCTCGGCGCGCGCGTCACTTACGAGGGCATCTTCGACATGCGCGCCGACGGCCTGCATGGCGCGGACATATTGCTCGATGAGGCCAGCGTCACCGCCACCGAAAACGCCATCATGGCCGCGGTGCGCGCCGAAGGGCGGACGACCATCCGCAACGCCGCTTCCGAGCCACACGTCCAGGATCTGTGCAACTTCCTCAATCACCTCGGCGCGCACATCTATGACATCGGCTCAAACGTTTTGCACATCGAGGGCGTGCCGGCGCTGCACGGCGGCGAATACACGCTGGGGGCCGACTACCTCGAAGTCGCGAGCTTCGTCGTTGCCGCAGCTGTCACGCACTCGGAAATTCGCATCTGCCAAGTCCAGCCCTCCGACCTCGACATGACCCGTCTCATCTTCCGCCGGCTCGGAATCGAATGGCAGGTTGAAGGATCAGATCTGGTGGTCCCGCAAGAGCAGCGGCTCGAGGTGCTGGCCGACCTGGGCGGCGCGATTCCCGAGATCAGCGTCATGCCCTGGCCGGCCTTCCCGACCGACATGATGAGCATTGCCATCGTCGCCGCCACCCAATCCCGCGGCACCGTTCTGTTCCACGATTGGATGTACCCGAGCCGCATGTTCTTCATCGACAAGCTGGTGGCCATGGGTGGGCGGGTCATTCTCTGCGACCCGCACCGGGTGATCGTGCAGGGGCCGAGCGAGCTGGCCGGAGAGCAACTCGAGAGCCCAGACATTCGGGCGGGCATGGCCCTCATCTTGGCGGCGCTGGCCGCCCGGGGCCAATCGGTCATTCGCAACATCGCCCAGATCGACCGCGGCTACGAACGCATCGACGAGAAGCTGCGCCAGCTCGGTGCTCGCATTGAACGCCGAGCCTCGTAGACTGGGCGCGCCCGGGTGCTTGCCTTTGGCTCCCAAGTGGGCTAGCATAAGCACCGCGCGCAGATACGCCGGCGGAATTCGCGTCGAGTGCGGATGAATGCCATTCCACGCAACCCTATGCGCCTGACTCTGACCGTGCTGGTCGTCCTATCGTTCCTGGTCGTCGGCATGCTTCTCGGCCGCGCAGCCGGTCAGGGAGGCCTGGCGCTGTTCGCCCCTACCCCGTCGTTGGGCACCTCCACCTACCTCATCCTGGGCTACGACACGCTAGAGGGAGAGGGACATCTGCTTGCTGTGTGGCGCCTTACATTCGAGGGTTCGGGACAAGCCCACCTGCTCGGCCTTTCACCGGCGACGATTGTGTTCTTGGGCGACGGCCAGCCAGCCGTGTTGCGAGAGGTCTTGCGCGATCCCGCCAACCCCACCCTCGACGGATTGCAGGCGTACTTCACCCGCGAGCCGGAGGCCATCGTCCTGATCGACAATCAGGCTTTTGCCACGCTCGTCAACCGCCTGGGCGGCGCATTCCTCGACGGACGCTCGCTCAAGGGGCAAGAGGTGACAGAGGCGTTGGGCGCAATGCAGGCTTCCCCGATCGAGGCTCTCCACTACCAGTCGCGCTTGTTGCGTGCTCTTGCCTCGCGCGTTCCGCCGCGGCCCGAAGAGTATTTCATCGCCGGGTTGGCGCCCGATCATCTGCGTTCGACGCTGCCTTTGGGAGAGCTCATTACAGCCAACGAATTGCGCTTCCCCCTTCTCGGCAACCGAATCACCATTGAGACATTGGATTCCGTCGACGCCTTCACCCTGCCGGATGGCAGCCAGGGGCTGCTGCCGACGCCGTAAGCGGATCGTGTCAGCTACCGACAACCCAAGCGGCGGCCCTTGGCCGCCACTTTTCGCATCCCTCGACTGCACGACTCAGCTAATCGGCCAAAGTTCCCACAAGAACGGCGCGCACTGCGACACGCGTGCGGTACGTCTCGCGCCTCTCGTCGTACCCTTTGCAGGTAATGAGGGTCACCCACGGACGGTCTTCGTGGCGCAGCACGGAGAGATCATCGGGCAAGACCTGGCGCACCTCTCGCACAGAGAAGATGTAGCGCAGGCCGAATCCGCGCACGATAATCTCGTCTCCCCAACCAAGCTCACCCAGCCGAACGAATGGGCCCGGACGCCCATCCGGCAGGTATACATGCCCGGTAATCGCACTATTGCCCGACCAACTCGGAAACGCCGTGCCTTCGAGATAGCCCGCCTGCTCGCCGAGCCATGTCAGATCCCAGCCCTCGGGTCCCAGCGGCACGCCCACAATCGGCAGGTTCACCCCGAGCCGAGGAATCTCGATTTGCAGGCCGCCCGCTTGGCTGTAGGGGGACCGCGGACTCTGCGGAAGCGGTGTGATCCGGCCGGGCGCAAAACCTGTGGCCGGCAGCGCCGGCGTGGAGACCTCGACGCTGTCGGAGGTCGAATAGGCGTCGACGGCATCGCCCGGATCGTAGAACCGCTCTGTGGCGAACACGTTGTAGGCCGAGAGCGCG
>CAYGXJ010000110.1:0-6536 GCA_964353865.1 uncultured Anaerolineales bacterium | reverse complement strand
AGCGCACCGCGTTTGGGACGCGGGGGTCGGCGGTTCAAGTCCGCCCACCCCGACAGCCTCTCGGCACGAACGGTAGGGCCGAATCGAAGCGTATGCGGGCGTCGCCAAGTGGCAAGGCATCAGCCTTCCAAGCTGACACCGCGGGTTCGAATCCCGTCGCCCGCTCCTCCAGGCGCCGCCGGTGGCGCCGCCCCTCAGGAAGTATCTGCACGTGCATCACGCCGTGCCTCTCCTTCCGCGCTGGGCCCGTAGCTCAACGGCAGAGCAGCTCCCTCATAAGGAGTGGGTTGATGGTTCGATCCCATCCGGGCCCACTCTGCCAGCGTACGGCACGGCGAGACGGAGCCGCAGGCCTCGTCTCTTCCTTTTTGCACGCGACAAGCCTTACAGGTGCGCGGGTCATCCTCACGCGGGGAGCTACTCCTCCGGGCGCCGTCGCTCGAAGGCGCGCAGCCATTCCTCGATATCGTCGGCCTCGCTCGTCCGAGCACTGCCTTGGCCATCTCGGCCTGCCCGGGCAGGCGGCGGACTCGCTGCGCGCATGGATCGCAGAAACTCATCGGCCGAGACAACCACCGCGCCGTGCTGCCTGGCCTGCGCCGCAACGCGGCGGTCGGACGTTACCACCCGCCAGTTGCGAGGGTCCGGGAGTCCGCGCAGGTAGTCGAGCAGCGCATCGTCGGCCGTGCGCGCGGAGGGCACGAAATGCACTTCGAGCGAGCCGTGCCGCTGCGGGCGTGAGCCCGTTTGGCCTCGGTCGAAGAAAACGACCAGCTTGCGCCGCGAGCGGCGAGCATAGTCGGCCAGCAGCTTCAGCAGCTCACGCTCGTCGTCGGGGTCGGCCAGCGAAAGCCCGGGGTGCCGGCCGATGAGGTTGTGACCGTCAATGAGATAGGGCATGTTCGTGCCGGTGAGCGGCGCTCCGGGCGGAGGGCTGCGTTGCGAGCCGTCCGCCCGCATGCTAGACTACGTACAGTGATCGCGGATAGGGGAGGGAGGGGCCAATGTCTCGCCGCTGGCTATTCTACCTCGCGCTGAACGTCGTGGTCTCGGCTGCCACGATTTTGCTGGTCCTATACTTCATCGGGCGCGGGCAGCCGCCGGCTCTCATGCGCCCAACCCTCACCCCGCTGCCGGCCACTCTCACGCCCACGCTGTTCGTCGCTCCCACCCCAACGCTGCAGAGTTATCAGATTCGCCAGGGGGACACCCTGGGCGAAGTGGGTGCCATGTTCGGAGTGAGCGCCGAGGCGTTGGCCCAGTTCAACCGCTTGGCCGACCCGAATTCGCTGGACGTGGGCCAGGTGCTGCTCATCCCCGCCCTGCCGGCGGGAAGTGCGCCGACCCCGCACAGCCCCACGGTCACGCCCGCGCCCGGCGAGGTTTACCCCTGGCCGCGCATCGAAATGATCTACAACCTGGGCGATGCCGAAAAGGAAACGCTCAAGCTGGTCAACCCTGGCCCGACGGTGCAACTGGAAGGATGGCGGCTGCGAGGCGCGTCCGGGCGAGAGTACGCGTTTCCGGCGGTGGAGTTGATCGCCGGCGGCGCGATCCTGGTCCACAGCGCGCCGGGCGTCAACACCCCCGTCGATCTGTACTGGGGTCTAAGCGCGGCGGCCTGGCAGCACGGAGAAGAAGTGGTGCTGCTCGACGCCCAGGGGCAGGTGCGATCGGCGGTCGTCCTTCCCTAGGGCGGGCACGCACCTGGCATGACCCCCCATTGAATATGGATGGACCGACCCATTCACCGCACACGGACGGCCACCCTGGCCCGAAGTTATGCTCCTCGCGCTCGCTGGGTCAGTGGCTGGCGCCGACCGGGGCCGCGTTCGCCATCATGCGCTTGAGAAGATGCGGTTGAGCAATGCGCTGATTGGCACATACAACCTGTGTGTGCCAGCTACTGACCTGCAGCTTGCACCGCTCGAGCTGAAAGAAGACTACGGCGTGCCCCAGCAGGCACGCCGTAACGTCGGCCTCAGCCGATTCAGGTCGATGAAGAGTCCCCGCCGCGGGGTGGGGAGGGTGGCGAGATATCGTCAGGTTCATCCTTGAGCCCCTTGCGGAAGTCGCGGATGCCCTTCCCCAGGTCTCCCGCCGAACGGGCAATGCGTCCGGGGCCCAAGAGCAGCACGAAGATCAGCAAGATGATGACGAGTTCGACCGGTCCGAGATTCATGGGGTCACCTCAGCGCGCGGCATCATACTCCTCCCACTGACTGCAACCGAATAGAATGTGCGGCGTGTGCCTCGCGCCGCGGCGGTGCATCTTGCCGAATAGCGATGGCTCTGCTACACTTCAGCCCCGGAGCCCAGTAATGAGCCAAGCCTTGTATCGCAAGTGGCGCCCGCAGACCTGGGGGGATGTCGTCGGTCAGGCCCACGTTGTGCAGACGCTGCGCAACGCATTGCACAGCGGCCGTATCGCGCACGCCTACCTCTTCTCCGGCCCGCGCGGCACGGGCAAGACCACAACCGCACGGCTCTTGGCCAAGGCGGTCGACTGCACGGCTCCCGAAAACGAGCGTCCCTGCAATCAATGCGCCGTGTGCCTGGCCATCAACGAAGGGCGCTTCCTCGACTTGATTGAAATCGACGCCGCCTCCAACACCAGCGTGGAGGATGTGCGCGACCTGCGCGAGCGGGTCCCCTTCTCACCCAGCGTCGGACGATTCAAGGTCTACATCATCGACGAAGTGCATATGCTCTCGACGGCGGCCTTTAACGCGCTGCTCAAGACTTTGGAGGAGCCGCCGGCGCATGCCCTGTTCATCCTGGCGACGACCGAAGTCCACAAGGTACCCGCCACGGTCGTATCGCGCTGCCAGCGGCACGAGTTTCGCCGCCTGGGAGTGGACGAGATGGCGTCGTACCTGGCCCAACTGGCCCGTGACGAAAAGCTACAGGCCGAGCCCGAAGCCTTGGCGATGATCGCGCGCCAGGCGACGGGCAGCATGCGCGACGCGGTCTCGCTGCTCGACCAGATGGCATCCCTGAGTGAGACGATTACCCTGGCGGGTGTGTTGGAGGTGCTGGGCGCCGCCGGTTCGGTACAAACGCAGGAATTCGTCGAGAGCCTGGCGGCGCGCGACGTCGCGCGCGGTCTGGGGCTCATCCAGCGAACGGTAGATGCGGGCGTGGAGCCGCGCCAGTTCGCGCGCCAAGTGACCGATTATTTGCGCGGCGTGTTGCTGGCCAAGATGAACAACCGCACGCTGATCGAGGCCAGCGATGAGGTGCGCACCGCGATGGAACGCACGGCTGCCTCGCTCGAGCTTGGGCGGCTGGTGCGGGCCTTGCGCGCATTTGGGCTGGCGGCCGAGGCGCGCAGCGGCTGGCGTCCGCAGCTGGCGATCGAACTCGCATTGGTGGAGACAGTCGAGGACGCGCCGGCCGATCCGCCGGCGGGGACGGGGCCTTTGTTGCGCGAATCACCGCGTGACTACGGCGTGCCGCCGGCCGCCTCGGGCGGGCGGGGGACGCCCACCGCGCACAGCCTGCTGGTTCCGACGGCTAACGCTCCGGCCGAGAACGTGGCCCCCGATCCGCCCGCCACGCCGGTTGCGGCGCGTGAGGCGGCCGGCGGCCTGACCCTGCGCCGGATCACCGAGGTATGGGATCAAGTCTTGGCCACGCTCCGGCAGCGCGATACGCGCGCCCATACTCTGTTCGCCCAGGCCCAGCCCTACTCGCTCGAGGGCGAGTTGCTGCATCTGGCCTTCTCGGCCGACCTGCCGCGCGAAAAGGCCGCCCGCCCCGAAACCGTGGCTCGCCTGCAGGGGGTGCTGGCCGAGGTGCTCGGACAGACCGTTGGCATTCGCTGCGTGTTGGCCCATGCGGACCCGGGACGCACCGGGCTGCGTGTGGTTGATGGCGGCATGGTGGATATCGCCACGCGCGAAATGGGCGCCCAGGCAATCGATCTACCCTGATCCCGCGAGCGATGGGCGAATGAGCAAAGGCCGCAGGTTCTCGATGCCCGCTCCGGCGGGCGGTATGATGCGTGAGTTTCAGCGCCTCCAGGAGGAGCTCGACCGTGCGCGTGAAGCTCTGGCCGAAGAAACGGTCACCATATCGGTCGGCGGCGGCGCGGTGACGATCGAGATGACCGGAACCCAGGTGTGCCGCGCGGTGAAGCTGGCGCCCGAGGTGCTGGCCTCCGCCGACGCGGACCTCCTGGCCGACATGCTCTTGGCGGCGTTCAACCAAGCGGTGGAGGCCTCCCAAGCATTGGCGGCGAAACGATTGGGTCCTCTCACCGACGTCCTTTCGCGCGGGGTGGGCTGAACCCGTGCCAGGCGCCAAGGATCTACAGGCATGACCCTTCCCCGCTCGGTTGCGCGACTGAATGAAGAACTGATGCGCCTGCCGGGCATCGGCCCCAAGACGGCGGCCCGCCTGGCCTACTATCTGCTGCGCGCACCGGAGAACGAGGTGCGCGCCTTAGGCGAGGCCCTGCTCGAATTGCGCCGCCAGACTCGCTTCTGCTCCGAATGCTTCACCATGACCGATGCCGACGTCGATCCATGCGCCATTTGTCGGGATGAGGCGCGCGACCGAGGTGTGCTGTGCGTGGTCGAAGCTCCGCTCGACGTGGAGGCCATCGAGCGCACGCAGGAATATCGCGGGCGCTATCACGTGTTGCACGGCGCCATCTCGCCGGTGGAGGGTGTCGGGCCCGAGCAATTGCGCATCCGCGAGCTCCTGGAGCGCATCGATCGCGGCGGTGTGCAGGAAGTCATCTTCGCCACCAATGCCTCGCTCGAGGGGGAAGCCACCGCAATGTATTTGCGTCGCCAGTTGGAGGGCAAAGGCCTGCGCCTCACTCGCCTGGCGCGCGGCTTGCCGGTCGGCGGCGATCTCGAGTACGCCGACGAAACCACTCTGGCGCGCGCCATCGCCGGCCGTTCCGATATGTAGCCTGTCCGCGAATGAGGGAGGGAATGCATGCGCACTCGATCTCTGCAAACCGTCTTGGCCGTGTTGGTGGTTCTGGGGATGGCCTGCAACGCGTCGTCCATCAGCGGACCGGCTGCCCCCTCGGTCCCGGCCGAGCTCCCCACGCAAGCTGCAACCGCCACCCCGGCCATTCCGCCCACCGACACGCCTACCCCGCTGCCCAGCGATACGCCCCTGCCGACCGAGACACCGACGATCACCCCGACCCCCACGCTATCGATCGTCACGGTCGCGCCGATTGACAAGGACGTGATCTGTCGCTTCGGCAACTCCGACCTCTATTCCACCGAAGGCGCGCTCAAAGTGGGCGCCGTGGCGCTGGTGCTCGGCACCGACGCCGCGGGCGGCTGGTGGTATATCGAAAACCCCTCGCGCGCCGGACGCTACTGTTGGGTCTCGGCGGCGCTCACACACATGGAAGGCAACCCGCTCAGCGTGCCGATTCAGGATCCGCCCGTGCCCTTCGTGGAGGGGGTCGGCGTGGGCATGAATCCAAAGAACGCCAGCGTCACCTGCGGCATGTTCCCCTACACCTTCGGCGTGACGATCAAGATCACGGCCAACGGGCCGACCACCGTGACCTTCGTGCGCAGCAAGAGCAACGGCTCGTCCGGGGGGGCCGAAACAGTGACCTTCACCAAGTCCGGTACCAAGGTCCTCGATGATTCATATGCGGTCGGCGGGCCGGGCGACTACTGGTTCAAGGTGTCCGTATCCTCGCCCAACAAGATCTCAGGGCAGGGGTCGGCGACGATGAGCTGTACGCCGTAGCAATGCGACGGCGGTTGTCGGAATTTGCCTACCCCGGAGGATTCGGGCGTTTGGCGGCTCCTTCGGGCTGTGCGGCGCATTCCGGGTGGGGAACCCCCTGCCCCCTTGACAAAGGGCAGGCGGGATGGCATAATCTACCCGTTCGCAAGGCCGTCCGCCTCCGCTTCGGCGGAGAGACGTGAAAAATCAAGCCGAGAAGGTGAACAGAGACCGGAGCGCAAGTGCTCGCCGGTCTGTAAACCTGCCGATGTGCATCATGGACATCGGCTCGCGTTGTCTCTACGGCTTGACGGTCCGGGTGGAAGCCAGAACGAGGCCCGACCGCGCGCGGTGAACCTTAACAACTGAAGAGTGATAGGAAGTACGCCTGGGTTCTCAGTCAGTTCGAAACGATCACACATCTTCCGATGTGGAACAGTTTCCTACGGAGAGTTCGATCCTGGCTCAGGATGAACGCTGGCGGCGTGCATAATACATGCAAGTCGAACGAGGGACCTTTTGTAGCAATACGAGAGGTTTCCTAGTGGCGAATGGGTGAGTAACACGTGGGCGACCTGCCCCGAAGTGGGGGATAACAGCTCGAAAGGGCTGCTAATACGGCATGTGGTTGCCGGGGTTAGAGGCCTGGCAACAAAAGCAGCAATGCGCTTCGGCAGGGGCCTGCGGCCCATCAGGTAGTTGGCAGGGTAACGGCCTACCAAGCCTATGACGGGTAGGGGACCTAAGAGGGTGGCCCCCCACACTGGCACTGAAACACGGGCCAGACACCTACGGGTGGCAGCAGTAGGGAATATTGCACAATG
>CAYGXJ010000109.1:0-1927 GCA_964353865.1 uncultured Anaerolineales bacterium | reverse complement strand
ACGCCCGAGGTTGGGCAGTTCGCTGCACCAGGTATCGAAGACAAGCTCCGGCGCGGCGCAATCCAGGCCGATGACGAACAGCTTCGCAGGACGACTGGGCACGCGACTCCTCGAAGGATCCTTACTTGATCAATGGAATGGCAATCGTGAAGACGGCTTGATAGCTGAGGGTGGTGGGCAGCGCTCGACCATCCGACGCGCCGCCAAAGGCGTAGAGGTTCGCGCCTTGGACGATCAGCCCCATGCCCTGCCAACCGGCGACGTCGGGCGCCGCCAGCGCTTTCCATTCGTCGCGCTGAGGAGAGTACTCGAGCGGCGTTCCGCCGCCAAGAAGATAGACCAGTTCGCCGGCGCCGGCCAGAGCAAGCGATTGGTGGCGCGGCTCCGGCATGGGTGCGCGCGCGAGCCATGGATCTTCGCCGGTCAGGGCGCGCTCCGGCAAGTACTGCAGGTTGTCGTCCATCACGAGCGCGCCGTCGTACCCGCCCATCACGTACACCCCGCCGCCGGCGACCGCGGCCGCGGCAAACCCGCGCGGCGAGGGCAGCGGCGAGCGCGCCTCCCACACTCCGCTGTCGGGATCAAACACATACACCGAGGCTACGTAGTGCATCCCATTCCAGCCGCCGAAGAGATATAGCTTGCCTTCGAAGGCCGCCAGCGCATAGGCGCTGAGCGCCTCCGGCATCTGCGGCCCGCGCGACCAGGCATCGCTGCGCGGGTCGTAGATCTCGAGCACGGTTGTCGGCAGGCCCTCGGCCATGCGCCCGCCGGGCACATAGATCTTCCCGCCGATGACCGCCGCCCCGATCTCATCTACCGCCAGCGGCTTGGGCGCGAGCGCGGTCCAAGTATCGCTGCGTGGGTCATAGCGTTCGAGGGCGCCGGTCACGCCGTCATCCGTCTCGCCGCCGATGGCGTAGATCTGGTTCTCGTAGACGGCGGCCGCGAGCGCAGAGCGCGCGGTGAGCATCGACGCGCGGACCTGCCAGCGCGAGGCCGGGGTAGCACTAGGGGCAGGTGAGACGGTTGCGCTCGGGAGAGTCGCGGTGGGCTCGGGCCTGGGCAGCAGCCACTCGCGAACGCCGGCCCCCGCGAATATCGTTAGGGCGAAGGCAACGCTCAGCCACACCCAGGCTGACTTCCACCAGGGTCTGGCCTGCGCAACAGGCAACACGGCCGCCTCGGCCAGGGGCGTGCTAGGCAGGCCTTCCACCAATCCTTCACGCACGGCGTACATGGCGGCTTCGGTGCGCGAAGCGGCCCCGATCTTTTCGAAGATATTGCGTAGGTGGACCTTGACCGTGTTGGGGCTGATGGAGAGGGCAGAGGCGATTTCCTTGTTGGCCAGACCGGTGGTCACCAGGCGCAGGATTTCGCGTTCGCGTTCGCTGAGCGGGCTGGATGCGGACATGGGAGTTAGGTGGGATTATAGCAACCCCAGAGGGGCAGCGTGTCGGAGGCGGGGCGCGTTGCCCAAGGACTGGTCCAAGCCCGCCGCGAAGCGCACCTCCAGCAGGGCTGGCATTGAGGTGCGGATCGAACGGCACAGGGGCACTGTCGCTTTGCGCACGCCATTGAATTGCTGACTGGCTAACTCTCGATTGCAGCTGCCATGCATTTGTCTTCGGGCACCTTTGGCGGGCCACATTCCTTTATCATCCGCTCACGCTCGAAACCCGGGGGATCTCATTAACGTTGCTGTCATTGTCACCCAACCCCACGACGATCCCGGCCGCGCCAATGCGGCTGCGGCCTCGAGTGCTGTCTCGCCTCGAACGACCTCCCCATCACGGGTCACCTTCGACCGCGCGGGCATGCCGCAGGTCGAGCGCACCGTGCCGGTGGACATGGAGTTCCTCGGCGCCCCAGCGCCACCGGCCGATGCGCGCCCGCTGAGCGACGTGCTGGCGCTGCTGCAGAGCGC
>CAYGXJ010000108.1:0-35328 GCA_964353865.1 uncultured Anaerolineales bacterium | reverse complement strand
GGCCATCGCCCGCTCGAGCCCGGCGGCGCCACCCGAAATCACGATTTGCCCCGGGCAATTGTCGTTGGCCACCACAACCACCTCGCCCGTGGCCTGCGCGGCCTCACGGCATACCGCGGCCGTGACGGCCGGTTCCAGGTTGAGGATCGCGGCCATGCCGCCGGGCGCAGTCTCCCCGGCCCGCGTCATGAGCCGCGCGCGTTCGCGCACCAGCGCGAGCGCGGCCTCGAATTCCAGCGCGCCGGCCGCCACCAGCGCCGAGAATTCCCCCAGCGAGTGCCCGGCCACACAACGCGGCTCGAAGCCCGGTTGCTGTTCGAGGAAGGCGCGCCATACCGCCACCGAATGAGTGAGCAGAGCCGGCTGGGTGTGCAGGGTCTGGTTGAGCTCGGCTTCCGGCCCCTCCCAGCACAGCCGCGAAAGCGAATAGCCCAGCGCCCGGTCGGCGGCGGCAAAGGTCGAGGCAGCCGATGGATAGGCCTGCGCCAAGCTGCGCCCCATGCCCAGTTGTTGTGATCCTTGACCAGGGAAGAGGAATGCGGTCTGCGCGGGGAGAAGTGCCGTGGTCATCGCCCTACATGAACGTAAAAGGCCGTGCGGCCACGGCCTTTGCGCGGGGCTTTAGGTCGACTTCTTCTTTTTCTTCTTCGGCTCGAACACCTGGCGCCCGTCGTAGTAACCGCAGTTGGGGCACACGGTGTGCGGCGCCACAGGCACGCTGCAATTGCTGCAGGTGATCAGTTCGGTCGGCACGAGCGCATCGTGCGCACGGCGGCGGTCACGGCGACCCTTAGAATGCTTGCGCTTTGGTAGAGGCGGCATTGCCCAACTCCTATTGATGTGGTGCGCCTGCCCCGGCTCGAGCCTTCTGGCCGCACGGGATGTGCCCGGAGCTAAGCCTGGGAATTATACCTGCCGTGCAGGATCGGGTCAAGGATTGGGCGCGACGCGGGGGAACCTAGGGGCGGGCACCGCCTCAGGCCGGCGCCGTGGCCGCTTCCCGCAGAGCTTGGTCGGAGCCGTGAAGCACGCCTGCCTCATCCATGAGCAGCAAGCGCTCGCGAGTAAAGAGCAGCGCGGACCCTTCCAGCCCGAGCGCCTCGGCCACCTCATCCGGGCGGCCGGTGGCGGCCGCCTGCAGCTTGAGGCGCATGCTCAGGCTGGGCACGGCCTCCTCCCGCACTTCAAGATGGAGAATCAGCGGCCGCAGGTCGTAGCGCTTCTCTCGCCGCTCACGGGACACGCTTTCGCAGGCGAGAACCCGGCTCACGCGTTCGCCGATATCGACGGGCAGCCCGCCCGCCACGGCCACGCCGCGGTACTCGCCCGCCACAAGCCACTGCTCGAAGTGCGGTTTGCCCGCAGGCATGCGCTGGATGCGCCGCAACCGCAGGCCGGGCGGCTGCCCCGCCTCCAGCCGCTCCTCAAGCACGTCCGCCGGGAGATCAACCTCCAACCACAGTTCCATTATCTCCGCCGCGGCCGTGCAGCCAAGCGGCAGCGCGGCGGCGATTTGAATGCGCGGGTGCGGGTGGAAACCCTGGGTATAGGCCAGCGGCAATTCGGCCCGCCGCAGCGTCCGCTCCCACGCGCGCAAGAGGTCCAGGTGCCCCACATAGCGCATGGCGTGGGTGATGGCAAAGGTGATGCGGTAGCGTGCTGCTTCAGCTTCGGTCATGGAATTCTATTCACCACAGAGCACATAAAGAGCACAGACCACTGACCTGCCAAGAGTGATGCGAAATGAGTCTGATGGTCGTTGGAGACGGAGCTCGCCAAGGAACACCAAAGCAACAATCCATCGGACCCGGGAAGGCGCAAGATCGGGTCTTCAGTACGATTTCTCCGTGATCTCTGGGGTCTCTGGGGTGAGATGCTCTTTCGGGACATGCTTCTTGACCACCGGGCAGAACCACGCCTCGCGCGGCTGCTCCCCCCGTAACCCTGCGAAGGCCGGCATGATACCGCAGGCGTAGCAGCGCGTGCGGCAGTCGATGCGCGGACGGCCCTTTAGGCTCCACAGGTAGTCTTCGGTCAGGAAACGTTTGCGCAGCCCGCTGTCGATATGTTCCCACGGCAGCCGCTCATCGATCGGCCGCTCGCGGTGGAGATAGAAGTCCGGATCGAGCCCGCAATCGCGGAAGGCCTCCAGCCAGGCCTCGAACTTGAACTGGTCTTGCCAGGCGTCGAAGCGCGCCCCGCGCCGCCAGGCGGCCTCGATCACGCTGCCCATGCGCCGGTCGCCGCGCGAGAGCCAGGCTTCCATTTGCGTCGCCTCGGGCGGGTTCCAGCTGAGCTTCAACCCGCGGCCGCGCATCTCGTCCATCAGCAGGCGCTGCTTGGCGCGAATGCGCTCCACCGAATCCAGCGGCACCCATTGGAAGGGCGTGTGCGGCTTGGGCACGAACGTGCTCAGGCCGGCGTGCACCTCCGCTCGCCCGCCCATCACTTGGCGCCCCTCGCGCAGCACGCGTTTGCAGAGTTCGGCGATGGCGCGCACATCCTCCAAGCCTTCCTGCGGATGGCCGATCATGAAGTACAGCTTCACCGTCGGCCAGCCGCGGCGGAAGATCTCGCGCGTCACCGCCAAGAGCTGCTCATCCGAGATGGCCTTGTTGATGATCGTGCGCATGCGTTCGGTCGCCGCTTCCGGCGCCAGGGTAAAGCCGGAGGAGCGGTTGCCGCGCAGTGCTTCCATCAGGTCCACCGACACGCTTTCGATGCGCAGCGAGGGCAGCGAGATGCGCAGGTGGCGCCCGGCGTAGCGCTCGGCAACGGCTGTCACCAGTTCGCGGATGTGGCGGTAGTCGGACGAGGATAGCGAGAGCAGCGCCACCTCTTCGTAGCCGGTATGGCACAGGCCTTCGTCGATCGCCGCCATAATCTCCGCCACGCTGCGTTCGCGCACCGGGCGGGTGATCATGCCCGCCTGGCAGAAGCGGCAGCCGCGCGTGCAGCCGCGCATGATCTCCACCGGGAAGCGGTTGTGCACCGTGTCGATGTAGGGCACGATGAGCTTGGTCGGCGCCGGAGGCAGCGCGCCCACGATTCGTTTGAGGATGTGGGCCGGCGCCGCTTCGTGGGTGCGCTCGACCTCGTGCACGGTGCCGTCCTCGTTGTAGCCAGTGGCATAGAAGCGCGGCACGTACACGCCCGGCAGGCGCACCAGACGCTCCAAGAGCGCCAGGCGCGAAAGCTCCTCGCGCTTGGCCGCGCCCACCGCCTCGACGATCTCCTCGATGACCTCCTCGCCCTCGCCGATCACGAAGGCGTCGACGAAATCGGCCATCGGTTCCGGGTTCATCGCCGCATGCCCGCCGGCAATTACCAGCGGGTGGCGCTCGTCGCGCTCCGCCGCACGCAGCGGCAGCCCGGCCAGGTCCAGAACGTTGAGCAGGTTGGTGTAGAGCTGCTCGTAGGGGATGGAGAAGCCGATCAGGTCGAAATCGCCGAGGGCGTGATGCGTCTCGAGCGAATAGAGCGGCAGGCCCGCCTGGCGCATCTCGCGTTCCATATCCGGCCAGGGTGAATAGGCGCGCTCCGCCAAGGCCTCCGGCCGGCGGTTGACGATCTCGTAGAGCACCGCCAGGCCGAGGTTTGACATGCCCAGGTCGTACAAATCGGGAAAGACGAATGCCGTTCGCAGCGGCGTGCGCGCCCAATCCTTGACCACCTGGTTGAGCTCGCCCCCGGTGTAGCGTCCGGGCTTCTCGACCCGCGGCAGAATGCGCGCCAGCGCCGCGCTGATTTCCTCAGGTGTCTGCATCATCCTGTCATTTGCCTTATTTGGTCATATATGTAATAATTATAGCATTGTGTGCATGGCGCTGATGCGGGTTGCCGCCTTCCCAGTAGCCACCATTGTACGGCGCGCATCAGATCGTGGCGACATCATTCATCTCTAGGAGGCTTGTCGTGCAAAAGCAGTCCACCCGCGGCGGAATCCAGATCAGCGATCCGCCCTTCATGCTCTCGCTCTTCGGCAACACGCGCTGGTCGTGGTTGTGGCTCATTGTCCGGTTGTACATGGGCTACACCTGGATCACCTCGGGTTGGGGCAAGGTCACCAACCCCGCCTGGGTGCAGACCGGTGCAGCGCTCAAAGGGTTCTGGGAGCGCGCGGTGCTCATCCCCGAGGCGCCTGCCCGCCCGGCCGTCACCTTTGGTTGGTACCGCGCCTTCCTGCAGGCTATGCTCGACAGCGGCTCCTACACCTGGTTCGCCAAGCTCATCTCCTTCGGCGAGTTGCTGATCGGCGTGGCACTCATCCTGGGCGCCTTCGTCGGCATCGCCGCTTTCTTCGGCGGCTTCATGAACTGGAACTTCATGATGGCCGGGTCGGCCTCGGTCAACCCGGTGCTGTTCACCCTCGCCATCCTGTTGATCCTGGCCTGGAAGACGGCCGGTTGGTGGGGCCTCGATCGTTGGTTGCTGCCGATTCTCGGTACGCCGTGGCAGCCCGGAAAAGCGTTCAAGGGTAACAGTAACAAGATGTAGAGGGGCGTGCCCTTCCCGCCCTGGTGCAGGGCAGAGGGCGAGGCATCCGCCTCGCCCTCGCCGATTCCCGCGCGGACGCATTTTCCTCCCATCACCCCTGCCCGCCGTCGAATCCATTCCTCGTTCTTGGAGACAATCCATGATCTACCTCAACCTGTTGCTGCGTGTGTTGCACATCGGCGCAGGTGTGTTCTGGGCCGGCGGGGCAATCCTCTTCGCCGGTTTCGTTGAGCCCAATCCTTCGGCCCTCGGCCCGGCGGGCCTACCGTTCACGCAACGCCTGGCCGGCTCGAGCGGCTACTCCAAGCGGATGGGAATGGCCGCGGCCGTCAACACGCTGGCCGGCGCGTGGCTGCTCTGGCCAAGGTCGACCGGGCTCTCGCCGGCGTGGTTCGCGACCGGCTTTGGCTTGAGCCTCACGCTTGGCGCGATCACCGGCATCAGTGCGGCCCTCATCGGTTTTCTTGTCCAGACGCCGGCGGCCGCGCGCCTGGCGCGAGTCTCACGCGAGGTAGCCAAGGCCGGCGGCCCGCCCACCCAAGCCCAGGTCGTCGAAATCTCTGCCTATCAACGGCGCATGCGCTTCGGCGGCCGTCTCTCGGCCGTGCTGCTTGCGCTCACCGTGATCTTCATGGCCGCTGCGCGGTACATGTTGTTCTAGCCACAGGTTGCCTGTTGGGCAGGAGAGCATTCACCACGGAGATCACTCAGACCTCAGAGTCTCTAATTCGGAGGAGCACAAACCGGTGGCCGGCAGGTGACTGCGCGCGCGGGAGAGGCCGAACTCACCTTCGTCACATGCATCAGCGACAAGCGATGAGGGTGCCCCCGCCTCGCGCCGAACTGGTTTGGTCAGACCTGGTTTGGGCGGGTCCGAGGCCCGCCGGTCACGCTCCGCGCAGCTCTTGTAGCTATCCTCGCATGCCCTAGCATCCATTGCCTGGGAGGCATGATGAGCCAGACTCCATCCTTCGACCTCGATGCCGCTCAGCGCTACTTTGCGCCGCACTGCTTCAATAGCGCGTGGGACTTGATCCACAAGCTCACCCGCAGCGCGGCGGAGGAAGAGGCGATGCTCCTGCTCGCTATGGCCTCTTTGTGGCATTGGAGCCAGCGGCCGGGTGTCACCGCCCGCAACCGGTCGGTGGGCGCGTGGCAGATCTCGCGCGCGCATGCGCTCGCAGGCCGCGGCCAGGAGGCGATGCGCTACGGGGAGATGAGCCTCGCGGCGGGCGCGGCGGAGCCACCCTTCTACCGCGGATTCGCACACGAGGCGATGGCCCGCGCCTGCAGGGTGTTGGGCGATGCCCAGGGGACGGGCGAGAACCTGGCCGCGGCCCATCGGCTGCTGGGCGAGGTCACCGACCCCGAGGAGCACGAGCTGCTCGAGAAGGACCTGAAGCCGATCGAATAGCCTGAGGCCTTATCGCCTCCCGGCGAGCTCTGGCCGTCGCGCATCATGCCGGCTCACACGCGTCCAGTGTGCCGAGTCAATTCACAGAGGGAAGACCCATGAAGAATCTCCTACGAGCTTTTCCGTCGTTTCTGATCGCTTTGTCGCTCGCGATCAGCTCCTGCACGCCGAAAGCCACGCCGGGCCCCAGCCTTACACCGACAGCCACCGGCACCGGCCTGCCCGCCATGTTGGTCTCGACCGTGCCCGCCGCGACCGCGGCCGCCACGCAAGAGACCACCTTGGAGGAATTGTGCGACAACGACTACATGCCCTCCGACGAAGGGGCGGTGGGGACCTTTGCCGGGCAAAACAGCAAGCTCGGGGCCTACACGCGCACCGACACGGTGACCGATTCGCGCGAGGCCGGGTTCACGATCACGACCGAGCTCAAGGATGTGACCTACACCGAGGAGTGGGTCTGCACTGAAGCGGCGCTCATCGACCTTGAGCCGGGCCAGCAGACGCTGGCCGCGGCCTTCTCCGGCCCGAGCGGTACGGTGAGCGTGACCCGCTCCTTTAATTCGGGCATCACGCTGCCGCGCCACATCGATCCCGCCATGTCCTGGCAGCAGGTATTCGGTTGGCAGGCCACCAGCCCAGATATCTCGTCCAATGGAAGCTTCACCTACCAGTACACGGCCATAGGGCCGGAAGCGGTCACGGTCCCGTTTGGTTCGTTCGATGCCATGCGCATCGACGTCGAGGTCGAGCTGGAGATGGGCGGGATTTCCGGGATGAAGGGCACCTACTCGCAACGCGTGTGGTTCGTCCAGGATGTGGGCCTGGTGAAGGCCGAGGGCGAAAGCCACATCAAGGGGGTCGAGTTCACCGATTCGATGGAGCTCGTCTCCTACGACTCGCCTTGACCGGCGCCGGTGCAGCGCGAGCTGAGATGGGCGAGAAACCCCGAGAACAAGAGTTGGGCGTTGCCGAAGTCATCCGTCCTTGGGAGGCGAAGCGTGTAGAGGACGATCATCTTCATTCGTGGGGCCTGGGTCACACCGCTCTGCTGGGAGAAGTCCATCCCATACATCGAGAGGAGGGGTTTTCACACGCTTGCCCCACCGTGGCCAGGAAAGGAAGCTAGCATCGAGCAACAGCGTCGCGCTCCATCCGCAACCTTGCGCGGACTTGGCATCAAGGAAATCGTTAACCACTACGAAGCGTTGATCAAGCGCATGCCCGGTCCCCCTCTTCTCGTTGGTCACTCCTTTGGCGGGCTCTTCGTCCTGCTCCTCCTGGATCGCGGGTTGGGTAGCGCCGGCGTGGCCATCGACTCTGCACCTCCCAAAGGTGTCTTCGCTTCTGGCCTACGGCCTTCCGGTCTCTGGGCCGAGTGCTCATACCTTGGAACGGATGGGATCGCATCCTTTGGATGCCATTCTTCGATTTCCGCTACGCATTCCTCAACACACTCTCCCCCGACAAGCAGCGCCCCGTCTACGATCGATATGTCGTCCCGGAGACTGGGCGAGTCTTCTTCCAGGCCGCCCTCTCCCTGGCAAGCCCGAACAGCCCGGCCAAGGTCGATTTCCGAAAGAAGGCCAGGCCCCCTTTGCTTCTCATCCCAGGTGGATCCGATCACATTGTCCCTCCACAAATCAATAGGGCAAACTATCGGAAGTACGCCCAAACTCCTGAGACCGTTGCCTTGAAGGAGTTCCCCGGCCGAGGACACTGGATCATCGCCCAGGATGGTTGGGAAGAGGTGGCCAACTTCATTCTGGAGTGGCCTTCGGCGCTGCCGCTCAAATCGAACTCCGGCGCCGCCTAATCGATCGCTGCCTGCGGCGCAGGCGAGGCGAGAATTGGTGCGAGCCTACAACAGCATGCCAGCGCACAAGCGCGGGTCATTCCTCGGAAAAACTCCCACATTGGGCGCCACGGCCGACCATGTTGAAAGGCAATCCACTTCGCAAGACTGTTCCCAACGCCGCTCGTCCTCCCGCCGGATGTTCTGCTAGAATCCATGCGGCGGCTTTCAAAAACCCACGACTTCACGGTGCTGCCTTCAAGCATTCGTGAAGCCGGCGCCTGATACATCGCCACCGGCCGCATCCAAGCGAGGTTACTCATGATCCGCAAGCCCCTCCTCCTCCTTGCCGCCTTCCTGGCATCCTGCAGCTCGTTGTGGAACGTGGCCAACAGGGATCTGCTGCGCAGCGGCATGGTCGAGGTGCTAAGCCCGATCAACGTCGCCCCCGAGGATCTTGATTGCCAGATGATCGGCAGCACGCGCTCGGGTTATTGCCTGCTCGCGACCACCCCGGAAATGGTCATGACCATCGCCACATCACTCGCGCTGGATTACCGGGTGGCCAACCCCGATGACCCTCACACGCTTCCGCCGATCGCCGGCGAAGGGAAAATGGGCTGCCTGTCAAACGAAGTATTCGGCGAGATCCGCGGATTGCCGGCCTACTGGATCGCCGGCCGGCCGGAGCAGTTGCAGATTTCTGGCGGCGGGCAATTCGAGTACATGCTGCTCCTTTTTAACCCGGGCACGGGGCAGAGCTGCATCCAGGTCTCGTACGCGTACGGATAGATCGGGTTCGGCCCAGCGGTGATCGGTTGGAGGGAGATCGAGGTGATAGCGGAGTGAGGGCGCGGAGGCTGGCGCCGCCTAATCGAGACTGCGCACGCCCGGGTGCAAGTAGCCGACCAGGGCGAGCGCCATCGTCGCGCTGCCGCCGATCACAAACACCAGTGCCGGGCCGATGCGGTCGGTGAGCACGCCGGCCAGGGCAAAACCGACCGGCATCAGCACGATCGACCCCAGCGCGTCGATCGAGAAGACGCGCCCGAGCTTCTCCTGAGGCACCATCTCCTGCAGCGTGTTGGCCCAGACCAGCGAGGTCGCCGAGAACGACACCCCACAGATGAGTGCCACGCCCAGCAACACCCCGAGATTGGGCGCCAGCCCATAGAGCACGACCGTCAGCCCGCCCAGTGCCGCCGCGCCGTACATCAACAAACCACGCCGGCGCAGCTGTCTCACTCGGCCCAGCACAACGGCACCCGTGATCGAGCCAATCGAGAAGACCGACGCCACCAGCCCCAGCGCTTCAACGTTCAGCCCGAGATGATCGTGAATGAGGAACGGCAGCGCGATGTTGCGCGGCCCGGCTTCGGTGACGTTCATGAAGGCGAATACCACAATCGATACCCACAGTCAGGGCGAGGCCAGCACGGTGCGCAGCCCATCGCGCATGTCGGAAATCGGCGAGCTCCGCTGTTCGGCGGGCGCCGAAGTGAGACGGATGAACCGCAGGGGAATAAGACAGGCGGCGGAGATCAGGAATGACAGGCTGTCGAGCCCGAAGGCGAGCGAGGTACCGCCCGCGGCGATGATGATCGCGCCCAGCGCGGGCCCGAATACGCCCGAGAGCTGCCACGAGAGGCTCGAGAGTGAGTTGGCGCTCGGCCGGTCTTCAAGAGGCACAACTTGCGGGATCGAAGCATTGTAGGCAGGCGCGAAAAACGCCTCCGCCAATCCGAAGACGACGCTCGCCGCGTAAATGTGCCACAGCTCGAGCCGGTCGGTGACGGCCAGTGCGGTCACCAGCCCGACCACGACCGTGTTGACCAGGTCGGAGGTCAGCATGATGCGGAAGCGCGGAAGCCGGTCGACGACCACGCCGCCCACGAGCAGGAAGAGCAGCATCGGCACGAGGGAGAAGACCGCCAGCAGGCCCATGGCGGCCGCCGACCCCGTCTTCTCGAGAATCCACCACGAGAGGACGATGCGGTACAGGCTGTCGCTGAGGCGCGAGATAGTCTGGCCGGCCCACAAGAGGGCAAACGAACGAATTCGCAATGCGCGCAAGAAGCTCATGGGGGCGGATTGTATCCTGAGTGAGGCCAGGCTTTGGCGCGCGCGGAATGGCGTGGCGACCTGCACGGACCTTGCCTCTGGTATTCCTCCTCCCGCCGAGCAACGCCCTCGCCTTCACGCGCTTCCGCCCTCGCCGGTCCGGGCTCAGCGGCCGAGAGCCGGAGTTCGCACTCCGGCAGACGATATCGAGGCGAGCCTTGGCGCATGACTTGTGCTAGAGTGAAACTGGGCGAGGCTCCATGGGTTAGCGCGGGCGAACCCGGTTGCGCAACTCTGCGCAGCTCGCGCGTCCTCAGCAAGTCGCAGACCAATCGGCCTGCCGCCTGACATGCGCCGCCGGAGGAGGAGACCTCTCATGTCGTTCCTACATGGCTTCGAACTTGCTCGAACAGCTCACCTTCCCGAGCTCTCCTTGGAGGCGCGCATCTTCCGCCATGTGCGGACCGGCGCCCAACTGCTGGCCCTGCTCAGCGAAGACGAGAACAAGACCTTCGCCGCCGCCTTTCGCACACTCCCCCTCGACAGCACGGGCGTCGCTCACATCCTGGAGCACTGCGTACTCGGCGGGTCGCGCAAGTACCCGGTCAAAGAGCCCTTCCTTGAGTTGATCAAAGGCTCCATGGCCACCTTTATCAATGCCATGACCTATCCAGACTTCACCATCTACCCAGTGGCCAGCACGCACCTCGAGGATTTCTACAACTTGATGGAGGTATACCTGGATGCGGTCTTCCATCCGACGATCGCGCGGCACACCTTCGAACAGGAGGGCTGGCACTTCGAAGCGGAGGATCCCATAGCCCCCTTCCTCTTTCGAGGCATCGTCTTCAATGAGATGAAGGGGGCCTATTCCAACGCCGATGAGCTCGTCTACACCCGCGTGCAGATGGCGTTGCTGCCGGAGACGGCCTACGGGGTGGATTCCGGCGGCGATCCGCGCCACATCCCCGATCTCACCTACGACGCGCTGAGAACGTTCTATGCTGTTCACTACCATCCCTCCAATGCACGCTTGCTGCTCAGCGGCGCCTTGCCGCTCGAAGACTGCCTGCGTCGCATCGACGAAGTTCTGCGCGAATTCGAGCCCGCGCCGACCAGCCCCACGGCGGCGCTGCAGTCGCGCTTCCCTTCGCCGCGCAGGCTGGAGATCCCCTACGCGGCCGGCGAACCCGGCCCAGGCGGCAAAGCCTATGCCGTCGTCGGTTGGGCGCTCGTCGAGAACGACGACCCCCTGTTGACCTTAGCCTTGCGCGTCCTCAGTCATGCGCTCGTCGGCTCCCCAGCCTCCGCGCTGCACAAGGCGCTCATTTCGTCGGGGCTGGGTGAAGGGCTGCTCAGCACCCCGGATTGGATCAATCCCCGCCAAATACTGTTCTTCGCTGGCCTGAAGGGAGTCGACCTCGGAAAGGCGGATAGGGTCGAGCCGCTCGTTATCGAAACGCTGGCCTCTGTCGCGCGCGATGGGCTGGGTGTGCCGGCGGTCGAAGCTGCGCTCAACACGGTCGAATTCAGATTGCGCGAGAACAACGCGGAGCAAGGGCAGCGCGGGATTGAGCAGATGATCCGCGCTTTGACCACCTGGTTGCACGACCGCGAGCCTCTCGATTCGCTCGCCTTTGAAACCCCGCTGAGCCGCTTAAAGGAAAGCGTGGCACGCGATCCTCAGTACTTTGAGAAGCTGATCCACACCTACCTGCTTGACAACCCGCACCGCGTAACCGTGCTGATGAAGCCCGACCCCGGGTTGCAGGCCAGGCAGGAGGCGGAAGAGCGAGAGCGTCTGGTGAGCGCACAATCGGCCATGAGTGCGGATGAGGTGCAGGCTCTCATTCGCAATACCCAATCCCTGAAACGCTTGCAGGCAACGCCCGACCCGCCGGAGAAGCTCGCCACGCTGCCGATGCTCAAGCGGTCCCAGCTCGAGCGTGCCAATCGGCTCATCCCGGCAGAACGTGCCGAAGTGGAACGCACACGCATCGTGTACCACCCGCTTCCCACCCAGGGCATCCTCTACCTCGACATCGGGTTCGATCTGCGCCACCTGCCTCAGGCATTGCTCCCTTACGCCGGACTCTTCGGTATTGCCCTCCTCGAATTGGGAACGCAGACGCTTAACGACGTCCAGCTCCTGCAGCGAATTGAACGAACAACAGGAGGCATTCGCGCCGCCACCTTCGCCTCTCAGTCACGCGACTCAGGCGACGGCCCGGTGTGGCTCTTTCTGCGAGGCAAGGCGACCGTGGACCATGCGCCCGATCTGATGATGATCCTGCGCGAGGTGCTGCTGAGCACGCGGCTCGACAATTGCGCGCGCTTCCGAGAAATTGTCTTGCAGGAGAAGGCGCGCTGCGAAGTGGACCTGCTCCAGCGCGCGCACGAGGCAGTGCCGGCGAGGCTGCGTGCGCATTTCGGCGAGGCCGATTGGGCAGCGGACCAATTGATGTGGTTCGGGCATCTGGCCACCCTGCAGCAATTGGCGACAGAGACCGCCGACAACTGGCCCGTGGTGCTTGAACGGCTCGAAGCCATTCGGACACGGCTGGTGAACCGCGGGGCAATGCTGGCCAATATCACCGTCGAGCCGACCGCCTGGCCGAAGGTCGCGCCGCACCTCGCAGGGCTCCTGGCGCATGTGCCGATTTCCACGGCTACCCTGGAGCAGTGGACTCTTCCCCCCGCTGTCCCGCACGAAGGATTCTCGGCTCCGACGCAGGTCAACTACGTCGGCAAAGGAGCCGACCTATACCGGCTGGGATATCGCCGCCACGGTTCGGCGCTCGCTGCGGCTCACTGTTTGTCGTTCACTTGGCTATGGGAACAGCTACGGGTGCAAGGTGGAGCCTACGGCGGACATGCCACCTTCGATCCGCTTTCGGGAGTGCTTGCCTTCGCCTCCTACCGAGACCCAAACCTGCTCAGTACGATCGCAACTTACGACGGCAGTACGGACTTCTTGCGCCGGCTCGAGCTGACCGAAAGCGAGTTGACCAAAAGCATCATCGGCGCTCTGCGGGTTTACGACCCGTACCAGCTGCCCGAAGCCAAGGGCTTCACCTCGCTGACCCGTATGCTGAGCGGGGAAACTGACCCGTTTCGCCAAGCGCTTCGCGAGGAACTGCTCGGAACTACCGCCCAGGATTTCGCGGCCTTTGCGGAGGCCCTGCAGGCCGTCGCACGCGAGGGGCACATTGTCACCGTGGGATCGGCCGACCAGCTCGAGAAGGCCGATCAGCAGCGTGGAGGGGGTTGGCTCAGCATGCGCCCGCTGTGACATCCCTTGCTCGCAAAACCCGCCTGCCGCGCGGAGGACGACCGCTCGCGTCCCTGGATCGCCTCTTCGCCTCGTGCCACCGTCGCCGGGCGTGGAGCGCGAGCCTCGGCCTGGGGCTTGTGCTCGCGCCGTGGTTGGGCGTGCAGGCCGCGCTCATCGGGTTCCGCTGGCCGATCCAGTACATCACCGGCATGAACGGGTTGCTCATCATCGTGCTCGCGCTTGTCCCTTCGATGCAGAAACACAACCGCCTGGAGCCACGCTACGCGCTGCCCGTCGCCGCACGCATCTTGAACGCGTTGCAGAACGCACGCGTGGCTCGGCCCGGATTGGCTTTAGAATCTCCGTGCTGCCGTTCGGGCGTTTGAACCCTTCGCTTGACGCCCCCCGGCGCGAAGCACCCGCGCCTGCGCTGCAGCGCGGGTTGGCGGATCGGAACCTGCAGATGAACCGTCCGTACGTGCGAATCAACGTGGCCATGACCGCCGACGGCAAGATCGACAGCGTCGCGCGGCACGGCGCGAGTATCTCCTCCGACGCCGATCGGGCGCGAGTCGACAAGTTGCGGGCCGACTCCGACGCGGTGATGGTTGGCGGGCGAACGTTGCTCGGGGATGATCCGCACCTCACGGTAAAATCGCCCGAACTGCGCGCGGCCCGCCAGGCGCGCGGCCTGCCGCAGAACCCGGCCAAGGTTGGCGTGGTCACGGTCGCCGAGCTGCGCCTCGACAGCCGCTTCCTGACCAGCGGGCCCGCACGCCGGCTGCTCTACACCACCGCCCGCAGCGCGCCCGAGCACATCGCCCGCCTCACCGCTGCGGGGACCGAAGTCTTCATCCTGGGCGCCGAGCAGGTCGACTTGGCGGGCGTGATGGTCTCGCTCTTCGACCTGGGCCTGCGCCAGGTGTTGGTCGAGGGCGGCGGCACGCTCATCGCCGAGGTGCTGCGCCTGGACCTGGCCGATGAATTGACCATCTATGTTGCGCCGCGCATCCATGGCGGCGCCTCCGCGCCCACCCTCGCCGACGGCCCGGGCTTTGCGCCGGACAGCGCCCCGTGTCTCGTTCTCGACTCGCATGAGGTCCTCGATCCACAGGGCGGCCTCGTCTTGCACTACCGCATCCAACACAAGGAGTAGACGATGGGGCTCACCCATATGCAGATCAGAGAGCTGCTCGACGAAAACCGGGCCCACGAGTGCGAGGGTGTCGGGCCGGGCAAGGTGTGCGTGCGCATCGCGGCCATCGCCGAGCTGCCCTCGCGCTTCGGCTTCTTTCATATCGTGGCCTTCTACAACAACAAAGACGGCAAGGAACACGTGGCTGTTGTCCACGGCGACGTCTCCGGGAAGGAGGCCGTGCCCGTGCGCGTCCATTCCGAGTGCCTGACGGGCGACGTGCTCGGCTCGCTGCGCTGCGACTGCCGCGACCAGCTCGAGACTGCGCTGCGCATGATCGGCCAGATGGAAGGCGGCGTGCTGCTCTACATGCGCCAGGAAGGCCGCGGAATCGGGCTGGTCAACAAGATCCGCGCCTACGGCCTGCAGGAGCACGGATACGACACGGTGCAGGCGAACCTCGCGCTTGGCTTCCGCGACGACGAGCGCGATTACAGCGTGGCGGCGCATATGCTCGAATCCCTCCACGTGGGCTCCATCCGCCTCATCACCAACAACCCGCGCAAGATCGAGGACTTGACCCGCCTGGGGATCAAGGTCAGCGGGCGCATCCCCCATGTGATGCCGGTCAATGAATACAACCGCTTCTACCTCGAGACCAAAGCCGTCAAGTCCGGCCATCTGATCGACCTGAACGGCAAAGAACGTCTGGCCGAGCAGGCCGACTACCCGTTCGTGGAAGGCATGCACGAAGAGGTGCTCGAGGTGCTGCTCGCGTCACAGGCATAACGGGAGGCGCCTCCGGCTCGCCACGACCGGCGGGTAAGCAAGGCGCACCTGCCGCTCGATAGCGGAAGCGCTGTGATCACCGGCGCCCGGTTTCCCCTTTGCGGTGGACCCCGCTCCCCATCGGCACAGCGATGCAGCCTCGTGCCCCTTGTGGCAGAGTCCCGCCAGTTCGCTGCGCGTCCAGGTATCGCCCTGTGGGTTTATCATGACAGGGCGTGCGCCGACCCTTGTCGCCCGCGCTTCGACCCCCGCACGGCTTGAGGCTCATGGATGACGATCGCCGACTGCCCGCTGGCCCGCCAGTGGCTCGACTGGGACGTTGACACCGAGAAGCGATTTCGCTTGCACGGCACGGAGGAGCGCCGCCTGGCCGTTGAAGCCCGCGAGGCGCGGCGCGGCAAACAGGTGCGCCGCATCGCCGCCGAATGGGAGGTGGCCGACGACGATGCCTCGCGCGAGGCGCCTCCCGCGGACATCGACTTCGAGCCGGGTTCGCCGCGCCACCTGCACGCCCAGTTTGACGTCGACAACAACCTGGTGCACGTCGACTACGTGGCCGCCGAGTTCGTTTCTCCGCCGCGTCGCTACGTCGAGATCCGCGTCTTCGTCCGTGGGCTTCTGGCCGGGCGCGGTGGAGCCTCGTCCTCCGCCATGGGCTCCTCCGAGAGCGCCGACTTGCCGGCGCTGGCTCTCATCGGCAGCGATCTGCTGCTCGGCGTGTGGGACGATCGCTCGATCGTCCTGTGGCAGCGACTGTAGCCGTTCTTCAAAATGCGACTGCGTTGCGTGCGGAGAGCGAATTGACATGTCATTCCGCACCGGGTGAGAAGTTCGTGCTGGCCAGCTGGATCTTCTTGCTCGTCGGGTGCATCATGTTCGTCATCGCCGGCGTTCGCGCGCGAGATGTGATATCGACCATCGCCAGCGGGCTGTTCTTCCCGGGTTGCGTGTTCTTCCTCATCCCGCTGCTTAGGAAGGGTTAAGCATATCCCGCGCGGCAGGAGATCGAAAATGACGTGGCTGCCCTTGGTCGTTACATCGGCTGTCTGCGGCGGGCTCTTGTGGTTGCTCGGCCGTACGCTGCTGCTCGGGCTGCGCACCGGGCGCATGCCCCACAGCGACACGACTCAGTTCGCCGACAGGCGCACCGCGCCGCTCTTCTATTGGTTCGTGACACTGGTGTTCGCCTTGCTGTTTGCGGCCATCGCCGCCGTTTGGCTCGAGGCGCTGCTTCGCGCACTGGCCGGCGCCTAGCCCGCCGCCCGGCGAAGCCGGCGGGCCGCGCGACCGGCCTCGCACAAGTTCAAGGAGCAACGGTAATCAAACTGCGGCCGTTCTCGCCCGCGGACTTCCCGCGCCTGATCCGGGCGATCGATTCGCCCCGCCTGCTGGTGCAATGGGGCGGGCCATCCCAGTTCACCTTCCCGTTGAGCGAAGTGCAACTGGCCGATTACCTTGCGACGGCCGCGGGTTCGCATGCCCGTGCGCGCATTTACACCGCACTCGACGAGACGGGCGAGGCCGTTGGCCATATCGAACTCGGCTTCATAGACATGAACAACGCAACGGCTGCTGTCTGCCGCGTGCTCGTGTTCGCAGCTGCGCGCCGCCGCGGGGTGTGCACACCGATGGTCGGCCGCATGTTGGAGATCGGTTTCGGCGAGATGGGATTGCGGCGCATCGAACTGCGCGTGTACGCCTTCAACACGCCCGCTATCCGCTGCTACGAGCGAGCGGGTTTCGTGCGCGAGGGCCTGCTGCGCCAGGCCCAGCGCGTGGGCCATGAGGTGTGGGACTTGGTCGTCATGGGAGCTTTGCGCGAGGAGTGGGACGCACGAGCCGCAAGGTGAACCTGCTCTGCATCCGTGCGGGTATACGATAGAAGAAAGCTCGCCGCGCGATCCTTGCTCTATCGGCCGAAGGGGGACTGGTACGGGCTGTGCGCGCACTCCCTCGTTCGCTGCTGCTCGCCTCGCTGGCGCTTGCCCTGTGGCTGGTCTACACCGAGCTCGGCCCGCGCGAGGACTTGCTCGGCTACCGCGCCTTCGCCCTGAATCTGGCAGACTACACTCTGTCCCGCGGCATGAATTCGCCGCCCCGCCGTGGCTTACCCTTCTCGTGGCGCCCCTGGCTGTGCTCCCCGGGCGCTGGGGCTACCTGCTGTTGCTCAGCCTGACCCTGGCTGCAAGCGTGTTTGCCGCGCGCATGCTGGGCGGCAAACCGCTCGTGATTCTGCTCTCGGCGAGGCTCGTACTGGCGGCCATCAAACCGCATGTCGTGGCCGTCCCAGTCATTGCTCTTTGGTGGTGGACACCGGGCTCGGGCCGATCGCCCTGCCTCTCTTCGTCCCCGCGCTGCTGGTGCCGCTCGACCCCCCGCAGCGGCTGCTGGCCCTGGCCGCGACGGCCATGCTCGTGTCACTCTACATGCCCTACTACTCCACGCTGCTCTTGCTCGCCTTTCCTTTGCCGTGGCCTCTCCTCGCGCTCGCCTTCCTCGGTTATCTGCCCAGCCTGATTGGCACAACCCCTGGCCTGGAAGGGCGAGGTGCTCCTGCCGCTGGGCGCGCTAGCCTGGGTTGTACCTCACCGCGGCACGCGCGGGGAACAAGGCCGAGGCACCCGGAACAGTCGCGGCGGCGAGCTGAGATCGCCTGCGCGCCTCCCCGGCCGAGGCCGAGGTTGCCTTTTGCTGGCCAACCCAGGTCACCGCCCTGGTCGAAGACGGCATGCCGCTCGAGTTCACCCGATCGGGCGACATGGTCAGCGTGCGCCTGTCCGCAGGCCGCCGCGTGCTCACCTTGGGCCCGTGAGCCAACCGCGAGCTACTCGCGCGCCTCACCCCGCACGCCGCCAGTAGCGGCTTGAGACCTCCGCTCGAGTCTCGATCCCCGTTTCCAGATGAGATAACCCCCTCGCCCCAAACCGGCTCCCGCACCAGGCGCCGGCGGTTTTATGCCGCACGAGCCCCATGTCAGATCGCACCGGTTGGCAGCCGCATGCCGAAGGCCAAGACGCGCTGCCCATCCGCTGGCAGGCAATTTGCCCGCCTCGCCCTCTGCATGTGTGAGAACCCTGCGCATGCCGGCCGTGGAAGTCGGCCACGCCACTGGATCACGCCACAGGCAGACTACAATAGGATGTATGTCCCCTGTCCGTCTTCGTTCTCGCGCAGGTCGGTCGTTCCCTACACGAATCGTTGGTGGGTCACCCTCGGTGGGGCAGGCACCCTGGCCGTGGTGCTGGCCACGGCGTGGATCCTTTGGCCGCGGGCGGGAGGCACGCCGCGCACGGTCGAGGACTTGCCGCGCGTCAGCCTGGACGGCCACCAGCGATTGCTGGTGCTCGCCCCGCACGAGGATGATGAGACGCTCGGGCCGGCCGGGCCGATCATGGCGGCCAAGGCGCACGGGCTCGCCGTGAGAGTGGTGATCGAAACCAATGGCGACGGCTACATGTTCGCCACGATGGAGGAGTTCCGCCGCCTCTTGCCCGCCAGCCGCGATTTCGTGCGCATCGGCGGTGTGCGCCAGGAAGAATCGCTCGCCGCCCTGGCCGCGCTCGGGGTGACCCCGGACGAGGTCATCTTCCTCAGCTACCCGGATCGCGGCACAGCCTCGCTATGGAACTCGCACTGGGATAGATGCACGCCGTTTCGCTCGCCGTACACCAATCTGGACCGCAGCCCTTATGCGCGCACCTACAACCCGAATGCGGTGTACTGCGGCGCCGACCTGCTGGGCGACCTGCGCTCCATCCTGCGCGACTTCCGTCCGGACCTGGTGGTCTATCCGCATCCCCTCGATGTGCATCCCGACCACTGGGGGCTGAGCGCGTTCGTTCGGCTGGCGCTGGCGCTCGACCAAAGTGGAGACGCGACCTTCAAACCAGACTCGTTGGCCTACCTCATCCATCGTCCCGATTATCCTGAGCCGGGCGGGCTCAAGCTGGATGGATCGCTCTTCCCTCCGCAGGCGCTCATCGAGCTGGGCGGACCGTGGCTGCGAATCGATCTGGGTGCGCAGGATGCATCACGCAAGTGGCAGGCCATCCAACACTACCGCTCGCAGCTGCCGCTCTTGCGCGGGCTGCTCGAACGCTTCGCGCGGTGCAATGAGCTGTTCGCGGTGATGCCGTCTGCGGTCCTCGGGCATTTGGCCGAAGGGAACGCCGCCGACCCGACCACCTGGCGCATTGCCGACGGGCAACCGCTGCCGCCGATCGAGCGCGACCCGGTGAAGGATTCCCTCACCCGCGAGTCCGTGCCCGCCGCGGATTTGACCGCGCTCTACGCCGCCGCCATGCCGGATGGCAGCCTCGAGGTCTGCAGCCAAGTGGACGGCCTCGCCTCGCGCGAGCTAAGCTACTATGTCCGAGCGCTGGCTTCGGGAGCGAATGGCATTGTTCATCGCACACAGAAAGCCAGCTAGGCGCGGCGAACCAACGCGACGCGGGCGAGCGCGGGCCACTTCGTGTGCAGCCAGTTCGACCTGGCCGATCTGGGGCACCCCGACCGGATATTCCTCGGCAGCGATGTTCACGGAATGGGCGTGGGCATTCTCGACCAGACGGCATGGCAGATGGTTGAGGTCAGACCGCCCGATGCGATCGCGACCCCCTGACCCAACGCAGCATGATCGCGCGGGGCAAGGCCGCCCGCGCGCGGTTTTCCCGGGCCGAACAACGAAACCGCAAGCGATGTGGAGGCTCTCATGGATTTCGCTCTCACCCCTGAGCACGAGATGGTGCGCCGAACGGTGCGCGAATTCGCGCAGGGCGAGCTGGCCCCGCTCATTAAAGAGGCCGACCGCAGGCAGGCGCCGCCCGAAGAGATGCTGCCGCGCATGGCGGCCCAAGGCCTCTTGGGCATCTGCCTGCCCTCGGGCTACGGCGGGCAAGGGCTGGATTACCTCGCGCTTGGGCTGGCGTGCGAGGAGTTGGAGGCGGTCGACACCTCGCTGCGCGTGGTGATGAGCGTGCACGTGGGGCTGAACTCGCTCGGCCTATTGCAGTGGGCAAGCGAGGCACAGAAACAGGCGTTTCTTGTGCCGCAGGCACGCGGCGAGCGCATCGCCGCGTTCGGCCTGACTGAGCCGGGGGCGGGCTCGGACGCCGCCGCAATCCTTTCCAGTGCCCGCCGTGAGGGAGAAGAGTACATCCTCAACGGGGAAAAGATATGGATGTCACTCGCCACCCGCGCGCACCACGTGCTATGGTTCGCTCGGACCGACCCGCGAGCGGCGGACCCGCACGACGGGCTCTCGGCGTTCCTGGTGGAGACCGACCGTCCGGGTGTGACCCGCGGCGACCTGCACGGCAAGCTCGGGGTGCGGGCCGGGTCCACCGGCTGGGTGCACCTCGAGGACGTACGCGTGCCCGCGGCCAACCGCATCGGGCTGGAGGGGGAGGGCTTCGCAATTGCGATGTCCTGCCTCGACAATGGGCGTTACACCGTCGCCGCCGGGGCCGCAGGGCTCATCCGCGCCGCGCTCGAGGTTAGCGTAAAATACGCCCTCCAGCGGCGCACCTTTGGCAAGCAGATCGCGCGCCATCAGCTCATCCAGGAGAAGATCGCGCGCATGGCGCAGCAGTACGAGATCGCCCGGCTGCTTTACTTGCGCGCCGGCTGGATGAAGAACCAGGGCCTGCGCAACACGCGTGAGACCTCGCTCGCCAAGTGGACGGCCACCGAGGCGGCCTTCGAAGCCGCCCACCAGGCGCTGCAGATTCACGGCGCTTACGGCTACAGCGACGAGTTCGAGGCCGAGCGCCTGCTGCGCAACGCGCGCGGGGCGACGATCTACGAGGGCACGAGCGAGATCCACACCCTGTTGCAGGCCGGTTATGCCCTCGGATACCGCAGCGATCGACCGCTGCGCTGCGAACTGCCGGCCCACCAACCCGGAATGTGACCCTCGCCGCCTCGCCTGCGGCGCAGGGAGAGCAGAAGAACGATCCGCACTCAAAGCAGACAGCGCAACACCGAGCGATAGTAAGAGGAGGCCACTTTGAACATAGTCGTCTGCATCAAACAGACGCCCGATTCGGCGGCCAAGATCGCCGTCGAGGGCGGGCAGGTCACCTGGGGCGATGCGCCGCTGGTGGTCAACCCGTGGGACGAGTTTGCCGTCGAGGAAGCCCTGCGCACCAAGGAGAAACACGGCGGCAAAGTCACCGCGGTGTGCATGGGCGTCGAAACGGCCAGGGAAGCGCTCAAGACCGCGTTGGCGATGGGTTGCGACGAGGCCATTCTCGTCTCCGACCCGGCGCTCAAGGGCTGCGACAGCCTGGGCACGGCGCGTGTCCTGGCCGGCGCGATCCGCAAGGCGGGCGAGGTGGACGCGGTCTTCTTCGGCCGCCAGGCGATCGACTCTGACACCGGCCTGACGGCCGGCCAGGTGGCGCGCCTCTTGGGTTGGCCGGCGCTGACCTTCGTCGCCGCCATCGCAGAGTGGAAGCCGGCCGAGAAGGCCATTCGCGTGCAGCGCATGACGGACGAAGGCCGCCAGGTGGTCGAGAGCTCCCTGCCCGTGGTGATCAGCGTGGTCAAGGAAATCAACGAGCCGCGCTATCCCTCCTTCATGGGCATTCGTAAGGCGTCCAAGACCACCATCCCGGTCTGGTCGCTGGCGGATATCGGTGTGGCCCCCGACCAGGTGGGCGAGAAGGGCGCGCGCCTCGGCTGGGCCGAGATGTATGCCCCGCCAGTGCGCAAGGTGGTGTGTGAAATGATCAAGGGCGAGACGCCTGAGGAAACCGCCGCGGCGCTCGTCGACAGACTGGTCGCGGAGAAGGTGATCTGATGGGCAAAGAAATCTGGGTCTACATCGATCAGTTCAAAGGCAAGGCCCTGTCGGCCTCGTGGGAATCGCTTGCGGCGGCAAAGACCCTGGCCGGCCCCCTGGGCGGATCGGTTGTGGCGCTGGCACTTGGCCCCGGCGCGCAGGCACTGGCGGTGGAGGCGTTCCACTTCGGCGCCGACGCGGCCATGTGGGGCGACGACCCAACCCTCGCCGATTTCCGGCCGGAAGCCTACGGGCTGACCGTGGCCAAGCTGGCCAAGGAGAAAGTGCCTCAGCTCGTGATCATCCCGGCCAGCACCCGCGGGCGCGATTTGGCGGCGATGGTTTCAGCCGAGCTCGGCTGCGGCGCGGCGGCGGACGCCACCGGGCTGGAGGTCAAGGACGGAAAGCTGCGCATCACCCGGCCGGTGTATGCCGGAAAGCTGTTCAGCGTGGTCACCTTCACCGGCGGCGAGACGAACGTCATTTCGCTCCGCCCGCGCTCCTTCCCGATGCCCGAGGCGGACCCCGGGAAGAGCGGCAGCCCGAGCCAGGTGCAATCGGCGGTGGCCGAAGGCGACCTGAAATCGAAGGTCACCGGCTATGTGGCCTCCGAAGCCGGCGTGAGTCTGACGGATGCCAAGATCATCGTCTCCGGCGGACGCGGGGTGGCCAACAACGCGGCCATCACGCCCCCGGCGGAGATCACCGATGACAAGCAGAAGGAAGTGTGGAAGGCGCAGCAGGGCTTCGCGCTCATCCGCGAGCTGGCAGGCGTGCTCAGGGCGGCTGTTGGCGCAAGCCGCGCCGCTGTCGATGCAGGCTACGTCCCCTACGCCAATCAGGTGGGCCAGACAGGCAAGGTGGTCTCGCCCGACCTGTATATCGCCTGCGCCATCTCCGGCGCCATCCAGCACCAGGCCGGCATGCGCACCTCGAAAAACATCCTGGCCATCAACAAGGATCCCGAGGCGCCAATCTTCGGGCTGGCGCGCTTCGGCGTGGTCAGCGACATGCACAAGTTTGTCCCGGCGCTGACCGCGGAACTCAAGAAGCGCTTGGGCCGGTGAGGGTACGTTTGCCCCACACGGGCGCGGCCGAGCCGCGCCCGTGTGATTCATATAGCTCTCGTTGCTAGAGCACAGCATGCCTTGCCGTTGCCCGTCCGCAGATGGCCATGGCATACCGACCGTAGGCGGAACACGTTTTCCGTGGCATGCGATGGCTTGCGCGCTGCCGATCGTGATCGCAGGCGCACGTGCCTGACACACAGGTATGCGGTGCGATTGGCAGCGCCACGTGACCGGGCACGCCCTGGCGTGCCCCTACCCAACCCTATGTGCGCGCCACGACCTTCTCGGTCACGTCAGCCGGGGTGGTTTCAACCTTTGAGCCCTTGGGGATTCACGTGGCTGAGACATGTGTGATGCGGCTCGCCCCTTCGCCCCTGTGAGTGCTCTGTGCACTTTGTGGTGGCGAAGTGCATTCGTCCGTCTCAGTGGCTGCCGCAATTGTGCTAAACTAGGCTCATGCCTCGATCCATCCTGATCGCGGATTCGAATTTCGGCTTCGCCGGCATGCTGCAACAAGCTATCGTCGAAGCCGGCTTCCCCTGCCAGACTGCCGTCACCGCCCGCGAGGCAATCAACATGGCCTCCGCCTCCCAGGTCAGCCTGGCCATTATCGATCTCGACTTGCCCGATGCGGTGCCGGCGGCGTTCGTCTCCGAACTGCGGCGTGCTTCGCCGGGCGTCATCTTGCTCGGCATCCTTCCGGACGAGGAGGCCAAAGCCCGCGAAGTTCCCGGCCTCGGGCTGCAGGGCACGCTCACCAAACCCTTCTACATGCCGGACTTCATTCCGCAGCTCAAAACGCTGCTCAGTGAACCGTCCGCGTCGCTCAAAGAGGCGGCCGCACCAGGGCTCCTCGCCGCCGAGGAGAAACTCCTCGAAATGCTCGGCATCGGCGGGGCGGAGAAACCGGCCTCGCCCATGACGCCCGATGTCGCCGCACCGGGTGCCGAGCCTGCGCCGCGCGAGTTGACCTTCCCCAACGCAACACGGGCTTCGGCCCTGATGGCGCGGCTCATGGCCGGCACGGCCACCCGCACCTCGCTCCTGGTGCTGGAAGGCAAGTTGTTCTCGTTCGCCGGAGAGAGCCCCGCGGAGCATGCCGCTCAGGCCGCGCGTCTGGTGGCGGGTGGGTGGAACCGCCATCAACGCGGCGTGTGGCTGCGCTACTTCCGTTTGTCGGGGACCGAGGAAGATCTGTTGCTCTACTCCACGCCCGCGGGAGGCAAGTACATCCTGGGGTTGGTGTTCCCCGGCCCGACCCCAGTGCGCGAGGCGCGCAGCGCGACCCATACCATACTCGAAGGCCTGTATCATAGCGGCCCGGCAGTCGCCGAAGAGCAGTTGCTCGAGCCGGCGCGCGCGGGCAAGACCGCTGTCCTGCGCTCGCGGGAGGAGCAGCCCGTCCAGGCGGTGGCTGTGCCTGGCAAGACACGTCGCCTCGACGCGCGCAAGGCAGCCCGCACCTCCGCCGCCAGCCCGTCCCCCACGCCCGCCGCCCCTGCCCAGCCTGCATCCCCTGCGCGCTCGGCCGCCGCCAAGCCTGCGGCCGTTCCCGCGGGTCAGCCCACCACCGGCGAGGTGGCGCGCATCCGCCTGAACTACAACATCGTGCTGACGCCTGCCGACCCGGCGCAGCGCATGCTGCCGGAGATCGCGTCCGACCTGGAGGGTTATGTGCGCAGCCTGATCGTCAGCCACGGCTGGCGCGCACAGCGCATCACCGTGCGGCCCGACCATTGTCTGATCTCGCTCGCGGCACCCGCCTCCAGCCCGCCCTCGGATATCATCCGCCTCCTGCGCGGCGAGACCTCCGCTCACATTCTGGCCCGATTGGCGCCGGCCGGCGGCCCGCCCTCCGCCGGAGAATTCTGGACCGCGACGCATTTGCTCACCACGCAGGAGCAGCCACCCACGCCCGGGCAGATTGCCAACTTCATTGCCCAGACTCGCAAGTCGCAGGCCCCGCCCTCCGCGCCGGCCGCCGGCTGAGCTCCGCCCACGCACTATGTCGCCACGACTGTACCTGATTGACGGACATGCGCTAGCCTATCGCGCCTACTTCGCCCTGAGCGGCGGGGGCACGGCCCCCGCGCGCTGGATTACCTCCGCCGGCGAGCCCACGGCCGGCGTGTTCGGCTTTACCTCAATCCTGATTTCGCTGATCGAGAAAGAGCAGCCCGAATATCTGGCGGTGGCCTTCGACACCGGCCGCACCTTCCGCGACGACTTGTACCCCGAGTACAAGGCCACCCGCGAGAAGATGCCGGAGGATCTCGGACCGCAAATCGAGCGCATCCGTCAAGTGGTGCAAGCGTTTGGGTTGCCGATCCTGGAGGCCGAGGGGTTTGAGGCCGACGACGTGCTGGGCACGATCGCCAAACGGGCCGCCGCCGAGGGCTGGGACGTGGTAATCCTCACCGGCGACCGCGACCTGCTGCAACTGGTGGATGACCGAATTCGCATCCGCCTGGCGGGGCGAAGCCTGGCGGAGGCCGCGGACTACTCCCCGGAGATGGTGCGTGAACAGTATGGCGTTGGCCCCGAGCAGTTCGTCGACTACAAGGCGCTGGTCGGCGACAAATCCGACAACATCCCCGGCGTGAGCGGCATCGGCGAGAAATCGGCCGTGGAACTCTTGCGCGCGCACCCGACGCTGGAGGCGATCTACGCCAACCTGAACGATGTGGCGCCGCGCTACCGCACCAAGCTCGAGGCCGGGCGCGCCAGCGCCGAGCTCTCGCGCACGCTCTCGGCCATCCGCTGCGACGTGCCCCTGGCCCTCGACCTGGAGCGCTGCCGGGTGGGCCAATCGCGGCGCGACGAGGTGGTTGAGCTCTTCGGCCAACTCGAATTCCGCTCGCTGCTGGCGCGCTTGCCGGGAACGGCCTCCTCGACCCCGGCCGCGCCCGGCCGACAAATGGCAATGTTTGCCGAACCTGCGCGCAGCACCTCCCAGCCTGCGACGCAGACCCGGCTGGTGACGAGCGAGGCGGAGCTTGCCGCATTGGCCGCCGACATGGCGCGCGCCCCGCTCATCTCCTTCGATGTGGAGACGACCTCCACCGACCCGATGCGCGCCCAGGCCGTGGGCCTCTCCGTATCCATCGCGGAGGGCACGGGCTACTACATCCCGCTGCGCCACGCCGGCGGGCCCAACCTGCCCGAGGCGTTGGTCGTCGAGCACCTGCGCCGCCCACTCAGCGAGGCCGGGCCGCCCAAGACCGGCCACAACGTGAAGTACGACTACACCCTGTTGCAGCGCATGGGAGTGCAGGTGGCGCCGCTGCGCTTCGATAGCATGTTGGCCGAATGGTTGTGTAACCCGGCCTCGCGCAACCTGGGGCTTAAGGAGCTGGCCTTCGTCCGGCTACGGGTGGAGATGACTCACATCCAGGCGCTCATCGGCAAAGGCGCCAAGCAAATCACCATGGACGGGGTGCCCGCCCAAACTGCGGCCGAGTACGCCGCCGCGGATGCCGACATGGCGCTGCGCCTGGTCGCGCCGCTGCGCGCCGAACTCGAGAGCAAGGGGCAATTGGCCCTGCTCGAAGAGCTCGAGATGCCGCTGGTGCCGGTGCTGGCCGACATGGAAATGGCCGGGGTGAAGCTCGACCTGCCGTACCTCGACCACTTGCAGACGCGCATGCAGGCCGACCTGCATGCCATCGAAGAAGAGATCCACCAGACGGTGGGCTACTCATTCAACATCAACTCCACCCAGCAGTTGGCGGATGCCCTGTTCGGTAAACTCGGCCTGCGCCCGCCGGACCGATCGCGCAAGACGGCCGCCGGCAAATTCTCCACCGCCGCGGACGTGTTGGAATCCCTGCGCCACGAGCACGTGGTGGTCGAGCAGGTGCTGCGTCACCGCGAACTCTCCAAGCTGCTCTCGACCTATGTGGTCGCCCTGCCCAGCGCCGTGAATTCGCACACCGGCCGGGTGCACACCTCCTACAACCAGTGCGGCACCGTCACCGGCCGCATCTCCTCTTCCGACCCGAACTTGCAGAACATTCCCACCCGCAGCGACAATGGGCGGGGCATCCGCCGCGCCTTCATCGCCGAGGCGGGTCACGGGCTGGTGTCGATCGACTATTCGCAGATCGAGCTGCGCATCGCGGCGGCCATGGCGCAGGATGCGGCGATGACGGCTGCCTTCGAGCGCGGTGAGGACATTCACGCGGCGACGGCCGCCGCGGTGTATGGGGTGCAACTGGGCGAGGTGACATCGGCCATGCGCCGCCACGCCAAGGCGGTCAATTTCGGCCTCTTGTACGGGCAGAGCTCATACGGCCTGACGCGCTCGACCGATCTGACGCTGGCCGAGGCTGAGGCTTTCATCAAGGCCTACTTCGAACGCTTCCCGGGCATTCGCGCCTACATTGAAGAGACCAAGCGCCGTGCGGCCGAGCTCGGCTACGTGGAAACACTGCTCGGCCGGCGGCGCTACTTCCCTGAACTGCAGCCCGGTTCGCAGCTGGATGTGGCCGCGCGCAACCGCGCCGAGCGCGAAGCGGTCAACGCTCCCATTCAAGGCACGGCGGCCGACCTGATCAAGCTCGCGATGATCGCGCTGCCGCGGGCCGTCGCCCAGGCCGGGCTCGCGGCGCGCATGATCCTGCAAGTGCACGACGAGCTGGTCTTCGAGTGCGAGGCGCACGAGGTGCGCGACCTGGCGCGCACCGCAGTGGCAGTGATGGAAGGTGCCTACCCGCTCAGCGTTCGCCCGCGCGCCGACGCGAAAGCCGGCATCAACTGGGAAGAAATGGAGACCGTCCCCCTCTCATGAGGCCTTCCGCGACTCACCACCCGGCACGCCAGGCGCTGCAGATGGCCCTGGCGTGTGCCATGCTCGGGGCCTGCGCACTTCCGAGTGCCATGCCAGCTTCTACGCCCGAGGCAACCCTCACGCCCGCGCCCTCCGCGACGCCGACACCCGCGCCCGCGACGGTATGGATCGACCCGGCCGTTCCACCCGAGGTGCGTCGGGCGATCATGCTGCCGGCCGGGTACATTGCGGCCGGCGACGGGGCCGCGGCCGACCTGCGCATTCATCTGGGCGCGGGCGAGCCTCTCGCGCAATGGGTGTACGCCCTGGCGGCACGATTTCCGACCGTGATCGATGGCCTCCCGTTTGACGAATTGCGCGCCGCGTGGCGCGGCCAGCCTGCGGCGGCGATGGGCAGCCAACCGATGCTCCTCGACCAGGCGACCCTGGAGGCCTTCCGCGCATTGTGGGAAGCGCCTGCAGCCGGCGCCACGCTGGTTCTGCCGTCGCAGGAATTGCTGGACTACGCCTGGGCACACCCGGGATCGCTGGCGGTGATCCCCTTTGAGGAACTCGAACCGCGTTGGAAGGTGCTCACCGTGGAGGGACAGTCGCCGTTGTGGAAAGCGTTCGACCCGGCGGCCTACGCGCTCACGCTGCCCGTCGCGATCGACGGCGAGGGTGACCAGGCGCGGGCGCTGACAGAGGCGTTGCATGGCAGCTTGCCCTCCACCAACCGCGATGCGGGCAAGCTCACCACGGTCGTGATGACTGGCGTCACGGCTCTGGTGCGCGCCACGGCGTGGACCATGGAACAGAAGGGCCTCACCTACCCGGCGCGCGACATCGGCGCCTGGTTGGCGGAGGCCGACTTGACACACATCAGCAATGAGATCGCCTTCTCGCTAGATTGCCCGGCGCCTGATCCCAGCCAGGAGGCACTCCGTTTTTGCAGCGACCCGCGCTACATCGAACTACTGGAAAGCGTGGGCACCGACGTGGTCGAGCTCACCGGCAACCACATGCAAGATTGGGGATCGGCGGCGATGCTCTTCACTCTGGATCTCTATCGCCAGAAGGGGTGGCAGGTGTTCGGCGGCGGCGCGACTCTGAGCCAGGCACGCCAGCCCGCGTTGTTCGAGCACAACGGCAACAAGCTGGCCTTCCTTGGATGCAACCCGGCCGGCCCGGAAAGGGACTACGTAACCGACACGCAACCGGGCTCGCTGCCGTGCGATTTCGAGTGGATGCACGCCGAGGCAGCCCGCCTGCGGGCAGATGGCTACCTCCCCATTGCCACCTTCCAATACTTTGAGTACTACACCATGCCGCCGCGGCCATGGCAGGAGCGGGATTTCAAGGGGATGATTGAGGCAGGCGCGGTCATCGTCAGCGGCAGCCAGGCGCACCATCCACAGGCGCTGGCCTTCGAGAGGGGCGCTCTTATCCACTACGGGCTGGGCAATTTGTTCTTCGACCAGATGATGTACATCAACCCGTTCGATCAGGTGGTGCCCGGCACGCGCTGGGAAACGATCGACCGGCACGTCTTCTACAATGGGAGGCATATCGGCACCGAACTCCTGACGGCGATGCTGGAAGACTATGCCCGCCCACGGCCGATGACCGCCGAAGAACGAACCACCTTCTTGACTCAGCTCTTCGCCGAGAGCGGCTGGTAGCGGCTGCAGCTCTCAGAAGAGACCCCTTGATTGATGTACGAGGCTCACCAGCATGATTACTGAAACCATCGCCGCTGCATTGCGCCAGGCCACCGATAAGCGCGAGGTTCTGATCGGGGAAGGTGTGCTGGGCGAATGCGCTAGCGTTTTCCGCCGCAACTTCGGCGGTAGCAACGCAGCCTTCATTGCCGATGAGAATACCTACCGCGCCGCGGGTGAGACCGCGCACGGCGTCCTGCTTCAAGCGGGGGTGCGCCTGGATGCCACGCATGTATTCCCAGGCTCGCCACGTCTGCACCCGGAGATCGAGCGGGTCGAAGAGGTCAGGCGCCTGCTCGGCGAATCACAAGCCATCCCCATCGTCGTGGGCTCCGGCACGCTCAACGATATCGTCAAGCTGGCCGCCCACCAGGTGGGCCGCCCCTACATGGTCGTGGCCACCGCCGCCTCAATGGACGGCTACACCTCCTTCGCGGCAGCCATCACCCACGCCGGCGTGAAGCGAGCGGATGCGTGCCCCGCGCCGCGGGCGCTGCTGGCCGACGTGCAGGTGCTGGCCCGCGCGCCGGCGGAACTTACCAGCTCCGGTTACGGGGACCTGGCCGGCAAAGTCATATCCGGCGCAGATTGGATGATCGCCGAGGCGCTCGGCATGGATCCGATACATCGCCCGGCCTGGGATCTCATTCAGCCGCAGCTGCGCGAGTGGATCGCGGAGCCGCAACGCCTGGCCAACGGCGACCCTGCCGCGCTCGAGCGCCTGCTGGGTGGCCTGGTGATGGCCGGCCTGGCCATGCAAGCCGCGCGCTCGCCATGGCCGGCCTCCGGTAGCGAACATCTCTTCAGTCACTTGTGGGAGATGGAGGGACTGCCGCACGCCGGGCGCGAGGTGAGCCACGGGTTCAAGGTTGCCTTGGGGGCTGTGGCCTCTGCGGCGTTCTACGAGAAGTTGCTCGCGACCGACTTCTCCAGGATGGATGTTCCGGCCCGTGTGCAAACGTGGCCCACGCACCACGACCTGCAGGCCGAAGCGCGTCGCGCGTTTTCCCTCACGACCGTGGCGGACAGCGCCACGGAGGAATCACTCGCCAAGTATGACGACCCGGGCCGCGTGGGGAAGCACCTGACGACCATTCAGAAGCACTGGCCCGAGATGCGCGAAGGCCTGCGCGCCCAGTTGATGCCGGCGGCTGGGCTGGCCGAGCTGATGGCCCAGGCCGGCTGCCCGTCCACGCCGGAGGCGGTCGGCCTCACCCGCGCCGACCTGCGCCGGGATTACAACCGCGCGCGCCTGCTGCGCCGGCGCTACACCGCACTGGATCTTGCCTTCGAGGCCGGTGTCTTTCCGCACCTCGTCGAGGCGCTATTCGCCCCGTCCGGCTTCTGGGCGCAGCGCTAGCCGGAGCACTTCGCCATTGATGATCTCCGTTTGGGGGGAGCGCCTGCCGTCCAGCCAGCCTCAAACGATGTTTTCCAGGTCGCCTCAAATCCGTAGCGTCCTTTCCGCCGACCTCGCTCTCGGCCCGGCGGGCGCCGAGGCCATGTCGGCCATCGACGGGTATCTTCGAATCGGAGGGAGGTGGACGATTTCCGGCTGTGGATATGCGGCTTTCAAGGCAGGAGCGCCGACTCGGTAACCCTCGCAGCACTCGCGACCTAACCAGACATCTCATGCCCCCTTACGCAGAATGCGCGAGGATATTCGTGTCAGCCTCTCGTTAGTTTCGTCCATTGAAGAGCCAATCTCGCCATGGTAGCCTACCCGAAGCCAGACATATCCAGCCCAAATACGAGGTCCGACCCCATGGCGATGAAGATTACTGAAGAGTGCATTTCCTGCGGTGCGTGCGAACCGGAGTGCCCCACCAAGTCCATCACCGAAGGCGATACGGTGTATGTCATCGATGCGGCGACCTGTGTCGAGTGCAAAGGTCACCACGACTCGCCGAACTGCAAGACGGTGTGCCCCGTCGATTGCATCATCCAGGCCTGAGCCGAGAATCTCGTCCCGGTTTGGGGAGGCCCCCGCCCGCGGGGGAGTCTTGATTCATCGGTGTGCGTGATGTGCCGCGCGATGCCGAGTGAAGCGATGGCGATTGCCCGGGGGGCAGGGTTTCGCCAAACGGAGAAGACTCAATGAAGAAGATGACCGAGGCCAATCTCCGCTCTGCCTTCGCAGGCGAGAGTCAGGCCCACATGAAGTACCTGAACTTCGCCGAACGAGCCGAGAAGGAGAAGCTGCCCAACGTGGCACGCCTGTTCCTGGCCACGGCCTACGCCGAACGGGTTCACGCCAGCAATCACCTGCGCGCGCTGGAGGGTGTCGCCGGCACGGCGCCGAATCTGGGCGAAGCCATCGCCGGCGAAACTTACGAGGTGGAGGAGATGTACCCGGCCTTCAGCGCGGTCGCCGAGCGCCAGGAGGAAAAGAAGGCCCTGCGGTCGATGACCTGGGCCCTCGAGTCCGAGAAGGTCCACGCCGCGTTGTACGGGGCGGCCAAGCGCGCCGTGGAAGGCGGGACGGACATTTCCGCGGCAGACGTCTTCGTGTGCGGCGCGTGCGGCTTCACGGTCGAGGGCACGGCCCCGGATGTCTGCCCGGTGTGCGGTGCCAAGCGCGAGTCCTTCCGCAAGTTCTGACGCAGACCTGGTTCGACAAGAGCTCTCACGCCCTGGGATGCCCCAGGGCGTGTGTGTTCTCGGCTCTCCGACGACCGGGGCACGGGCGGCCATCTTCTGCAACCGGAGATGGCCGCTCCGCTTCTCCCCGCATTGGGACGCAGGCTGGGTTTAGAATGGGGCCCGTGCGATGGTTCCTGGCTGCGCCGTCGCGGCACCACGCCGGCCAGGCGGATCGATATGGGAGAGAATGCCTTAGCCGAACTGAAAGAGATGATCCGTGCTCACGCCGGGGAACTGGGTTTCGCCTTGTGCGGATTCACCACGTCTGAACCTCCAGCGCACAGGGCCACCTACGAGACCTGGCTGGACGCCGGACGGCACGGCGGGATGGCCTACCTCGCCAGCGAGCGCGCCCGCAGCACACGCGCCGATCCGCGCCGGCTGATGCCTGTCTGCCAGACCATCATCGTCTTGGGTTGTCTGTACTCTCCACCACTTCCACCGACGGATGACTCGCTGGGCGGCCGCGTCGCCGCCTATGCCGTGGGCGAGGACTATCACGACCTCCTCCCGGCGAGGGCCCGCATCCTGGCCGAATTCATCATCGCCCAGGTCGGCCGGCCCCTCGAGTGGCGTGCCGTCAGCGATACAGCCCCTCTCCTCGAACGGGAAATCGGCCAGCGCGCCGGGCTGGGGTGGATCGGCAAGAACGGCATGCTCATCCACCCTGGGCATGGGTCGTACTTTGTGCTGGCCGAACTCCTGATCAGCCTCGAGCTGCCGCCCGACCCGCCGTTCGAAACCGATCGCTGCGGGTCGTGCCGTCGCTGCCTGGAGGCGTGCCCCACGCAGTGCATCCTGCCTGACCGGACGCTCGACGCAACCCGCTGCGTCTCGTACCTCACCATCGAACAGCGGGGTGACATTCCTGAGGCGTTGCGCCCCGGCATCGGGCGCTGGGCCTTTGGCTGCGACATCTGCCAGGAGGTGTGTCCATGGAATGTGCGCTTCGCAGGACCGGCACCCTCCTCCCCGTTTGCCGCACGCCGACACTTCCCGCTGCGAGACCTGCGCGCGGAGCTCTCGGCCGACGAAGAGGCCCTGGCCGCCCGCTTTCGCCGCAGCCCGCTGCGGCGGGCCAAGCGCGCCGGATGGAAGCGTAACCTGATCCTCGCTCTGGGGAATTCGCGCCGGCCCGAGGCGCTGCCGGCGCTGGAGCGGGCGCTGGCAGATGCCGACCCGTTGCTGCGGCGCCACGCCGCATGGGCGGTTGGCCAGATCGGCGGGATTGCGGCCGGGCGCATGTTGCGCGAGGTGTCGCAGGCCGAAACGGATGCTGCCACGCAGGCGGAGCTGCTGCATGCCTTGGATCACCTCGTCCGCGCCGCACCCCGCTGAGGTGCCTGCCCGGCGTAGGTTCGGGGTAGAATTGCAGTTCGCGGGGCAGAATGCCGTGCGCGGCGAGATGAGCGCGGGGGCACTCGCCTTGCGGGGGAGGCACGCATGTCCAACCCGATGGATCACGATATCGGTCACACCATCGAAGGCTATCGCCGGCGCCGCGAGCGTATCGGCAACATCCTCATCGGCGCGGTGGCGGCCATCCTGGCTCTGGTGGGAATTGTGTTGATCATCGTCTGGGTCGGTGGCCCGCTGCAAATCCGCCTGCCGTTCCTTTCGACGCCCACGCCCACACCCACCGCCACATTCACCCCCAGCCAGACGCCGAGCATCACGCCCACGCCCAGCGTCACCCCCATTCTGCCCACGGATACGCCCTCCGGGCCGACCAGCTACATCATCCAGGCGGGCGACGTGCTGGCCACCATCGCCGAGAAGTTCGGCGTGAGTGTGGTGTCTATTATGGCAGCCAACCCCACCCTGACCGACCCGAGCACGATCTTCATCGGGCAGAAGATCGAGATCCCGGCCCCGGGTGCCACGATCACCCCGACCTCGCTGCCCACCAACCTCAAAGCGGGCGACACGATCACTTACCTCGTGCTGGAGGGTGACTCGCTGCAATCCATTGCCTCCAAGTTCCGCTCGACGGCCGAGGACATTCAGCGCCTGAACAAGATCACCGATGCCAACACGATTTATCCCGGCACCTACCTCAAGGTGCGCTACGGCATCGCCACACCCACGCCAACTGTGGTCACCGGCACGCCCAGCCCGACCTCCACTGCCAGCCGCACGCCGACCACCGGGCCCACCTCCACCCGTGCGCCGTGAGGCGGCTCTCATTCCCGGAACTAAAACATCCCGCGGCCTGTGCCGCGGGATGTTTGTTTCTGTTGGTGACTCGTTGAGATCTAGTAATCGGGCATCTGCGGCGCGGCGGCCGGCCTGTCCTTCTCCGGCTTGTCGGTCACCAAAGCCTCAGTGGTCAGGATCATGGCCGCGATGGAGGCCGCGTTCTCGAGCGCCCCGCGCGTGACCTTGGCCGGATCGATGATGCCGGCGACCACCATATCCACGTAGGCTTCCTTGATCACGTCGTAGCCGATGTTCTTGTTCTTTTCTTCGTGATGCTTGCGGCGCACGCCTTCCACGATCACCGCGCCGTCCTTGCCGGCGTTAGAGGCGATGCGGCGCATCGGTACCTCGAGCGACTTGCGCACGATGGCCACGCCGATGGTCTCGTCTTCGCCGTCGATCTTCACCTTGTCGAGAGCGGCCATGGCATTGATCAGCGCCACCCCGCCGCCCGGGACGATGCCTTCTTCTACAGCGGCCCGCGTCGCCGAGAGTGCGTCCTCGACGCGGTGCTTCTTTTCCTTGAGCTCGGTCTCGGTGGCCGCGCCCACCTTGATCACCGCCACGCCACCGGAAAGCTTGGCCAGGCGTTCCTGAAGCTTCTCCTTGTCGTAGTCGGAGGTCGACTTGTCGATCTCGACCTTAATCTCTTCAATGCGGCCTTTGATCTTCTTGACATCGCCCTTGCCGGCCACGATGGTCGTGTCGTCCTTGGTCGCCACAACCTTGTCGGCGCGGCCCATGTCGGCCAACGTGGTGCTTTCAAGCTTCTTGCCCAGTTCCTCGGTGATGACCGTGCCGCCAGTGAGAACGGCAATGTCCTGCAGCATGGCCTTGCGCCGATCGCCAAAGCCGGGGGCCTTGACCGCCAGCACGTTGAGCATGCCGCGCAGCTTGTTGAGGACCAGCGTCGCCAGCGCCTCCCCGTCCACGTCTTCGGCGACGATCACGAGTTCGCGCTTGCCCAGCTGCACCAGTTTTTCGAGCAGTGGGACGATATCGGTGTGCGCGGAAATTTTCTTGTCGGTGAGGAGAATGTACACGTTCTCGAGGACTGCTTCCATCCGCTCCGCATTCGTGACAAAATAGGGCGTGATGTAGCCACGATCAATCTGCATCCCTTCGACGTATTCAGTTTCGAACGCGATACCGGTCTTGCTCTCTTCGACGGTGATAAC
>CAYGXJ010000107.1:0-2496 GCA_964353865.1 uncultured Anaerolineales bacterium | reverse complement strand
TTGACGAGGTAGCGCACGGCGCCCCCAACGCGGCGGAGCAGATACGCACGCGTCTGTTGCCGGATGCGGATGAACACTCGGTGGTCGATGCGGATGCCATTGGACGCCTTTTCGATGAGCGACGCGCTCAAGTGGCTAGTGATATCGAGCTCATCCGACGCGAGATCCCGCGCCTCAGCCCGCTGGCAGGCAAGCTGGAGGCATTGTGGCAGCGGGCGGAGGCCGCGCAACTATTGCCAACGGCCGAAGCGCGGCCCGCTGCAATCCAGCTGGACCCGACGGCCGATGACGTCACACGCGAAGTTGTGTTGCTGGCCAGCCGGCTCATCGCCATCCCCTCGGTCAGCGTCTCGCCCGGCGGATTGCCGCGGATGGAAGCCATCCAGGCGGCTGTTCGTCTTGTCGCCGAAGATCTGAGGCGCGGCGGTCTGGATGTGCGCGTGTTTGCCGAGGGTCGTTTCCCGGCGCTCCTCGCGACCTTTCCGGGCGAGGGTCCTGCGCCGGTCGTCCTGCTCGGGCATTTAGACGTTGTGGGTCCCGATCCGGACGAGAGCCAATTCACGCCCAGGCTGGACGGCGAGTACCTGGTAGGGCGCGGCGCAGCCGACATGAAGACGGTGGCGGCGACTTATGTGGTGTGGATGAAGGCGACCCGGCACGCCGGGCCGCCCTACCCGCCCCTCCGATTGCTGTTGGTGGGCAATGAGGAGCCTGGAGAGACCGAGCCGATGGGTACGCCCCACATTCTGAATGCATTGGCGTGTGAAGGTGAGCCCGCTCCAACGCTAATGATCGCCGGCGAACGCACCGGCGAGCGTGGCGATGAACTCGTGGGAGAGGTGTGCCTGGAGAACCGCGGCTTGCTGCGCGCCGAATTGCGTGCGCGGGGCACACGCGGGCATTCCTCGAGGCAGCCCGGCTCGGACGTGATGATGAAGCTCGTCGAGGCGCGAGCCCGCCTGATGGAGGCGGCCCGGCATCACCTGCAACTCGAGGGACCGACCTCTTGGCGCTCGCAAATCGCCTTCCCGTTTCTGGTTTCTGGGGAACGCGGCATATTCAATCTGACGGCCTACCTGGCGGCATTGGGCATTGAGGTGCGCAGCCTCCCCGAGGATAGCCTCGGCGGACTGGTGGACCTCATGCGCTCCCTGGCCGAGGCAGAAGGATTCGAGCTCGAACTCGTTTCATGTGAAGCCGGCGTTCGCTGCGACCCGGCCAACCCGTTTGCTCGGCGTTTGCTGCAGGCGGTGCGCGAGACCTCCGGCCGAGAGCCGGTACTGGGGCGCAAGCTGCATGCGACAAGCGCGCGCTTTGCGCCGAACGGGCAGGGAATTGTGTGGGGACAATCGGGGCTGGCGCCTCACGCGGCCGGCGAACGACATTACCTACCAAGCATTCTGCCGTACGTAAAGGCGCTCACGCGCTTCGGGGAATTGGCCGCGGCCGCGCAGGTGCCCGAGCCCGACATCATCCAACGATCGTGAGGAGACGATATGCCGAATGCAATAGGTACCCCCAGCCGACACGGGCTAGAGAACCATGGGCTGACCCACTTGAACTTGTCATACTGGACTCTGCCCTCGCCCATGCTAGTTGAGCGCATTATCTCGCGCCGCGAAGGACAGCTGGCCCATCTCGGCCCGGTGGTCGTGCGCACCGGCCATCACACCGGACGATCGCCCAACGACAAATTCATCGTCCAGCAGGCGCCCAGTGATTCGCTGGTGTGGTGGGGGAAGGTCAACCGGCCGATGACCCCGGCCCAGTTCGAACGCCTGCACCTTCGCATGCGATCCTACTTCCAGGGGCGGGACGTTTTCGTTCAAGATGCCGTCGCCGGGGCGCACCCCGCGCACGCAGTTCCTATCCGCATCGTAAGCGAATATGCGTGGCACAGCTTGTTCGCCCGCAATCTCTTCTTGCGCCTGCCGCCCGCCGCCCTGCCCAATCACATCCCCCAGTTCACCTTGCTAGACGCGCCGCGCTTTCACGCCATCCCCGAAGAAGACAGCACCAATTCGGAGGTCTTTGTTGCGCTCGATCTCGAACGGGGGCTGGTTCTCGTGGGCGGAACGAGCTACGGCGGCGAGATCAAGAAGGCGATCTTCACCATTTTGAATTTCCTCCTGCCACAGCGCGGGGTGCTCTCGATGCACTGTTCGGCCAACGTCGGCGAACAGGGAGATGTGGCGCTGTTCTTCGGCCTTTCGGGAACCGGCAAGACCACGCTTTCGAGCGACGCTGCCCGCCGCCTGGTGGGCGACGACGAACACGGCTGGGCCGAGGACGGCGTATTCAATTTTGAGGGAGGCTGTTACGCCAAGACGATCCGTCTGCGGCCCGATCTTGAACCGCTCATCTGGGAAGCGACGCGGCGCTTTGGAACGGTTCTGGAAAATGTCGTCATGGACGTGGAAAGCCGGCGCATGGATTTCGAAGACGGCACGTTCACTGAGAACACGCGCGCGGCTTACCCGCTGGGGTTCATTCCCA
>CAYGXJ010000106.1:0-18893 GCA_964353865.1 uncultured Anaerolineales bacterium | reverse complement strand
TGTGGACGAACGGCAGTGCCTGGGCGGTGCGTTCGAGCGCACCCCGCAGCTGACCCACGCCTTGAATGACGACGTGAAAGCGGTCTCCGCGGGCCGCCTCCAGCAGCGCCTCCAACCCGCGTTGTGGGAACAGGTTTCCCTGGAACATGACGACCGGTTCGGCGGCGCCGATCCCAAGTTCATCTCGGGCGAGAGCACGCAGGCGCGGGCGGTCCGTAAGCGGCGGTTCAAGTGGAAGCGTGGGAATCACAAGGTACTCGCGCTGTAAGCCGTGTTCACGCAACACAAACTCGCCTCGCTCTCGCGAGGGCACGATCCACAGGCTGCAGCGACGCAGAATCACGCGCTCGACCCATTTGAAGAGCGCGCCAATGAGCGCAGGCATGCCGGCCCACACGATCTCCTGGGCGCTGTAGATTGTTCGCGTTCCGCGGATGAGGCGCGCAACAAATCCTACCAGCGCGTAGGTTGCATCGCTGAAGAGCACGGCCTCCGGCCGGCGGCGCAGCATCTCCCACGCGGCGACCAGGTTGAGCTGCGTCAGGCGCAGTGGACCGGTGACGAGCCACGGTCCCCGGCCGGGAAAGGCCAGGCCAATCTCGCGCGACGTGACCCCGGGGGCAAGCGGCGACGCGGTGCTCAGCCCCTCGGCGCGCGAGGTCACCACGCGTACTTCATACTGCGAGGCGAGCGTGGTCACCAGGAACCGCGCGCGCGGATCAAGGCGCGGCGAGGTGCGGCTGACCATGAGCAGGCGGCGCTTCACACATGCCTCCGGCTGTCGGCCGCGCCAGGTGTCAGGCCATCAATCGCTGCCAAGACCTCTCTTGCGCGCACATCCCACGTGTTGTCGCGCACGGCCTGCTCGATCGCTTCCAAGTAGATTGCATCGCCACGCAGTGCCAGTCCATGATCGAGCGCCAGGGCAAATGCCTCGGAATCCTGAGCGAGGACCACAACGGGATAGCGGCTTACTTCCGCCAGCGGCGTGGACACAACCGGCTTGCCGGCCGCAAGATACTCGAATAGTTTAAGCGGGGAAACGGCATGTGTGATCGAGTTCAGCACGAAGGGCAGCATGCCCAGGTCGTACCACGCCAGGTAGCGCATCACCTCTCCGCGCGGACGCGCGCCCAGCCAGCGCACGTTGCTCGCGCGGAGCAGGCCCGCTTCCCCCAGCGAGCCGTCATAATCCGGCCCGATCAGGACAAAGGCGTACTCGGGTCTGAGGCGCGCTACCTGCGCAAGGAGCGCGTAGTCAACCCAGGCAGCGAGGGCTCCATGGTAGCCGATGATTGGGCGTCTCTCACGCACCAGATCCCCAAACTCCTCGGGCGGCGTGCCGCGCCGGGCATGCTCGCGCACATAGTCGGCGTCCACCGCGTTGGGGATGAGGCGCGCGTCCGGGCGCAGCGCCCGAACCGACTCGGCCAGCGGGAATGCACTGACCAACACCAAATCCGCCTGCTCAAGCAGCCGGCGGTGCGCGCGCGCAAGGCCGGCTGCGGGGTCGGGGAACACGCGCAAGTCGTCAATGATGTCGTACACCACGCGTTGGGGGCGGATTGGCGCAAGATATCTCGAGTTGTAGGTGAGGGCAAACGCGACGAGATCTTGCCGGCCCGCGAACACGCTGGGCGGCACCTTCGCCAAATACAGGCGCGGCTCAATCATGCGGAAGCCCGCTGCGAACTCGATGTCATGCGGCGGGACCATGTAGAATACGACGACCCCGGCGCGGGCGAGCGCGCGCGCCATGTGCTGCGGGCGTTGGGCCAGCAGGGTGGTCCACGGCACCGATGGAAGGAAGAGCACGCTTGCGCGTGCGTCTGAAGCCTCTCGACAGATGCGGTCCAACTCCCGCCGCCAGCCCGGGACGCGGCCAGCGTGCCACATACCCCAGGCCAGTTCATACGCCCGCCCTAATCCGCGGCGCATCAGACGAACGGCCGCAGAGCGCGGCACGATGGGCCCGCGGGAGAGGTCAGGTGAGGGGCGCGATTCGGGGGAGGGCATGGCCAGCGACTGGATTCTAGCGTGACGGCGCGCCCAGGTCAGGCTGAGGCGCCGCGAGCGCGCCTAGCAACTGCTCGGCGCGCGCCTCCCACGTATTGGCGCGCGCCTCCGCACCCAGGCGCATGCAGAAGGACTCGTCCCGCCCTCGTGCGATGGCCAAGTCGATCGCGCGGCTCCAGGCCTCGGGCGTGTCGGCGACGATCGCCAGAGGATAGCGCATGCTCTCCTTCATCGGGGTGATCACCGTCGGGATTTGGGCTGCCATGAATTCGAACAGCTTGATCGGCGAGGTGGCATGGGTCACGGCGCTCGGCCGGAAAGGAACAATACCCACCTCGACCCAAGCGAGATACTGCGGCAGTTCGGCATACGGTCGCGCCCCAAGCCAGGTCAAGTTGGGCAGGCCGAGCAGCCGCGTGTCGCGCAGCGAGAAATCGAAGTCCGGCCCGATCAACACGAACGAGAGATCAGGCCGGCGCCGTGCGACCTCGGCCACCAGATCGTAGTCGAACCAGTGCGCGAGCGCGCCATGATAACCGACAATCGGCTGCCGCCGGGCAACCACCGGCGCAAGATCCGGCGGCGGATCGCCGCGCACCTCGCGCCGCGCGCGAGCAAAGTGGTCATACTCAACACCGTTGGGAACGAGCAGCGCCTCCGGCCGGGCGCGACTCGCCTCCTCATAGAGGACCTGCGCCGTGGCCAGAACGACCTCGGCCCGCGCAAGCAGGAGCCGGTGGTCCTGGCGCATGACCGCCGTGTTCCCGTGGAAGGCAGCAATATCGTCGACGTAGTCGTAGACAATTCGCGGGCCTTCGAAGGCCGGCAGATAGCGGCGCGCGTTCCAGGTCAGGACGTAATGCCAGACATGCCCGGCCTCACGGAAGGCCTCGACCGGAACCGCGCTGAGGAAGAGGCGCGGCTCGATCTCGCTGATCGTCCCTTCGTGCTCGAAGGCCGGCGGCTGGATGTAGAAGACGAGCGCGCCGCGCCGCGCGAGCGCGCGCGCCATCTGCTGCGGGCGCTGGAAGAGCGGGACGTGCCAATCGAGCCCGGGCAGAAAGAGGATCGTCGCGCGCGGCGAGCTCACAGCGCTGCGGATGTCCTGAATGCGTGCGAATTGCCGGACGATCGGCTCGCGCAGCCGGAGCAGGCGGCCACGCACAACGGACCGGCGCAGCGCAGCATCCAGTTGCGGGGGGAGAAGTGCCGCTTCGATGTCGAGCAGGAATCTTCGCGCTGCGCGCCAGACCTGGCGCGCGAAAGAGCGCAACTTATGCGGAGGAGCGGACGAGGTCAAGCGCATCCCCTGCGGGGCAAGCACGAGGTGCTGGAGATGCGGCTATTGTATCAGGGCAGAAGCGGCATGTTCTTGAGGTCGGCGGGCGTGATGTAGCGGTAGGCGGGGTTGGCTGAGCCGGTTTGGTAGCCGGTGTAGTCGGCGAGCGAGTCTATCGGAGGCGGCCCGCCCCAGCAACGATCGTGGACGCCCCAATCGATGCCTTCCCAGGACGGACACATGTTGTAGTATATGAATCCCCTCACCTGGGATTGTGTGGCCAAGTAGTTGAACGCTTCCGTCAGCCACTGGTTCTTGGCATCATCATCGCGCCCAGTTTCAGTTGTGGCCGTTGTGCCGGTCTGGGTGAAGATGATCGGCTTTGCAGGCGCCATCGTCCGCAGCCTGAGAAGGTAGTTGCCGAACGTGTAACTCGGCGGATCCCAGCGGCTGTTCCCCGGAGTATAGCCCATGTTGTAGGTACTCAACCCGACCACATCCACGAGCGCCTCGCCCGGGTAGTATTCCTCGAATGGGTCGGCAGGCGGACTGTAGGCATTTGGGGCGAACACCCACCGCACGCTCCCAGCCGGAACGCCGGCAGCCTCGAAGGCGCTGCGAACGTAGGCAAAGGCATCCTTGAAGTATTGGGGGTCAGGGTTGTAGTACTGCGTTAGGTAGTTCATTTCCTGGAACGGCGCAATGAAAACCGCCCGTCCGCCGCCGCCCTCGGCATAGGTTTTGAACGCGGCGATCCATTGATCCAGGTAGCTGTCCCAGTCGCCGGCGGCGATATGGGCCAGTGCCGTCTGATTTCCGCACTCGGATGGGGGAGAAACGGAGGTGCAGGCGTTTAGGTTGACAAACGGCGTGTAGCCGTGGTCCCATGCCATCGTAAGTTGCGCTGTCACATAGTTGCCATAATTGGGCGTGATGAGATCCACGAAGGTCCCGACCAAAGTATGGTGCTTTCCAGCGAAAGCATCGAGTGGCGTCAGCTCCCCGGTGTACGTTGACTCGAGGGCCAACCACCCTGGCGTGTAGACACCAAAAAGAAGCGGCTGAGAGTAGTTGCGGAGGACAAGCGGCAGGAAGATCGAGAAGGCAGGCCCATTCGGCCCAGGGGTATCGAATGCAGGTCCGGTGTTAGGCGGCGTGCCCGACGCCGGCGCTCCGGCCATCCACCTGCGGGACCCCTCGATCGGCGCCTGGCTTGCCCCGACACGGATCTGCGGCGCGAGCAATAGCATCGCCATCAGGACGGGAGAGAGAGCGCGCATGGGATGAGAGAGAGAATGTGGCAACAGGGACTCCGCGGTGGCCCCGCTTCCACAGGGCGCACTCTTCCCTCTTTTTACCACGCGGCGCAAGACCGTTCGCTTGCCGGCGGCTTGCAGTTGGGTTGCCGGCCTGATCCGCATCGCCCCTAAGCTCTCCAGGCTACGGTCGTGCTCACACCAACTTGAGGCGGTGGCCGCCGGGCTGCGCCATCCCAGGGACGCCACCGCGCGTTCTGGAAGGCAACGGCTTCGCCGGTTCGCATCCCCTGCGTGAGCCACGCCTTCGGCGCACGGTTCGCTCCGCGGCCGGTCGCAGGCGGGGTCGTCGCTTGCCGGGTTCACCGCAGGCTCACGAGCGCGCGCAGATCGACCAAGACAACGCCCTCCGGCATCGCCGGAAGCGGGTCGTCATACGCGAAACTGCGCACGGTCACATCTGCGCGGCTGGGGTCGACCTCCCCCAACGCCAACCTGGCCATTGGGGCACTGGCGTATTCCGGAAACGAGGAGGGTTTGCCGAACTCGTCATAGGTCACGTAGCGCGATACGCCCTGCGACCAGTTGGGCCGGATGATCCACACCGCTCTGGCGGAGTCTAGAGCAGGGGGTGAGAGGCGGCTCTTGAGGTAGCGGTACTCCATGGACTGCGGCACAGCGAAGAGCTGCGTCACATGGGCCGCCGCCAGAACGACGCCCAGGCCGACGAAGGTCGCCATGCCGCCGTAGCCCCAGGCCGTGAGGTCTGCCTGCCGCCACGCCTCGAGCTGGCGCATAATTGTCCAGAAGGCGTAGTAGGCGTACACGAGGAGCAAGACGCTCAGCGCCGGGCGGGTCCGAAACGAGGCCCAGCTATCGACCACCAGTAGATTCGGTAGATAGGTGAGCGGTACCAGCGCCAGCGCCCCCGTCCAACGCAGCAATCGCTCGCCCCAACTCCCGCGAAGACGCAGCCACAGGCCGACACAAATGAAGGCTGCCACCCCAACCGCCAGGGCGGACGAGGGGATGAGCCGAAGCAGATTCAGCCCGCCGATCAGTGGTTCGCGAACAAACCATTCCAGCTTCGCCAACAGGTTCACGCCCAGGTCGACGCGCACGTCGGCAGGCACAACCGCAGTGGTCAGCCATCGGAAGAGCGCGAACTCGGCGAGGAGTGCGCCCAGCGCAGTCACGCTCGCGATCAGCGCGTACCGGCCAAGGTGCCGCCACGACGCGCACCCCGTAATCCACCGTACCCCGACGGCCACCCAGAACATCATCGCCGCCGGTTGATAGATCGTGAGCGCTATGAGCAGAAGCAACGCGGCCAATACCGCCAGCGCCATTCGCGGCAGGCACGCCCGCGGCCGCGCTGCGACCCATGTCAGGTGTGCTGAACCCACAGCCGCCAGACACGCCCAAGGAGCGGCAAAGTACTGCGCCCACGCGACATACACTTGGAAGGACGGCAGCAGCACACTGCCCAACGCTAGAAAGAACGAACTGATCCGGCCCTCCCCGGCCGAGCGCAGCAGCAGATACAGCCCCCACCCCAGCGCCGCCGTCCCCAGCACACCGACCAGTCGCATCAGGTCCAGACCGTCCACCCCCGGCGTGAGGCGAAAGGCCGTCTGCATCAAGAACCCATTGAGCGGCCGCCCGGCGGCCACGAGATCGAAGAGGACCCCGGATCCCGCCTTGGACCGAACCAGGAAAGAATAGTCGTCGGCGAAACCATAGTCCACGAGGATCGCGGAGGAGTACACAAGCAACAACACCATCAGGATTGCGCCCAGCGCGCGCCAATCGGCGCGCACTGAAATGGGACCGTCCCTCATCTCAACCCTGGAAACAGCCATCTCGTCTGCTCGCAGCCAGAAGGGAGTGCCTAAGGATCCCCGCCTTCGTGCCGGTTGACTCCGGGCGACCGCGCCCTGGAGCCCGGAGTTGCAGGCTCGTCTGTTCGAGGCCGCGTCGGCCGCCTCGCCGCATTCTCCGGCTTCGGGGCGGTCAAGGCTCGCGACTCAGTCGGCAGGCAACTTGCGCCAAATGATGCTCAACCACGTCCTGCCATGTGCAGGAGTATCAGTCATTTCCACCACCTCCAGCGGCACATCGGAGGCAATGCGGCGCGCCGCAATAGCCCGGCCCTCATGGTGGCTCTCGGTCATCAGCTGACGTTCTGAATCCAGGAAGAGGTCATGACGGTGCAGCCCCTGCCAGCGCTGGGCCGAGCCCTCACGGCTCCAGCCCTGGAAGAGCAGATACCCGCCGGGACGCAAGACATCGGCCATCTCACGCAGCACCTTCTGTGGATCGGCACTGTGATCGAGCGCATTGTGAATCCACGCCACGTCGAAAGAGGCCCGCCCGAAGTGCGTCACCAGCGCCTCCCCCGGGCAGGCCAACTGTGGGTAGCTTGCGCTCAGACCGTTCCTCGCCAGGAGAGGACGGTAATGATCGGCCAGGGGATCGCACGCAACAAGATCCAGGCGTCCGGTCTGCCACCCGTGAACAAGAAGCGAGAGAGGGCCCGAACCCACGTCCAAGACTCTGGGCCGGTTGATCCCGCGCGCGGCGAGCCACTCGAGCACGCGGTTCATCGCCGGCGGGAAGACCGCGCCCATGCGTTCGGGAACCACACGCGCGGCGATATCTTCCGGGTGGTCGCCCGTCAGCGCCAACTCCCGCGTCCAGAAATCGAGTTCGGCGAGGTTGTCCGGGGAAAGGGATGGCCGCGAGGGCGGTGTGCCCTCGTCCATGCCGCGAATCATCATGTCGGACAGGTGCTTGTCCCCCAGCGCTGTCTGCTGCAAGCGGGGCACGACCTGCTGGATCTGCTGCGCCAAGCCAAAGTGACTTGCGGCGTGGTCGCGCAGCTGCGTGCGTCGCATCTGCCAATCGTCCCGGGCGGCGACCATCTGGCTCAGGGCCTCGACCAGCGCCGCTCGATTCCGCTGGCGCGGCTCCAAGATGACACGGAAAAGCGTCTCACGGTCGAGATTGATCGGATCGCAGGCCGGGTTGGGCACGATAAGCCCGCGCTCGCCTGCCTCCCCCGCCAATTCGGATGCGCCGCCGCACTCGCTGAAAACCAGCGGCACTCCGGCGAGGAGCGCCTCGGTCGCCGCCAGGCTCCACCCCTCGGCAAACGAGTCCATAACGAAGACATCTGCCGCTGACAGCAAGAGGGGAACATCGCTGCGATGCTCGTCCAGCACGACCTGCTCGCGCGCCCGCAGGCCGTCCCGCAGCGCCACCACCCGCGCTCGATACTCGCGGTTGGCGGCTGCTCCGGCGCACCACAGGCGCGCCTTCGGGAAGCGTGCGGCGACCTCGTCGAACGCCGCCACGAGGCCGAGTTGATTCTTGATTCCATCATAGCTGGCCAAGTTGAGCAGCAATACTTCCTCGCGGCCAATTCCCAGCCTCTCGCGGGCCGCAGTGTAGTCGATGGAATCTCTGCCAAGCAGATCGATGCCATTGGGCAGGATATCGATCCAGTCCGCCTCCCACTCTGGGTTGCGGTGGGAATAGTAGCGACGCACCAGGCGGCTCACGGCCACCGCGCGGGTGAAGAGTCGGCTGCGCGCCCGCTCTTCTTCCCAGCCCGCCTCATCGAGCCAAACATACGTGTTGTGGATGTGCTCGAGCACCGGAAGCCCCAGCTCGCGCGCAATTTCCAGCGCCGGCCGGGAGGCGAAGTGCGAATGCACCACATGCGGCCGCGCCTTCGAGAGGGTGCGACGCAACGCGCGGGGATCCTGCTCGACAATGTCTACGGCCACGCCCTGGGAGGCGAGCGCCCGCGCCGTGGCCCCGCCTGACTTCCAGCAGACGATTTGCGTCGCGACGCCGGCTGGCGGCAGATTGCGCGCCAGATTGCCCACCACGCCTTCCAACCCGCCCCGGTCGAGGCTGTCGACCAGCAGAACGCAACGGGTTTCCGCGCGTTTGACGCCCCTCCCAGAGGGCCAGCGCATCGCCGGAGTCACGGGCTCGCCGGCTTGGCCGAAGTCCGGGCGCGGGACGGCCACCTCCTGGCCGATGGCATCTGCATATCGCAGGAGCTGCGCCACGCGCGCGGCCGGACGCCACGCCTCGAGATAGCGATTGGCGATATCCGAGTCAAGCCGCGCTCCAGCCAGCGAGGAAACAAAGTCCAGTGATTGATCCGGGGGCGAGTAGGCCAGCTGGCCGGGCGCAGTCACGCGCGGCGAATCGTGCGGAACCAACAGCCTCCGCCCGATTGCGCAGGCCAGCGTCAACGCCTCGCGGACTTCCGCCTCGTCGCGCGTGCGGGGCGCTGGAGGGAGCCACAGGAAGTCGAAGCAAGCATACAGCGCATACGGCGTGCCGAGCGGACGTGGCCCGAGGTAGACAGCGTTTTCCAACCCCGCCACGAGACGCTCTCCCAACGCGAGGTTCTCGCCGCCGGAAACGTCGACCACAACGAAGAAGACAGAAGGCGAATTGCGGATGATCCGTCGCGCTGCCTCGACTTCGATGGCGCTCGCGCCAAGTGCGAGGTGGCACCCGACAATCGCACGGCCACCGCACTGAGGGAACTCCCAGGGGTTCTTGCGGTGCTCGCGCGCCTTGAGCGCAAGCGCGCTCATCTCCATGCCCCGCCAAAGGGCCAGAGCGTGATCCCCGCCATCCCATGGCGAACGCCAGTGAAGGACCCACTCGTGCGGGCGGCACTCGATGTAGGGATTCTCATCGTTGCGCGGCGGACGTGCACCGACACATAGTCGGCGCTCCGCGAAAGAAGGAGCACGATCGTCATTTGTCAGGTCAAATGGGACGTCCGCCGCAATGCGCACGAGAGCCTGTCGGTCCGACTTTCCAAGGTCCCCGGTCCAACGCAGACTCCATCGCCGGCGAGTGTATGCGCCGCGCTCCGCCTCGCGCGCGATGAATCGCTCCAGCCGCTCCAGGTGCGCCTGCCTCTCGCGCGAAAGCAGCTCGGTGCTCATGCTACGCGGGTGCACGCGATAGAAGTAGAGCGGCTCGCGGTTGCGCACATGGCGCAAGGGTCCCACTTTCTGCAGCCTCAACCAGAAGTCGTAATCCTCCAGGCCGCGCAGGTCATCCGCATAGTGGCCTTCGAGCGCCAGGCCGGCCTCGCGGCGATAGAGGAAGCACGCGTTGATGTAGTTATCCGCTTCCAGCCCAAGCGCGCGCGCGTCTTGATAGAGCCGCAGCACGTCACGCCTCGCCGGATCGACGTTCTGCGGTCGGTAGGTCCCATCGCGCAGCGGCTGTCCGTATTCATCAATAACCGCCAGGTCGGCGTAGGCGAGCATAGCCTCGGGATGCGCCATAAGCTCCGCAACCAGCACAGTGATCGCCTCCGGCGCCATGAGGTTGTCGGAAGAGGTCCAGGTGAGGTACTCACCACGCGCCTCCAGATGCGCATGGGTCAGCGCCCGGGGCAGTTTCTGGTTGGGTTGGCGGAAGATGCGAACGCGCGGATCGCTCCGCAGGTGATCAAGCACCGGCTCAATCGCATCCGTCGAACCGTCGTCGAGAATGATAAGCTCCAGGCGGCGGTAGGTGCAGTCGAGGACGCTGCGCGCGGCGGCGGCCAGCATGTCGGCATGGTTGTAGACCGGCAGGATGACCGAGACAAGCGGCAAACGCTCGCCCGGCCCCGCAGCGTGGAGACCCGCGGGAGCGAGGGCGCCGCCGAGCTCCCTCCTCTGTGAGATGAGCGCAGGCCCGCCAGCGGGCTGCGTGCCCGCGGAGGCTTGGGTCGGTGCTGGCCTGCGGCGCACCACACGGAGGAGGAGGCGTAACAGGCGCTCGCGGCGGCTGCCTTCCGGGATGAAGAAGCGCCGCACGCGAAGGACGGTCTGCAGCAGGGCCCAGCCATTGCTGGTGTAGATGTTGTCTAGTTCGTAACGCAGCAAGTTGACCTGCGCCTGCGTCGCAGCCTTGCTCGTCTCCAGCGTTCGCCGCTCCACCTGCAGGCTGGACACGCGGCCTGCAAGATCGGCCTTCTCGGCGACCAAGCGCAACTGCAGAGCGCGCAGTTCATCGATCTCGCCCGTCAGCTCGGCCGACCGCGCACCGAGTTGCTCGACCTGGCGCTGGAGGGCGGCCTTTTCCTGCTCCAGGTCCTGCGCGTGCGCCAGGGCCGCATCCCTCTCACACTCGAGATCCACGAGTCGCGCCTCGGAGGCCGCAGCGCGGGCCGCCTGTTGCGCTGTGGTCTCGGTCTGTTCTTCGAGCATTTGCGCAAGGTGAAGCGACCCATCTATGACCCGGCGCAATTGGCGGCGGATGGCGTCTCGGCGAAGGGGCTGCGGCGTCCAGGCGCGCCCCCATTTTGCCTCGAAGGTCTGAAGGTTTTCGCGGAAAAGGCGCCAGTACAAAAGGACTCCCATGCGGCTGAAGCTTGCGCTGCCGGTATGATGAACAAATACATCCTCGGCGCACAGAACCCGCAGACCCTCTTGCTGCATGCGCAACGCGTAGTCGTCGTCCTCAAACATGCCGATGCCAAAGCGTTCATCCAGCGGGCCAATGCGCTCATGCACTGAGCGGCGCATGGCTACACAGAGAAATGGCAACATCTCGATTTCGAATGCCTGGCCGGCATATTCGCGAGCTCGGCGCGAGGCAAAGGCCTCTATGCCCGCCTCGTCGGTGTAGTCCACTTCCACCTGCGATTTGTTGCCGGAGCGGTTGGTGACCGCGCCAACCATGCCCACCTGCGGGTTATCCAGGTAGCTCAGCAGCCGCGCCAGCCAGCCCGTGGTGAGCAGTGTGTCGTTGTTGAGGAAAACAATCGACTCCCCCGAGGCAGCCCGTGCGCCCTGATTGCAGGCCGCGGGGAACCCGCGATTCTCCGGATTGAGCAGCACCCGCGTGTGTGGATGCCGGGCCGCGATGTCTTGGAGCAATTCGATGGTTCCGTCGTTTGAGCCATTGTCGACCAGAATCAACTCGAAGGCCACACCGGCCGGGCGGCTCAGCAGCGACTCGAGACACGCACGGGTGACCTCGACCGCGTTGCAGGTAATGATGACGATGCTTGCGAGACGGTTCATCATTCTTCCCGGAGGACTCGCGCTATCCATTGAGAGGCAGAACCGGTCTCGACCTCAGAGCGGCCGACGATCCCGCCAACAAGCCCGACTCAAATCAGCTCTCAAGGGCGCGTTCAAGCGCCCACTCCCACGGCGGAAGGTGGACAGAGAAAACCTCCGCTATCTTCCCGCAGTCCAAGGCTGAGAACGCAGGCCGCCGTGCCGGGCTGGCAAACTCAGCAGCCGGGGCCTCGACGATCTTCACCTCCCGCCGCTCCTCGCGCCGGGGATCGTTCGCTAGGATGGCGCGCGCCCACTCGAGCCGGGTGGCGAAACCGCTGCCGGCCAAATGGTAGATGCCGCGCCGCTCTTTGAAATAGGGAACCACTCGAGACCCGCTGGAAGCGATCATGTGCGCTGTGCCTTCGGCCACCATGCGGCACCAGGTGGGGGATCCGACTTCTCCCGCCGGTACCCTTACTTCTCGCTGGGTGTTCGCCCAATGCATGACCTTACGGAGGTAACTCTCGCCGCGCAACCCGTAGACCCAGCTTGTACGCACGATCAGATACGCGCCGCCCGCGGCCTCGACCGCCATCTCGCCTTCAAGTTTCGTCTGTCCATAGACGCCAAGCGGCCGCGGCGAATCTTCTTCGGTGTAGGGCACGCTCTTGGCGCCGTCGAATACATAGTCGCTGGAGTAGTGAATGATGGCTGCGCCGAGCCGCGCGGCCTCTTCCGCGAGGATTCCCGGAGCCACGCCGTTGACCGCCCGCGCCATCTCCGGCTGCTCCTCGGCCCGGTCGACCGCCGTGTAGGCGGCCGCATTGATAACCACATGCGGCCGTTCGCGCTCCATGGCGGCGTGGATGTCATCCGCGCGGGCCAGGTCAAAGTCCGGTCGATCGTAGGCGGCCAGGTATCCGAGGGGAGCGAGCGCTCGCTCCAGTTCCCAACCCACCTTGCCGTGTCTACCGATGAGCAGAATGCGCAACACGCCTAGACCAGTCCACCCGGTTTCTCTTCGAGGAGGTGTTCAAGGTACGCGCCATAGGAGTGGCCCATCGCCTTGGCCGCACGCCGGATCTGGGCGGCCCCAATCCAACCCTGGCCAAAGGCGATCTCCTCTGGACAAGCGATCATCAACCCCTGACGTTCTTCCACCGCTTGGACAAAGGTCGCCGCCTGGAGGAGCGACTCGGGTGAGCCCGCATCCAGCCAGGCCACGCCCCGCCCCATCGCTTCCACACGCAACGCGCCGCGTGCCATGTAAGCGCGGTTGAGGTCCGCAATCTCGAGCTCGCCGCGCCGCGAAGGCTTGAGCTTCTCCGCCAGGCTGACCACCTGCCGGTCATAGAAATACAGGCCGGGGACGGCGTAGTGCGAGCGAGGTCGCTTCGGTTTCTCCTCAATGCTCAGCGCCCGTCCGCTCGCGTTGAACTCGACCACGCCGTACCGCTGCGGGTCGCGCACCGGGTAGGCAAAGATCAGCGCCCCCTCGCGCAGCTGCGCCGCCGCGCGAAACTTGCTCTGCAGCCCCTGGCCGAAAAATAGGTTGTCGCCCAGGATGAGCGCCACCGGCTCACCGCCGATGAACTCCCGCCCGACAAGAAACGCATCCGCCAGCCCGCGCGGCTCGGGCTGCTGGGCATACGCAAGGCGCAGCCCCCATTGGCTCCCATCACCCAGCAGACGTTCGAACGCGGATCGTTCGTGCGGCATGGTGATGACGAGAATCTCCCGCAGACCGGCCAGCATTAGCATCGAGAGCGGGTAGTAAATCATCGGCTTGTCGTATACCGGCAAGAGCTGCTTGCTCACCCCGAGTGTCAGGGGATACAGCCGCGTGCCGCGCCCGCCCGCCAGGATGATGCCTTTCATGTCGCCTCTCCCCGCCTGGAGTAGTTGTCCGCCATCCAGTCCTGATAGTTGGCATCGCCTTGAATGGCTGTCACCCAGTCCATGTTGTCGAGATACCAGGCGACGGTCCTTTCCAGACCACTCGAGAGCGTCTCGGCCGGTTTCCATCCGAGGTCGGCTTCGATCTTGCGCGTGTCCATGGCGTAGCGCCGGTCGTGTCCCGGTCGGTCGGCGACAAAACTCATCAACCTGCGGTGTGGCGCGTGCGGCGACGTCGGGCGCGCCTCGTCCAGAAGGCGGCACAGGTGCTCGACCACCTCCAGGTTGGTGGGCTGCACCCCGCCGCCGATGTTGTAGGTCTCACCCGGCTGCCCGCGTTCGACCACCTGGCGGATCGCGCGGCAGTGATCCTCGACATACAGCCAATCGCGCACCTGGCGCCCGTCGCCGTAGATGGGCAACGGCTTGCCCGTGAGCCCATTGAGCAACATGAGCGGCAGTAGTTTGTCCGGAAATTGGAACGGCCCGTAGTTGTTCGAACAGTTGCTGATCGTCACTGGCAGGCCGTAGGTGTGTGCGTAGGCCCGCACCAGGTGATCGGCCGCGGCCTTGGAGGCGGCGTAGGGCGAGTTGGGCGCGTAAGGCGAATCCTCGCGGAAGGCCGGCGCCCCGGGCGCAAGCGAGCCGTAGACCTCATCGGTCGAGACGTGATGAAAGCGCACGCCCTCAGACCAGCCCGAGGGGGTGTGCCATTCGGCACGCGCCGCCTCAAGCAACGTGAAGGTGCCGAGGATGTTGGTGCGGATGAAGGGCGCCGGGCCGAGGATCGAGCGATCGACATGCGTCTCGGCGGCAAAGTGCACCAGGGTGTCGATGGCGTGGTCGTGCATCAGCCGTCCCACCAGCGCAGCATCGTTGATGTCCCCGTGCACGAGGTGGTGCCGCCCATCGTCCGGCACGCTGCGCAGATTCTGACGGCTGCCGGCATACGTCAGCGCATCCAGGTTGACCACACGCACCCCCGGCATGTCGCGCAGGAGGTGGCGCACGAAGTTAGAGCCGATGAACCCTGCCCCGCCGGTGACCAGAACGTTTCTCATCGTCGTCTCGGCAAGCGTCCGAATTCAGGCATAGGTCTCGGCCCGCGCCAGGGGCACCCCCGCCGCATCCTTCGGCGAAAGCAGCGGCGGCCGGCCTTCCGCCAGCGGCCACGCGATGGCCAGGTGCGGGTCATTCCACAGCAGGGTGCGTTCGTTCTCTATCTCGTAGACTTCGGTCACCTTGTACAGCACTTCGGCGTACTCGCTCACCACGTAGAAGCCGTGCGCGAATCCCGGCGGAACCCACACCTCGCGATGATTCTCAGCTAAAAGACGCGACCCCACCCAGCGCCCGAAGGTGGCGGAATGGCGCCGCAGGTCGACCGCCACATCGAAAACCTCGCCCCGCAGGACCCGCACGAGTTTGCCTTGCGGGTGCCGCACCTGGTAGTGCAGCCCGCGCAGCACGCCCTGGCGCGATCCGGAATGGTTGTCCTGGACAAAGACGGGTGGCAGCCCGAGCGCCGCATAACGTGCCACTTGATAACTCTCCATGAAGAACCCGCGCTCATCCTCATGCAGCTCGGGTTCGAGCAGCAGGACCTCGGGGATGGCGCTCGGCTCGCATTTCATCGCGCTCGCCTCAACCGGCCGTGGAGGCGTGGTAAGCGCCGGTCACTTCGGAGGCCAGTCCGAGCGCGCGCACCTGGCCGTGGTCGAGCCAGACTGCGCGTGCACACATGCGCTCGACCGTGCTCGCGCTGTGCGAGACCATGAGGACCGTCGCGCCACTCTCTTGAAAGGCGCGCATGCGCTCCAGGCACTTGCGCTGGAACGCCTCATCGCCCACCGAGAGCACCTCGTCCAGGATGAGGATATCCGGCACCCAGGCCGCCGCCACGGCAAACCCCAGCCGCGCTACCATCCCTGTCGAAAACGTGCGCAGCGGTGCCTCGATAAAATCACCCAGTTCGGCAAAGTCGGCGATCTCATCAAAGCGCGCCGCAATCTCGCGCCGCGAGTGCCCGAGCAGTGCGCCGTTGAGGAAAACATTCTCGCGTCCGGTCAGCTCCGGGTGAAAGCCGGCACCCAGCTCGAGGAGCGGCGCCACCTGGCCATGTACCACCACCCGCCCAGTCGAGGGCGGCAGCACGCGCGAGACGATCTTGAGCAACGTGCTCTTGCCGGCCCCGTTACGGCCGACCACGCCAAATACCTCGCCCTTCCCGACCACGAATGTGACGTCACTCAGTGCCATGAATTCGTGGTGGTTGACCTGACCCTTGACCCGACGGATGAGGTATTCCTTAAACGACCCGATGCGCTCGAGCGGCACACGATAGCGCACCGAGACGGCCTCCAGCCGAATGACCGCGGACGAGGTGGAATCAGACACGGTAGGCAAACTCGTGCGCCCGCCGCGTGAAGACCGCCCAGCCAACAACCAGCGTCACCAGCGCCACCCCCGCGGCCGAGGCCAGTCGCACCGGGCTCGGCACCAGCCCGTCGTACAGCGGCAGGCGAAAGAGTTTGATCAAGTGGTACATCGGGTTGAGGTTGAACATCCACCAGCGGTAGGCTTCCGGCACGATGCTCTCCGGGTAGATGATCGGCGTGAGATACATCCACGCCAGGAGCACGATCTGGTACATCTCGGCCACATCCGGAAAGTAGACCGCCAGGGTCGAAAGCAACAACGCCACGCCCAGGGCAAAGGCCAAGAGCAGCAGCATCGAGATCGGCAGGAAGAGCGCCGTTGCGCGCAACGGCACGCGCACGATGAGCATGACGATCACCATCGGCACCAGGGACAGCGTGAGATTGACCATGCCGGTGGCGACCGAGGAGATGGCAAAGACCGTGCGCGGCAGGTAGATGCGATGGATGAGCGACGAGCCCCAGATGATGCCGTACATGGCCGCGGTCGTCGTCTGGCTAAAGAAGGACCAAACGATCAGCCCGCTCAGCACGTAGGCCGCGTAGCCGGGGGTATCGCGGAAGAGCTGCGAGAAGGCGAGGGCGAGCACCACCATCGTGCCCAGTGGGTTGAGCATTGTCCAGGCCACGCCCAGCACCGAGCGCTTGTAGCGGGTCAGGATGTCGCGGCGCACGAGCTGGTACACCAGGTCACGGTAGCGCACGACCTGGCGCACTTCCTCCAGCCCGACCGAGAGTTTACTGGCCGAATCATAAACAGGCGTGGCACGGTTCATCGCAGGTCTCACGTCGGATCGAGCGGGTACGTGCGAGGATTGTAGTCGGGCCGGGGTAGACCGTCAAACTTCGGCTGGCGCCGGATGCACCGAGGTGCGGAAGGCGAGCACGATTGCCAGCATCAACATGAACCAGATGCGCCAGGGCGCATCGGTGAAATACGAATCAAGCATGCCCATCACCAAGAGCGCCGCCCAGCCGGAGAAGACCGCGATCCATACCGGGCCGGGGCGCATCGGCGTCTCGCGCAAAGCGCGCCATCCGTTGGAGAGCACGGCCCAGGCCGTGAGCAGGATGACCATCAATCCCGCCATGCCGTAGTGAGTCAGGAAATAGAGGTAGATGTTGTGGGGGTCATGCCGCCCGAGCAGCGCGAAACCCTGCAAGTAGTCAACCGCATGCGCGCCCACGCCGGTGAGGAGGAAGGAGGGGGTGCGGCGCATCATCTCCAGGGCTGCATCCCACAGCACGCGCCGCAGGCCAAGCGTCATGAAGAATCCGCTCTCGGGATGGGTCGACCCGAAATACAGCACCACTGCGATCGTCATCGCGGCCAGCACGGTCACCAGGCCAAAGGCGACCCGCCGCCGCCGCACAAAGAGGAAGATGGCCAGGAAGAGCATACCCAAGACAGCGCCCGCTGTCACCCCGCGCGCCAACGACCAGTACAGGCTGGGCACCAGCAGCAGCGTTCCGACCCCTGCCAGCAGTCGCTGCGGGCCGCGGATCACGCGTCCCACGGCAATCAGCAGCGGCCAGAAGATGAACGCGGCGAACACATTGGCATTGGTGAAAAAGCCAACCGCGACCGGCACACCCGCGCCGGTCGGCGGCGTGAGGACATCCTTGTAGTACACCGTCGCGAACGGGGGGGCAAACCAGCCGGTCAGACGTTGCGTATCGGCCGCCAGGGCGCTTAGGCCGGCCACACCGATCGCAATCCAGGCCGCACGCCGCGGGTCGAAATCGCGCCGCCTGAGGAGCGCCGCCAGGATGAGCGCCGCCAGAATGAGTTGGCGCCCATCTCGTGCGCCGAATCGCCAGTCACTTGCCACGAGCCACTGCAGCCCCGCCCAGGCGGCCAGACCCAGCCACAGCCAGGCCACCCCATGCAGTCGCGGCCGCTCCACCTCCGGCTTGCCGCTCACGATCAGATACACGAGCACGATCAGCGCGACCGGCTCAACCAGCGCCACCCGCAAGGGATCCGGACCGAATTCCCATTGGAAGCTGGCGGACGCAAAAAGGGCAAGGACCGCGAGATCCATGCCCGTGACCGAGCCCGCCCACTCCCTGATCCGACCCAGCATACGCCCCCCGCTCCGGCTGCCTCGCAGGAAGATCGTGCGGCCAACTATATCACGCCCAATCGAATCCGCGGCGCCTCGGCCGGGGATGGATTATGCCTCTCGGGGGACTATAATGCCTGGGCACCCCGCGCACGACCCGGAGAGGAGAGAGCATGGCCCGCAGACGTATGCAGGATCCATTCGGCGCACGCGCGCTCGTCAGGCACGGCCGCGAGTCGTTTTTCGTCTATCGCCTGGATGCACTCGAGCGCCTGGGGGTGTTGCCCTCTCTCGACCGTCTGCCTTTCACTCTGCGGGTGCTGCTCGAATCGGTCTTGCGCCACTGCGATGGAGTCGACATCACGCGCGAAGAGGTCGAGCGCCTCGCGCGCTGGCAGCCGCACGAGACGCAGCCCGCCGAAATCCCGTTCAAGCCTGCACGGGTTCTTTTGCAGGATTTCACCGGCGTTCCCTGCCTGGTGGACTTGGCCGCCATGCGCGCTGCAGTGCAGCGCCTGGGCGGCGACCCCGCCACGGTCAATCCGCTCGTCCCGGTGGACCTGGTGATTGACCACTCGCTGCAGGTCGACCAATACGGCACGCCGGCTGCGCTTGGGCGCAACGCCGACATTGAGTTCGAACGCAATCGCGAACGTTACGCCTTCCTGCGCTGGGGACAAGCTGCGTTCAAAGGATTGCGCATCGTGCCGCCGGCCACCGGCATTGTGCACCAGGTCAACCTGGAGTACCTGGCGGGAGTCGTGCTGGGCCACCCCATGGGCAAGGAGAAGCACCCGACCGCCTACCCCGACACGCTGGTGGGCACCGACTCGCATACGACCATGGTCAACGGTTTGGGCGTGCGGGGCTGGGGCGTGGGCGGCATTGAAGCCGAAGCC
>CAYGXJ010000105.1:0-11575 GCA_964353865.1 uncultured Anaerolineales bacterium | reverse complement strand
CAGGGGCGCGTGCTCCGCATCGCGGACACGCTGGATCCGCAGACCCGCACGGTGAAAGTGCAGGCGGAACTCGACAACCGCGCCGGCCGTCTTGCGCATGGCGCTTTCCAGCCGCGCCACCCGCCGCTCGAGCTCGGGCGCGCGCATCTCGAGTTCGCCCCGCTCCATGCGCGTGGCGAGCGCCTGCACCTGGCGCGGCAACGTGAGCAGCGTGCGCAGGACCTCGAGCGCCTCGTCGAGCCAGGACTGCCATCCGGACTTGGCTTCTTCAGCCATAAGCTTTTGCGCCACGGGCATCAGGCCCTCCCACACGTTGAACTCGGGATCGAGCCCGGTGCACATCCCCGACAGGATGGCCACGCAGCGCCCGGCCAGGATCAGATTCTGCGGCACCTGAAACGGCATGTCGTACATGAGCTCGCGGAACTCGGCGGCGAACTTGTGCATCTCCTCGCGGTGCATCGAGCGCAGATCCGACATGCTGCGCCCCCAAAAGCTCTCGAACACGCGCGCCTCGGCGCGCGCCAGAAGCTCAAGATCCGCGCCGGGCAGCAGCACGCCTAGCAGCTGGTAGCCGCGAATGAGGCGCCCCGCATCGCGCGTGCCGATGCCGATGACCAGTTCGCGCGCGCCGGCGCGCACGCTCGAGGGCACCCGCCCGACCATGCCGAAATCGACAAACGTTAACTGCCAGCCGGCCGGCCCGGGCGTGACGAACAGGTTGCCGGGGTGTGGGTCGGCGTGGAAGAAGCCGTCGTCGAAGATCTGCTTCAGGTAGGTGGTGAACAACCGCTGCGCCACGCCGCGCCGGTCAACCCCGGCCGCCGTGATGGCTTGGTAGTCGGTGATCTTGATGGCATACACGTCTTCGAGGGTGAGCACACGCCGTGTGGTATGCGACCAGAAGACGCGCGGCACGCGCACGCCCAGATCGCCTTGGAAGTTGGCGGCGAACGATTCCGCGTGGCGCCCTTCTTCGAGGTAGTCGATCTCCTCATACAGCGTGCGCGAAAATTCCTCCAGCAGCGCGGGCACATCTGCACGGCGCCGGATAGGCGGATAGCGCTGTAGCCAGCGCCCGACAGTGCGCAGCGCCGCGAGATCGGTCGCGATCAGACGCTCAATCCCCGGGCGCTGGATCTTGACCACGACCCGCGCCTCGCCCGTGGCAGAGCTCGCCTCAGCCGCGCGCAGCGTCGCGCGGTGCACCTGGCCGAGCGAGGCAGCCGCCAGCGGCTCGGCCTCGAAGGACGCGTAGCGCGCCGTGAGAAGCGCGCCGAGTTCGGCTTCCGCCAAGCGGCGGATGGCCGCGAAGGGTTCCGCGGGCACCTCATCCTGCAGGCCGGCCAGCTCGGCGGTGACCTCCGCCGGCAGCACGTCCACTCGTGAGGAGAGGAACTGGCCAACTTTGATCATCACTCCGCCCAGGTGGATGGCCAGGTTCCGGTAGCCGCGCGCGATCGCGCTGAGGCGATGCGCGCGCGTGGCGCGCGACCAGCGGCGCATCCCGAGCGCGACGAACAGCACATCGCACACAAGGATGAGCAGCAGCACGCGGGCGAAGAAGAGCAGGATGCGCAGGTAGCGCGTGGTGGACATGTGATCCTTTGAGTGAGCAACCGGCCAACGACAGCGGCCCGCGCGCAGTATAGCATGCGCGCTTCGCGCCGCGCGCCGCGCGTGCGTTCGGTCTGCGCAGCTGTGCGAGCCGTTCTGATAGAATGGCCGGGTTCCGGCAGCAGGCAAACGCGCACCGAGTTGGAGATGGTCACCAGTGATACGAGGCAGGCAGGTGATGTTTGGCATTGCAGTGGTCGGGCTTGGCCTCGCGGCTGCCTGCACCATCATGCCCGCGCCGATGCCCCCCACCGCGGATCTGGCGAAGATGGTCGAGGCCACCCTGGCTGCGCAAGGGATCCGCATGCCGCCCACCTCGCCGGCACCCGATCCGCCTACGCTCGTACCTGTCGGTCCGACAGAAGTTCAGTCCACGCCGACACCTGTCGTGCTTGTCCCAGGCAGCATCTCCGGCACGCTGTCCTACCCCGGCTCCGTTATCCCACCGCTGCGCATCGTCGCGTTCCGTGGCGAGGGCGGGCCGCAGTTTTCCGTTGAGGTGCCCCAAGGCAGTTCCACCTACGTGATCAGCGATGTACCCCCGGGCGTCTATCACGTCGTGGCCTACGTGGCGCCTTCTGCGCCGGGGGGCTTGCCGGTCGGGTTGGCGGCCGGCTACTCAAACGCAGTGGCCTGCGGCCTGCGCTTCGGCTGCGATGACCACAGCTTGCTGCCGGTCGTCGTCGGATCAGGTGAGGCGGTGGCCGGGATCGATCCCCAGGATTGGTACGCGCCGGAGGGCACCTTCCCTCCCATGCCGGACTGAGCGAGGTCATCCATGAGACATGCCCTGCCCATCGTCTTGACCGCGGCCGCGACGGCTGCCCTGGCCTGCCAGATCGGCGGGCTGGCGCCGACGCCCACCGCGATCCCGTCGCCGGCGCCCACGGTGGCACCCTCGCCGACACCCCTGCCGACCGTGCCGCCGCCGACGGCGACACCCGGCGCGCCGGTCATCGACGCGCTCAATGCAGCCGGCCTCGCGCCGCGCTACGTGATCCCGGCCTCGCTCAACGACGTCAAGCGCATCACCTTCTCGCCAGATGGTCGTCTCCTGGCGACGACCTCCGGGGGTAGTTCGCTGAGTTCCGATTACGCCGTCCGCCTGTGGAACCCGGAGGATGGCTCGCTGGTGTTCACCCTCGAGGGACACTCCGGCATCGTGTGGGATGTGGCCTTTGCGCCGGACGGGCGCTGGCTGGCCTCGGTCTCGGACGACAAGACCCTGCGCGTGTGGGATACGCGGGCCGGCGTCCCCGCGCAGGTCGCCCACCTTCCTGGCGCGGCCAACAGCGTGGTCTTCTCACGGGACGGCGCGCGCCTGGTGGTGGGCGTGGCGCTGGGGAAGGACGGGCTGCTCTACAACTACGACCTGACGAGCAGCACGCTCTCGGGAGGTTATGCAGCCCACGCCTACAGCGTTCCCTCGCTGGCCCTATCGCCGGATGGCGGGGTATTGGTCTCGCTCGGGACGGTGGATCGCACGATCAAGGTGTGGATTACGGGCACGCTCGAAGCCGGTCCGCTCAAGACCTTCTCCTTGGGCGGGCAAGGCGGCAATGTCGTCTTCTCGCCGGACGGCGGGCTGGTGGCCGCCGGCCTGTGCGTCAAGTCGACGCCCAGCTTCCGCTGCACTCAGGGCGAGGCCTGGCTTTGGCGTGTCGCGGACGGCGTGCGCCCGGTCGATTTGAAGGGCCCGACCGGCAAGGTGCAGGCCGTTGCGATCTCGCCCAACGGCCAGCTCGTCGCGGGCGGGGCCGAAGACCAGTCGATCTGGATCTGGCGCCTCGCGGACGGACAACTGGTGACGCGCCTCGCCGCGCATCGCACCTTCCTCGAAAGCCTGGCCTTCTCACCCGATGGTCGCGTGCTGGCCTCCTCTTCGACGGACGGCACCCTGATCCTCTGGACTGTTCGCTGAGGCGCCCGCAGGAGGAGGGCAGAGCACGCCTTGCCATTGACCGCGCGCGCACGGCCCTTGCAGGAGCCCCGCCTTGGCGCGAGGAGGACGGCCAGCAATCGCCAGACAGCCCACTGCCAGTTCGATCAGAGAATCTTCCGGCGTCGTCCGATTTGTGACAGACATGCGAACATGCGCAGGGGCTGCACCGGTGGGTGCAGCCCCTGCGTCGTGGGTGACAGAATCCCCCTCTGCGACTCACGGGGGATTGGGTAGAATGATTGGACCCACACTCGCGCGCGGCGGGAGAGCCATGGCCTCGAAACCCTTCGTCTTGCATGCACCCTATAAACCCACCGGCGACCAGCCGCAAGCCATCCAGCAATTGGTGCACGGCTTGTCGCACGGGGAGAAACACCTGGTGCTCCTGGGCGCGACCGGAACGGGCAAGACCTTCGCCATCGCCAATGTCGTCACCCAACTCCAGCGGCCGGCGCTGGTGATCGCCCACAACAAGACTTTGGCGGCGCAGTTATATTCTGAATTCCGCGACTTCTTCCCCGACAACGCGGTCGAGTACTTCGTCTCGTACTACGACTACTACCAGCCCGAGGCCTACGTCCCGCGCCACGACCTGTATATCGAGAAGGAGACCGAGATCAACGAAGAGATCGAACGCCTGCGCCTGGCGGCGACGACGGCCCTGCTCTCGCGGCGCGACGTGCTGATCGTGGCCTCGGTTTCATGCATCTACGGCCTGGGATCCCCGGAAGCTTACGGCAAGGTGGTCATCGTGGTCGAAAAGGGGCAGGCGGTGCGGCGCCAGGCCCTCTTGCGCCAGCTGGTGGAGAGCCATTACGAGCGCAACGACCTGGACCTCAAGCGCGGCGCCTTCCGTGTGCGCGGCGACACGGTGGAGGTCATGCCGGCCTACACTGATAGCGCCGTGCGCCTGTCGTTCTTCGGCGACGAGGTGGAACGGTTGACCGAGCTGCACCCGGTGACGGGCGAGATCCTGGCCGATCTCGAGCGGGTGGAGATCTACCCGGCGCGCCATTTCATCACCGAGGACGAGAAACTGCGCGCGGCGGTGGTGGATATTGAAGCTGAGGCGGCCGAGCGGGTGGCCTGGTTCCGCGCCCACGACAAGCCGCTGGAGGCGGAACGCCTCGAGCAGCGCACGCGCTACGACTTGGAAATGATGCGCGAGGTGGGCTACTGCGCCGGCATTGAGAACTACTCGCGCCACCTCGACCGGCGCGCCGCCGGCTCGCCGCCCTGGGTGCTCTTGGATTACTTCCCGCCCGATTATCTGCTCATCCTCGATGAGAGCCATATGACCGTGCCGCAGGTGCGCGGCATGTGGGGCGGTGACCGCTCGCGCAAGCAGGTCCTGGTGGATTTCGGCTTCCGCCTGCCCTCGGCCCTCGACAACCGGCCGCTTTCGTTCGAGGAATTCGAAGAGCACATGGGCCAGACGGTGTATACCTCGGCCACCCCGGGGCCGTACGAGCTGGAGCGCGCCGAGCGCGTGGTGGATCAAATCATCCGCCCCACCGGCATCGTCGACCCGCAGGTTGAGGTGCGTCCGGTGCAGGGGCAGGTGGACAACCTCTTGACGGAGATACGCGTGCGCGTGGCGCGCGGCGAGCGGACGCTGGTCACCACCCTCACCAAGCGCATGGCCGAAGACCTGGCCGATTACTTGCATGAGGCGGGCATCAAGGTCCACTACCTGCACTCGGAGGTGCAAACCCTCGAGCGGGTGGAGATCTTGCGCGACCTGCGCCTGGGCGCCTACGACGTGGTGGTGGGCATCAACCTTCTGCGCGAAGGGCTCGACTTGCCGGAGGTCTCGCTGGTGGCGATCCTCGACGCCGACAAGGAGGGTTTCCTGCGCTCCGACACGGCGCTCATCCAGACCATCGGGCGCGCCGCGCGCCACGTGCAAGGTCTGGTCATCATGTACGCCGACCATCGCACCGAGTCGATGGAGCGCGCTCTGCGCGAGACCGACCGCCGCCGGACCAAGCAGATCGAATACAACCGCGAACACGATATCGAACCGGTGAGCATCGTCAAGGCGGTGCACGACCTGACCCAGCGCGTGCGCAGCGAGGGCGAACCGGAAGCGGCCCCGGGCGTGACGCGGGGTGAACTGCCGCGGGCCGAGATGGAACGCCTGGTGCACGAATTGGAAAAGGAAATGCGCACGGCGGCGCAGTCCCTGGAGTTCGAGAAGGCGGCCATGCTGCGCGGCCAGGTGTACGAACTACGCGGAGCGCTGGAAGAAGAGCGCGTGACGCGAGCCAGTCCCGGCCCGCGTCCTTCGCCCGAGGGAGCCGAGAGCGGCCCGCCCGAGCGCGGGCGGCCGCGCCGCAGGGCGCGCGCCTCGACCCGCTGACAGTCCCGCATCGAATCACAACAGGCGCCGGTGAGGCGCCTGTTGTTTTTGTGGGCAGGGTCGGGCTAGAGCGTGCGCACATCGATGACGCGCAGCGCGTGCGGGCGGACCGCTTGCTCCAGAGCCTCGGCCGTGATCCCGCCGACCTTGACCGTGGCCGTGCGGCTCCCGGCATCCTCGCCGCGGAACAGGCCCATGGCCACGATATTGCCCCCGGCATCGGCAATGGCGCGGGCCAGGTGCGCCAGGCCGCCCTTTTCTTCCTTCACCAGGAGAGTCGCGCGCACGCCACGTTCGCGCGCACCCATGAACTCGAGGAACAGCTTGAAGAGGTCGGTTTCGGTGATGATGCCGACCAGTTGCGCGCCGTGCATGACCGGCATGCCGCTGATGCCGCGGTCGGCCAGGATGCGGGCGGCCTCCTCGATGGGCGTGTCGTCGCCGACCGTGACCACCTCCCGGCTCATGACCCGCTCGACCGTGAGCTTGGAGAGCAGATAGTTGATCTCCCACATGCTGAGCGAGGTGGCCGGCGAGGGCGAAGCCAGGAGCAGGTGCTTTTGGGTGACGATGCCCACCATCCGCCCGTTTTCGACGACCGGCAGGCGCTCAAAGCCGCGCTCCCGCATCAGGCTGAGGGCCTCGTTGACCGGCGTCTCGGGAGGGATGGAAACGACGGGCTTGCTCATTCGTTCGCGGACGAGCATACAGTCCTCCTCTCTGGGTGGGGCGGCGGGCAGTGCCCGCCACGCAATCTTACCCCATCGGCTGGAGCCGGGTGCGGCGCCATGGACCAATCCGCGGCACACCCTGTGGGCAGCCGCGGGCGAGGTGCGCCTGGCGGTCCGCATACCGCGACCGAGGAGGGAAAGGCTGCCTGAATGAAGCATCTCCAGCAGAAAAGAAGGGGTTTGACGAACACGCGAGCAAATTGGTAGAATATTTACCTGGAATGGAGAAATAATGCCTGAGGATCGTTTCGGGCGCAGCATCCACTATCTGCGCATCAGCCTGACCGACCGCTGCAACCTGCGCTGCGTGTATTGCATGCCGGAGCAGATGCACTTCCGGCCGCGGGCGGAGCTGATGCAGGACGGGGAACTGATTGCGCTGACGCAGATGTTCGCGCGCCTCGGCTTCCGCAAGTTCCGTCTGACCGGCGGCGAACCGACCGCGCGCGAGAACCTGGTCGAGATCGTGCGGGCCATCGCGGCCACGCCCGGGGTGCGCTCGTTGTCGATGACCACCAATGGCATGCTGCTCGAGAAGCTGGCCGAGCCTCTGGCACGGGCGGGCCTCGAGCGGGTGAACGTCAGCCTCGACACGCTGGACGCGGAACGCTTCCACCGCATCACGCGCTGGGGGGCGCTGGAGCGCGTGTGGGCCGGGGTGCACGCGGCCGAGCGTGCGGGCCTCTTGCCGGTCAAGCTCAACGCGGTCGTCGTGCGCGGCTACAACGAGGACAACCTGCCGGGATTGGCGCGCCTGACGCTCGAAAACGACTGGCAGGTGCGCTTCATTGAGATGATGCCGCTCGGCTCGATCAGCGATTTCCAGCAGGCGCACGTTGTGCCGACCCACGAGATGATCGCCCGGCTGGAGGCGGCCTTCGGTCCGCTCGCGCCAGTGAGCGCGCGGCCCGCGACCCCGGCGCCGATCCTGGACGGGGAAGCCCGCCTGTACCGCCTGCCGGGCGCCACCGGCACCTTGGGCTTCATCGCCTCGGTGACCCAGCCCTTCTGCGCCCAGTGCTCGCGCGCGAGGCTCACGGCCGACGGGCGGCTGCGCCTGTGCCTCCTGCGCAAAAAGGAACTGGATCTGCTCTCGCTGCTGCGCTCCGGCCTGGCGATGCCCGAGATCGAAGCCCGCGTGGGGGAGGCCATCTGGCACAAGCCGTGGGGCCACGGGCTGGCCCACAACGTGGTGGCCGGCAAGCGGATGATGAGCGAGATCGGCGGGTAGTCGATCGGGCCCGGGCCGGCTGGGTGACCTGCCCGGCGCGGCCGGGGGAACTCCTCGCTTGCCTAGAACGTCTCTCATAGGTAGTACAAATTACTGAGGGCCTGCCGGACAACTGCGGATACAATGAGCCGTGGACGTCCTGCACGCATCGAATTCCAAGGAGGAGCACAACATGAAACGCACGACTTACCTTTTCACGCTGGGCCTGGTGGCCCTGGCATTGGCGGCGGGCTGCGTGGGCACGCCGGCGGCAGGCGGGTACCCGGCCGAGCATTCGCTCAACGTGATGGGCGAAGGTCAGGTGGAAGTGACCCCGGATGTTGCGACCGCCACGCTGGGCGTCGAGACCCGCAATGTCGACGTGGCCGAGGCGGTGGGTGAGAACATTACCCGCGCCCAGGCGGTGGTGGAGGCGCTCAAGGCGGCCGGGATTCTCGAGAAAGACATCCAGACCGCAGGTTTCAGCGTCTACGCGCAGGATCAATTCGATCAGACCGGCCAGCCGACCGGCGCGCGTGTTTACGTGGTGAGCAACACGGTCACCTTCATCGCGCGCGATATCCCCAAGGTTGGGGATGTGCTTTCGGCGGCGCTCAAGGCGGGGGCCAACACGGTCAACGGCGTGTCGTTCAACATTGAGGATCCGACCGCGGCCATGGCCGAGGCGCGCCTCAAGGCGATGGAGGATGCCAAGGCGCGCGCCACGGCGCTCGCCGACAGCGCCGGGGTAACCCTGGGCAAACCGATCTCGATCAACGAGTCGTACGCCATGCCGGTGACCAGCTTTGCCAACGAGAAGGCCATGGGCTACGGCGGGGGCGGCGCGCCGGTGCCGGTCTCGGCCGGGTCGCTCACGGTCACGGTGCAGGTCTCGGTCGCGTACGCAATCAAGTAGCCTCAGTCGCAACAGGATGGACACCGGGCTGCCCGCAAAGGCAGCCCGGTTCGTTGTACGCGAGCCGGGGGCAAGGCGCGTGGCGAGGGCCTGTCTCACGCACTCACGAGCGGCAGTTTCTCAAGTTCCGCGATGCGCGCCGAGAGCGCATCAAACCCGCCCTGCCAGAAGGCGCGCTGCTCCATGTTCAGTCCGGCGCGAAGGAGGATCTCGTTCGGGCTGGCCGAGCCGCCGGCCGAGAGCAGATCCAAGTAGCGCGGGATGAAGGCGCGCCCCTCCGCCTGGTATTGGCGGTAAAGCGCCAGCACCAACAGCTGGCCGAAGGCATAGGCATACACGTAGAAGGGCACATCGTAAATGTGCGGGATGGAGACCCACTCCCAGCGGAATTCATCGGCCACCTCGACCGCCTCGCCGAATTGGGCGTGCAGATTGTCAAGGTAGGCCCGGCACAACTCGTCGGTGGCCGCGCCGGCCTGCACCCGCTGGTGAGCCTCCTTTTCGAACAGGGCGAAGAAGGCCTGGCGCCCGATGGTGGCGTAGGCATCATCCAGCTGGTGGAACAAGAGGTCGCGCCTCACGCCGGGGTCCGCCTCGTCCGCGAGCAACTGGTCGATGAGCAGCATTTCGGCAAAAGTGGAGGCCGTTTCGGCCAGCGGCAGCGAGGCGTGGAAAGTGAACAGCGGGTGATGGGCGGCCAGCATCGAGTGGATGGCATGCCCCAGCTCGTGAGCCAGGGTCGCGACATCGTCGGCTCGCCCCTGGAAGTTCGAGAGCACCCACGGCGTCTGGCCGGGGACGGTCGAGGCGCAGAAGGCGCCCGAGCGTTTGCCCGCGCGCACCTGCGAATCGAGATGGTCCTCGGCCATCACGCGCTCGGCCAGTCGGGCGACCTTCGGCTCGAATCGCTCCATGCTGCCCAGCACGAGCTGGGTGGCCTGGGCGAAGGTGTAGCGCTTGTCGGAGACGGCCACCGGCGCGTAGATGTCGTAGCGCCGCAGGCGCGGGAGGTTCAGCCAGCGCGCCTTGAGGCGGAAGAAGCGCTGGAAGAGGCCCGCGTTCTCGCGGCACACTTCGAGCAGCGTGTCGACCACCGCATCCGGCAGGTCGTTGTGCAGGTTGCGCACGGCCAAGGGCGACCCAAAGCGCCGCAGGCCGAGGTGCTCATTGTGCCAATCGCGCGCGAGGGCTGAGTAGATCTGTGAGAGCAGCGGGCCATCGCCGCCGTACACGCGATACAGCTCCTGGTAAGCCGCAGCGCGTTGGTCCGGGTCCGACTGTCGCACGTGAACCATCAGCTCGCCGCGGGTGAGCTTCTTCTTCTCGCCCGCCACGTCCAGCTCGAACTGATAGCGGTTGGTGATCATCGAGTACAGCGTCTGCAACGCGCGCGCACCGGTCACGTCTTTGAGGTTGATGACTTTCTCTTCCGGTTCGCTGAGGGTGTGCGGGCGGAAGTGGCGCATCTCCTCGAGGTAGTAGCGATACGCACCGGAGGCCTCGAGCAGCCGCTGCGCGTCTGCCTCCTCAAGCCCCTTCCACCACAGGCTGAAGAAGAGCACGCGGTTGGCCACTTCGGCCAGGCGGTTTTCGAGCGAGGCCAGAAAGGCCTGCGCCTCCTGGTCCTGCGTGTTCTCTGAGAACCACAACTCGGCGAAGCCGGAGATGCGTTGGATGAGGTGGGTGATCATCTCGAGCGCCTTGAGCTGCTCGAGCAGGGCCCCGGTGTCGATCTCCGGCGTGAGCCGCGAACGCGTGCCTTCAAAACGGGTCACGCGCTCATCGAGTTCCGCGAGGGCCGCCTTCATCTCGGGCGAGCCCTGCCCGGGGAATAGATCGAGGAGCGACCAGCGCTTCTGGGTGTAGGTGCCTGTCACCTCTACCTCCCTTTGGTGAGTGTGGGTCGGGCGAGCGTGGCCCGCGGCGCAGGATGGCCCGGGCAGCCGCGCTTGCGCAACTTCTGGCGCAGCCGGATGATGGGCTGGCGGCGGCGTGTGCGCGGGTCGCGGTAGGTCCACACCTCCCACCCGTTGCACGGCGCGCGGCGCAAGGCGCGCGCGATCTGGTGTATCGAGCCGCGCCGCGTTCCGGCCTGCAGTGAACCGTCGGCCAGGACGCGCGCGGAGGTCTTACCTTGCGGACCGAAGCACGGCGTGGCGCTCGGCCGCAAGAGCCCGTGTTCGAGCAGCGCGCCGAAGGGGATGCGCGGGAGGCTGCGTGGATTGAGGGAGGCCAGCGCGGCAGGCGGAAGGGCGGACGCAGGCACACGCGCGAGGCGCCGCCGGGCGAGGGCGACGTAGGTCGCCTCGCGCTCAATGCCGATCCAGTTCCGGCCCAGGCGGCGCGCAGCGACGCCGGTCGTCCCCGTGCCGAAAAACGGGTCGAGCACAACCTGGCCCGGGCTCGAACTGGCCAGCAGCACGCGGTAGAGCAAGGCCTCCGGCTTCTGGGTCGAGTGCGCCTTTGCACCCGCGAGGCGCAGCCGCTCACGCCCCGAGCAGATGGGCAGCGCCCAGTCGGAGCGCATTTGCAGGCCCTCGTTGAGCGATGTTATTGCGCGGTGGTCGAAGGTGTAGGGCGCACCCTTTTCCTTTTGCGCCCAGAGTAGCGTCTCGTGCGCGTTGGTGAAACGCACGCCGCGGAAATTGGGCACGGGGTTGGTCTTGACCCACACCATGTCATTGAGAATCCAGAAGCCGAGGTCCATGCGGATCGCCCCGACCCGATAGATGTTGTGATACGAACCGATGACCCACAACGTGCCGCTGCGCTTGAGCCCCCGCCGGCAGGCGCCCAG
>CAYGXJ010000104.1:0-24177 GCA_964353865.1 uncultured Anaerolineales bacterium | reverse complement strand
CTCGCCCTCGGCGGTGTGCGCCTTGGCTACCCCTGGTTCGGCCGCCGCCTTTCGTACGACTACCTGCGCGCACTCCATCATCTGCACTCGATCGCGCCGTTCCTCTCGGACGACATCACAAGCGGGCGGCAACGCCTGGTCGCGTTGGAGATCGGCCCGGGCACGGGCCTGCTCGCGCTCGCCCTGCACCAGCTCATCCCCAACACCACGCTCGTCCTCGTCGACCTGCCGGAGATCCTGCCCTTCTCAAGCGTTTTGCTCTCGCTGACGTTTCCGCAGGCGCGGTTCCTCATGCTTGGGGAGAATGACGCTCGGCGGGTCGACCTCGAGCGATATGATTTCATATGCCTTACGCCTGCTGCGGCGAATGACCTCCCCAGTGAGTCGATCGACCTTGCGTTGAACACCGACTCGATGCAGGAGATGGAAACGGAAACGATTCGCACATACTTCGGACTACTGCGGCGTGTGCTGCATCCACCGCGCCTCTTCTACAGCAGCAATCGAATCGAGAAGTGGATTGGGGGGCGCGCGACGCGACTGGAGGACTACCCCTACGGGCCCAGCGACCGGCACCGTTTCTCGCGCATCAACGCCTTCATGCAGACGCGCTGGGTCTGGCGCAAGATTCGCTACCGAATACCCTATCCGCGACGTGAAGGGCGCCGCGCGGGTGAGCGCGTTATCCAGCAACTCACCGAACTTGCCGTGGAGACGTCATGATCCTGGCAATCCTCTCCGACACGCACGACGACCTGGGCAACACAGCCCGCGCGCTCGAGATCGCCCGCGCCCGCGGCGCGGTGCAGGTTTTGCATTGCGGCGACCTGGCGCGTGCGACCACGCTGCGTCTGTTTGCCGGGCTGAAGGTGAACTACGTCCATGGCAACATGGATCACGACCTGCCGGCCATTGAGCGGGTGCTTGGGGCGCTCGGCAACGGAAGCTCCGCCGGTCCGGATTTCCGCGCCGTGCTGGATGGGGTGCGCGTGGCCGCGGTGCATGGCCACCGCGCCGAGGCGCTGGATGAACTCGTGCACTACGGCAACTGCGATTTCGTATTCTGCGGGCACACCCATCGCCGCCGAAACGAGATGCATGGCACAACTCAGGTGGTCAACCCGGGTGCGGTGGGCGGCGTGCAGCTGGAGAGCGCCAGTTTCTGCCTGCTCGACACGGTCGGACGGGACCTGGAGTTCATCGAGCTCGAATGATCTCGGCCAAGGTCTTGCCAGCCGCACGCAATCCGCGTATAGTTGAGCCGAGGCCGCATGGATACTCCGCCAGAGCCGAACGCCCCACCCGAGCGCTCCAACCGCTGGATGGCCATCGTGGCGGTGGTCGTTCTGTTCCTGCTGCTGGGCGAGTTGTGGCGGCGGATTGGGCAGGCAAGCGAACTGGGGCAGCTCGAGCGCCGGCTGGATTCGCAAGTGACGGCGCTGTCGAGCCAGTCGGCCGGCTTGGCGACGGAGATCGCGGTTGCCCGCAGCGACGAGGCGGTCGCGCGCTGGGCGCGCAGCGAGGCCAAGATGGCCTTGCCGGGCGAGGTCCTGGTGCAGCCGGTGACTCCGGCCTCCGCCGCGCCCGCGGCGGCCGCTGAAAATGCCCTGCCCCCGGCTCCGTCCAACTGGCGCATCTGGTGGGAGTGGTTGTGGGGCGAGACCTGAGCCCCCGCTCGTTTGAGAGTAGACCGGCCGCGTCGTGTGACGCGGCCGTTTTCGTTTCTCGCGGACGGCCTTGTTCGGGCATAGGATGTCGTGCCGGGCCAAGCGCGCTTCTGGCGATGGCGGCGAATGCAGCAGACGTGCCGAGGCAGGGTCTCGTAGCCCAGGCCAGGACTACCCTCGTATCGTCTTGTAGAACAGGGGCAGCGACTCGACTCGCCGCGAGGAGATGACGAATGCGGAGGCGAGTTGCTGGAGCGCCTGGTCGAGCAGCACCTGCGTGCGGGCATGTACTTCGCACAGCGGGTCGCCCAGACTTACTCGGTCGCCGACCTTGACTCTCATGAGGATGCCGACCGCGGGGTCGATCGGGTCGCCCTTCTTGGCCCGCCCCGCGCCCAGGGCCACCGCGCTCCCGCCAATCACGCGCGCATTGGCTTGGGCCACGTGGCCGGCGCGCGGCGCGCGCAGCGCGGCCTGGAGCGGCGCGACGGGCAAGAGGTTCGGATGGTCGACCACCTCCGCCGCGCCGCCCTGGCGCGCGATGAGCGCGCGGAATTTGGCCGCCGCCGAGCCGTCTTCGAGCTGGGAAACCGCCAGGCCGCGCGCGGCCGTAATCGAGCGCGCCGCGCCGGCCACCATCAAGAGGTGAGCCGCCACCTCCAAGCAATGTTCGCGGAAGTCGGTTGGGCCACCGCCCTTGAGCGTGTCAATCGCCTCGCGCACCTCCAGCGCGTTGCCCACCGCGCAGCCCAGCGGCTGGTTCATATCCGAAACGAGCGCCACCATGCGCCGCCCGGCGCGTTTGCCGATGCCCACCATGAGCTGCGCCAGGCGGGTGGCCTCCTCGACCGTGGGCATGAAGGCGCCTAAACCCACCTTGACATCCAGGACGATGCCTTGCGCGCCAGCGGCGATCTTCTTGCTCATCACGCTGGAGGCGATGAGTGGCAGCGCCGGCACGGTGCCGGTCACATCCCGCAGCGCGTACAGCTTGCCGTCGGCCGGGGCCAATTCTCCTGTCTGGCCGCACAACACCAGGCCGATGTCCTTGAGCTGGCGCACGAATTCTTCGCGGGTGAGCGTCGCGCGGAAGCCGGGGATGGATTCCATCTTGTCGAGCGTGCCACCCGAGAAGCCCAGCCCGCGCCCCGACATCTTACCCACTGGCACCCCGCAGGCGGCGACGATCGGTTCCACAACGAGAGTGGTCTTGTCGCCAACGCCCCCGGTGGAGTGCTTGTCGACGACGAATTTGACCACCCCGCTCAGGTCGAGCATCTCGCCCGAATGGGCCATGGCCAGGGTCAGGTCGGTCGTCTCGCGCACGCTCATCCCGCGCCACAGAACTGCCATCGCCCAAGCCGAAACCTGGTAATCGGGGATTTCACCCGAGGTGAGACCGGCGACGAAGAAGCCGATCTCCTCCGTCGTCAGTTCGAGGCCATCTCTCTTCTTGATGATCAGGTCGACAGCGCGCATGGGGCACCTGCATGGGCAGCACCTCCGCCACTGGGGACATGTTGTTGGGAGGTAGATCGATAAGTATAATCCAGCCAATCGGTACGCGGCCGGCGCGCCGCGCCCGGCCTGCCTGCACAGCCTCACGAGGTGCACTGTGAAGAATGCCGATCTACTCCTCACCAACGGTGTCTTCCTGACGATGGACGAGGAGTATCACGTCTATTCGCCCGGCGCGATGGCCGTTCGTGAGGGACGCATCGCGGCCATTGGGCCGCAGTCAGAGGTCGAATCGGCCTTCCAGGCCGGGGAAGGCTTTGACTGCGGCGGACGCGTAGTCATTCCAGGCTTGGTCAATGCCCATACTCATGCGGCGATGACCCTTTTGCGCGGCATTGCCGACGACTTGCGCCTGGACGTGTGGCTGCTCGGCTACATGTTCCCCGTCGAGCGCCAGTTCGCGACGCCGGATTTCGTGCGCCTGGGCACGCGCCTGGCCTGCGCCGAGATGATCCGCTCGGGCGTGACCTGCTTCGCCGACATGTACTATTTCGAGGAGGACGTGGCCGCGGCGACCGCCGAAGCCGGCATGCGCGCCCTGTGTGCACAGACGGTGCTCAAGTTCCCCAGCCCGGATGCCCCGTCGTTCGAGGATGCGCTGGCGGCCTCGCGCGAATTCATCCAGCGCTGGAAAGACCACCCGCTGGTGATGCCGGCCGTTGGGCCGCATTCCCCCTATTTGTGCACCGCCGACATGCTGCGCCAGAGTGCCGAACTGGCCGCCGAGTTCGACGTGCCCCTGCACGTCCACCTGGCGGAAACCGCGTTGGAGGTTGAGACCTCGCGCCGCGAGCACGGCATGCCGGTCATCCCCTACGTCAAGAAACAGAACTTGTTCGAGGCGAAAGTGCTCGCGGCGCACTGCGTACACATCGACGAGGGCGAGATGCGCACCCTCTTGCACTACAACGTGGGCGTCGCGCATAACCCCTCCTCCAACATGAAGTTGGCCTCGGGCTTCGCGCCGGTGGTGAAGATGCTCGAGACCGGGCTGGCGGTGGGCATTGGCACCGACGGACCGGCCTCCAATAACGACCTGGACATGTTCGAAGAAACGCGCTTGGCGGCTTTCATCGCCAAGGGGCAGAGCGGGATGCCGACCGCGCTGCCGGCGCGCATGGCGCTGACAATGGCCACCCGTTTGGGCGCCAAGGCGCTCTACATGGGCGACCGCATCGGGTCGCTCGAACTGGGCAAATCGGCCGACGTGGCGATTGTCGACCTCTCGACCCTGCACAATTCGCCCAGCTTCTCGCGCAGCGCCGATGCGCTGTACTCCCAACTGGTGTACACCGCGCATGCCTCGGACGTGACCGATGTGATGGTGAGCGGCCGGTGGCTGATGCGCGGGCGCGAGCTGCAGACGCTGGATGAAGCGGAGCTGATGCGCCAGGCGCGCGAGGTGGCCAAGCGCATCGACACCTTCCTCATTGAACGTGAGACCTCGGTATTCTCCAAGCTGGTGGCCATCGGCGGAGCCACGGAGGGTGAATCGTTCGAGGTGCAAGTGAAAGTGCGCCTAGCGGATCGCGAGGAGGTGGTGCGGGCGATGGGAGCCGAGCCCTTTTCCGTTCTCCGAGTGCGCCGCTATCGCGAATACGATACCTACTTCGTCTTCGACGACCCAGCCCAAGGGCGGTTGCGCTACCGGGAGGATGAGTTCCTGGGCGAGGACGGCGAGGTCTACAACGTGCGCTACCGACTGACCCTGACCGGACTGGCGCGCGACCCATCGCTTGCCCACTCGATCCTGGTTTCGCGCTCGCGCTTCATCGCCCCGGCCACCCACAGCCTGCGCTTCTACCGCGAATACTTCCAGCCCACCCGCGAAATCGAAATCCGCAAGGATCGCCTGCGCTGGCTGGCTCGCTACCACGACACAGAATTCTTCATCAATCTGGACCAGGTCTCACAGCCTCGGCTCCCGGGGTACTTCCTCGAAGTGAAGAGCCGCACCTGGTCGCGCAAGGACGCCGAGATCAAGGCCAAGTTAATCGTTGAGATGCTCAAGGACTTGGGCTTGGACACTGCGGAAGCGGTGGATGCCGAGTATGTAGAGATAGCACACCCGACCGCCTAGGCATCCTGCGCAGCTCGTCGCCCGGCCCGCTATGCTCGTGGTTCGGCGCACTTCGCGCATTCCCCTCCATTGTCAGGATTTGGCCCTGAGCCCCATAGTCGGCGGGTTCCGATCCGACGATTCGGTCTGGCGACCCCCTTTGACGCAATCCCGCCTGCACAATCGCAGGCTACGCAATTGTAATGGCGACATTCTCTGCCAGGGCATGAATCGCGCCACGCGGCACGCATCTTGCAACTTGTCTATTCCAGAGACCGAAGCTATACTCCCGCCGCGAGCGGCGCCAATCCCGGCGCCCGGGCGGCCCGGCCAGGAAAGGACTTGACATGATGCTCCCTGCCCAACGCGCTATCCCTCGCATCCGCCAGACCGCCACCGCGCATCTGACACAGACCATGAACCTGCTGGGCCTTTCGCGAGCCGAGCAGAGCGAATTCCTCAATTCTGTCCTGGCTTCCAACCCGGCCCTCGAGCTGACCAAACCCACGCGCTGCCCGACATGCCGGCGCGCACTGTATTTGCCCGGACCGTGCCCGGTCTGCCACCCGGCCCGCGAAGGCCCGATCGTCTTCCTGGCCACGCCCCCTGGGCGAGGTCGCGACGAAAGCGGCGAGGAGAACCTGCCCGAACCCGCTCAGCCGGAACGGCTTTCGGACTATCTGCTGCGCCAGATTGGGCCGGAACTCTCGCCCGAAGAACGCTCCGTGGCCAACTATCTCATTGCCCGTCTCGACGATAACGGGCTGATGCCCGAATCGTCGGCGGAGGCCGCGCGCTACCTGCACCAGCCACTGGCCGTCGTCGAAAAGGTGCTGCACAGCATCCAGCGCTGTGACCCGCCGGGTATTGGGGCGAGTTCGCCCATCGAAGCGCTGCTCATCCAAGTGGAGCAGCTGGCCGAAACGCACGACGTGCCCCAGGCCGTGCGCCCGATCATCCTCGAACACCTCGAGCCGCTGGCCCACGGCGAGTTCGGCCTGATTGCGCGCGCCCTCTCGCTTCCCCGGCCGGATGTGGAAGAGGCGGCCAAGTTCATTCGCCTCAATCTGACGCCGTACCCCGGGCGCACTTTTCTGGGCCATGACCACCAGCGCTCCGCACCCGACCCCGAGCTGTATCACGAAGCCGAAATGGTGTTCCGCCTGGCGCCCAACGCCGCCGAAGGTCCGCTCATCGTCGAAGTCTACGCGCCGCTGGTGGGCCGCCTACGCGTCAACCCGGAGATCCGCACGCTGGTCAAGACGCTCAGCGGCGCCGAGCGCGAGAACTGGGAGGGCAAGGTGGAAGAGGCGGCGTTGGTGGAGAAGTGCCTGCGTCAGAGTCAGCACACCATCCTGCGCCTGGCGGCGATCCTGGCCGAGGAGCAGCGCGCTTTCATCCTGGGCACCGACCGCGAGCTCATCCCGATGACCCGCGCGCGCATCGCCGGGCGGCTGGAGGTGCACGAGTCGACTATCTCGCGCGCCGTGAGCCGCAAGCGGGCTGCGCTGCCCAGCGGGCGCATCGTGCCCCTCTCGAAATTCTTCGACCGCAGTTTGTCGGTGCGCGACGTGGTGCGCTCGATCATAGCCGAGGAGAACCGTCCCCTGACGGATACCGAAGTTGCTGGTATGCTAAAGGAACGCGGCATCCCGGTGGCGCGCCGGACGGTGGCCAAGTATCGCGCCATGGAAGGTATCCTGCCCGCCGCGCTGCGCCGAACGCAGCGCGCCCAGCGGAGCGCCGCGCTCTCGGCATCCTGACCGACCCGGAAGGCTCCCTGCCGATGCGGGTTTCGCGCGCGAAGCCAAAGCCCTCCGAGCGCATCTCGGCTCACGCCCTGGCGCTTGCTGAACTCAACCACGAAGCATTGTTCCTGGTGGCCTCGGCGGGCGGGCGCATCCTGGACGCCAACCCCACGGCGGGAAGGCGGCTGGGCAAGGCACGCGATGAAATCATCGGCGTTCCCATCGCCGAACTCCTTTCACTCCCCGAACTCGATCGCATTCTGCACAGTCGGACAACCGGCCGCCCTGTGCGCTGGAGCCAGCGCCTCGAACTCGCGGGCGAAGTCCGTCCGCGTCTGTGGGACATACAAGTCATGCCCCTCGGGGAGGGCGACACGGCCGAAGCATTGGTCACCCTGCGCGCGGAGAGCGAGTATGAGGGGGCCTACGTGCCTCGCCTGCAGGTGGGGCTGGGCACGCTGGTGGAAGCGCTGCGCACACCCGGGAGTGAAGATCCGGCGGCGGCATTCGCGGAGGCGTGCGCGACGCTGCTGCCATCCAGCGCATTCGGGCTCTACTTACCCGCGGCCGAAGGGCATGCGCTGAACCTGGCCCACCGCCGCGGCGAAGCGCCCGTCCTGCCCGCCTCGATCGCGCACGACGAAACCTCCTCGGAGACAGGCCGAGTGTCATGGAAGCTGGGGCAGCCGACGACAACGGAACTCACCCGCTGGGCGGGCGCGAACGGCGTGCGCGAGCTCGCGCTGCTTGCCGTCCCGCCGGGCGAGGCGCCTTTGGCCGCGCTGGTCTACGCTTGGCAGGAAAGCGACCCGCCCTACGACCTGGGGCTGCTGCTCGCGATCTGCGCACTCGCGGCCGAGACCTGGATCCGCGCGCGGACGCGCACCAGCGCGCTGGCCGGCATGCAATCGCAGCTTTCGCGGGTGCAGTCGGTCAACCAGTCGCTGATCGAGGAGCTGCCGCACGCGATCCTGCTCCTGCGCACGGCCAGCGGCCAGGTGGTGGACGCAAACCCGGGCGCGGAAGAAATGCTCGAGTACAGCGAGGGCGAGCTGAAGCAGGCCAGACTCGAGGATTGGCTGACCGCGCCGGAGGCAGTGGTCGCGGTGCGCGCCGCTGGCGAAAGCGGCCGTATCCAGGAAGTGAACGAGTTGACGTTGTATCGCCGCTCGGGCGAGTCGTTCCCGGCCTTCTTGCGGGCTATCCCCATTCGCAGCGACCCGGCCCGCGCGCCGGACGAAACGCTGGTCATCCTTTCCGACATCACCTCCAGCCAGGCGGCGCGGGTCGAAGCCCAACACCTGCAGCGCCAGGCCGTGCTGGGCTGGCTGGCGGCCGCGTTCGCCCACGAGGTGCGCAACCCGCTCAACAACCTGACCTTGAAGTTGGGTGAAATGGGTGCGCTGCACACCCTGACGCCGGAAGTGGCGGATTTGGTGAAGGAAGCGCAAAGTGAATGCCGCCGCCTGAGCGACATCTCGCGGCGCATGCTCGATTTTGCCCGCGGGCAGGATTTCCGCCTGGTGCCGACCGACATGGTCGCGCTGGTCAACCGCATCCTGCAACGCATGCGGCCTACCCTCGAGCGGGCGGGCGTGCAATCACACCTGACCGCGCCCGAGGGTGTGCCGCACGCCATGGCCGACCCGCTCTCGATCGAGCAGGTCATCATCAACCTGATCGACAACGCCGCCAAAGCCATGCCCGAGGGCGGACACCTGGCGGTGACGATTGAAGCACGCAATTTGCCCAGCGGCGGCCCCGGGGTAGAAGTGCGGGTGGCCGATACCGGCCAGGGGCTGCCCTCCACGGTGCGCGAGAAACTCTTCCAGCCGTACGTCACCACGCGCGCCGAGGGTCACGGGCTGGGGCTGGCGCTCTCGCGTCACATTCTCGACGCCCATCGCGGTACACTCATTGCGGAAAGCTACCCCGGCTCGGGGACGGTGTTCCGCATCTGCCTTCCGGTTGCCGGAGAGGACGACGCATGACCTACAGTGTGCTCATCGTCGAAGACGAAGCCAAAGCCCGCGGCTCGATGAACCGCCTGCTCACGGCCGACGGCTACGAGGTGCTCGAAGCCCCGACCTTGGCCAAGGCGATGGAGACGCTCGACAGCCGGCTGACCGATATCGTGATTTGCGACTTCAACCTGCCCGACGGGCACGGGCTCGACCTCTTGCGGCGAATCTCGGCCACCCGCCCGCGTCCGCAAACGATCGTCGTCACCGGCCACGGCAGCGTGGCCACGGCAGTCGAAGCCACGCACCTGGGCGCGGTGGATATGCTCGAGAAGCCGCTCGACCCGGAGCAGCTGCGGCGGGTGGTGCAGCGCGCCAGCGAGGTGGTGCGCCTGCAGCGCGAGCTCGACGTGTACCAGCGATCGGCCCGAGCCGAAGCCCTGGAGTGGATCCCCGGCGATAGCGCGGACATGCAGCGCGTGCTGCACGAGGCCCGGCGCGCCGCCGCCACCGCCGCGCCGGTACTCATCACCGGCGAGACCGGCACCGGCAAAGAAATACTGGCGCGCGCTATTCACCTCTTGGGACCACGTTCCGCCAAGCCCTTCTTTCCCGTCAACTGCGCGGCACTGCCGACGGAGGTCATCGAATCAGAACTGTTCGGCCACGAAGCCGGGGCGTTTACCGACGCATCGAAACGCAAGCCGGGATTGGTGGAGGCAGCCGACGAGGGCATCCTGTTCCTCGACGAGATATCCGCGTTGCGCCTGGAACTGCAGGCCAAGCTGCTGCGCTTCCTGGACGATCACACCTTCCGCCGTGTAGGCGGGTTGAGCGAACTGCACACCGACGTGCAGGTGCTGGCCGCAACCAACCGCAACCTGGAAGAGATGTGCCGCAAGGGCGACTTCCGCGAAGACCTGTTCTACCGGCTGAAGGTGGCCGATCTGCACTTGCCCCCGCTGCGTGACCGGAAAGAGGACATCCCGGCACTCGTCGGCCTCTTCCTGCGCAAGTACAACCAGCGCACGGGCGCCTCACTCGACGGCGTCACGCCGCGTGCCTTGGAAGCCCTGGCGGCCCACAACTGGCCGGGCAACATCCGTGAGCTGCGTTACGTGGTGGAGCGCGCGGCAATGCTGTGCGATTCCGATAGCATCGATCTGGGCGACCTGCCGGCCGAGTTTCACGCTCACGTGGCGGAAGAGCCGGCGCCCGAGAAGCCCCCCGCGCCAAAGCGCGGCGGCAAGGGCTAGCCGCAGGCTTTCTGCCTTCGGGTATCATTGCTGCCGACCGTGGGGCAGTGGCCCGATCCTTCGCACCGATCCAGGGCATCATGCCCACCACCCCCTCCCCGAATCTGGGGAGGGGGTTTTTTTGGGATTGGGCGATCCGCATGCCCCAGGACCGGCCTTGGCGTGGCGTGTGCACGACCTGAAACGCACCGGTAGGAAGGGCGGGACAGCCCACGCGCCAGAAATCCCAGAACTCTGCTTCTTCAGCCGGGTTGTGCCCTCTGACCGCCTCGCAAGCCCTCTGGCACGCCACTTGCATCAATGCCTCCCAGAAACCGGATTAGGCAACGGGAGGCGACCATGATTTCCACGATGTTGAGTCTGACCGACATGCAAGTTCTCATCGCGATGACAGTGATGGGCGCGGGGCTGTGCAGCCTGGCGGCCGGCATCATCGTCTTGGCGAGCCGCGGCTTCTCGAAAGAGATGCGCGTGCTGGCGGCCCAATCGGCCAAGTTGGGCGAAAAGGGCATGAGCCACGACATGGCCGGCGTGGTGAGCGGGGTGGGTGAGATCTTGGGCCTGCTCAATCAGCTCACGCGCACCTCGACCGGGGTGGGCATGTTCCTGATGGCGGCGGGAATCGGCCTGATCGGCGCGGCCTATTACGTGGTGATGCAGATCCAGTGGCCGCTGGCCTAGGCCCAACGCGCGGCGGCACGTCAATCCATCGCACGCCCACAAGAGGCGAGGCATGACCTCCGAACTGCACTTCGCAGAGCGGCTCGAGATGGCATTCGCGCCGGCGGAGCGCGCGCTCCTCATTCGGCGCCTGCGCTACGAACCCACGCTATGGCAGGCGCTCGAAAACGGCGCGTTCTTCGCGGCCGCGCTGGCCTTTGCCGGCAGCGCGCTCGAACGCTGGCGGCCGGGGCCGCTCGGTCTGCTGCTGGCCGGCGACACGAGTGCGTTGCGATCGTTTGCGGTTGAGGCGCGTACAGAGGCAAACCGCGAACGGCTGACGCTTTCTCCCGAACACGAGAAGCGGGCATTGGCCGCGCTCGAGTCGATCCGTGACGGCGGCGAGCTCGACTTGGCGCGCGCGGCCCTGGCGGCCGCGGCGCTCCTCGCGCGCAGCCGCGGGCTCGAGAGCCTGATGCAGTTGGGCTCACCGCCGCGGGTCGTGCTGGCCTGCGCCTTTGGTCTGTGCGCGAACGCCGCGCAGTTTGCCCCGGCGGTGTGGGCCGCGCGCCCGTCGCAGGCACTCATCCTCGTCCAGGCGCTGCTCGCGAATGAAGGCACCGCACGCGCCGCGCAGCTTCTGGGCGAGTGGTCGACGCGCATCGAGCCCGCGATGTGGAACGCGCTGCTCGATGCGGCCGAAGACCTGGGCGAAGCGGACCTGGCGCGCGCGCTCGCCTCGCATGCGCCGGCGCAACCGGCGGGCGAGGCCAAGGCGCGCGGCGCAGCCGGTGGAATGGAAAGTTCGGAGCAGGTGATGCTCTCGGCGCGAGTGGACCGCGCACTCGGGCGAGGCGATGCCTCGCGCGATCGCCTGGCCAAATTGTGGGACGACACCAAACGGGCCGCGGCCAAAGTGGGTATGGAGCTCGCGCGGGCCGGCGAAGAGGAAGGCGATTGGGTGACGGCGTTGGCCGCCTGGCAGGATGCGCACCAAGCCGATCCGGATCAGCCGGCGATTCGCGCGGGCCTGGCGCGGACGCTTCTGCGCCTCAATCGCGCCGATGAGGCGCTGGGCATTCTGGCGCCTCAACCAGTGCAAGCCGATGAGGTGCTGGCCCTGGCGCAGACCCACATGGCCCTCGGCAACCTGCCTCAGGCGGGCGAATTCGCCCGTCAGGCGGTGAACAAGGCGGCCTCGCCCAAGCCGCTGCGCCTGATGGAAGCGGCCTACGACGTGCTGGCCAAGTGCGGCGACCCGTTGCAGGCGGCGTTTGCCGCACGCGAGGTCGCGGGAATGCGGCCGGCGCACGCGCCCTCGCATCTGCATCTCGCGCAGCTCGAGGCACAGTGCGGTGACTGGCAACGCAGCCGCGACGCGGCCAACGTGGCAGTGCAGCTCGACCCCACCAGCCGCGATGCGCTGCGTGCGGCCGCTCTTGCGCACGAGAATCTCGATCAACCGGCGCAAGCTCTGGCTTCGTGGAAACGCATGCAGGATCTCGCGCCCGGCGAAGACGAGGTGCTGCTAGCTGTCGGCCGTACCGCCCTTGCTGCGGGTCAACCTGAAGAAGTTGAACAGGCGGCCAGCGCGCTCCTGGCCAAGAACCCCGCTTCGGGGGAGGCGCTCGCGTTGCTCGGCCGCGCGCGTATGGCCCAGGGCAACCTGGCCGGCGCGGAAGAGGCGCTGCTGCGCGCTACCAAGGTGGCTGCAACCTCCCCTGCCCCGTGGAAAGCGCTGGCCGAGTATCACGAAGCCAAGGGCGATCTCGAGGCCGCGGTCTCGGCGTTGCGCGCGGGCATCGATGCGGCGGCCGGCGCAGGTGAACTGCTCCTGGCGCTTGGGCAATTCGCGTTCCGCCGCGGCGAAGATGCCGAGGCCGTGCGCGCCCTCGAGCGCGCGACCGAGAGCATCCCGGCCACGACGATTGTGCTCACCACCCTCGCACTCGCCCTGCTGCGTCTGGGCAACCTAACCCAGGCCGAGCAGCGGGTGCGCGAGGCCTTGCGCCTCGCGCCAGCCTCCTTGGAGGCGCTGCGCGCACTGGGGCAGACGCTCATCGCCCAAGGCCGATTGGCCGAGGCGCGGCGAGTGCTCGAACAGGCCGTGCATCTGTATCCCTCGGTGCAGCCGCTTGTTGTTGATCTGGCCCGTCTGCTGGTGCACATGGCCCAGGGCGATGCGTCTCACGCGCAGGAATTGGCCTCCGCCGCGTTGGCGATCTTGCAGCGCGCGCGCGAGGTGGCCGAACCCGGGCTGCGTCTTGAACTCAACCTGCTGCTGGCCGAGGCAACGCTGCTTGCCGGCCGGGCGCATGAAGCGCGCGACCAGTTTACCCAGGTGCTGCGCCAAATCGGGCCCGACGCGCGAAGTGAACGGCTGCGGGCCTTGGCCGGCCTGGCGCGCGCGCTGCTCGCCCTCGGCGAGCCGGCGGCAGCCATCACCAACTTGCAGTCGGCGCTGCAACTCACACCCAATGATCGCGGCTTACTGGCAGTCCTGGCGGCCGCCTTCGAGAAGGCCGGCCTGCTCGAGGACGCGCGCGCTGCGCTCGAACAACTGCTCACGCTCGCTCCGACCGACGGCGCGGTGCTGCGTTCGCTGGCCAGCGTGTTTGCTGCGCTCGGCAACCTGCCCAAGGCGGTGGAGCTCTTGCGTCAGGCGTGTGACGCGGCGCCGCAGGATGCCTACAACTGGGCGGCGCTCGCCGAACGCCTGCTGCACGCCGGCCTGCCTGAAGATGCGCGACAGTCGATGGCCCGTGCCATCGACTGTGCCTCACCGCTGGCCGGTGAAATCGCCTACCGTGCCGCGCAGTTCCTGATGACCCTCAAGCACTATGCCGAAGCTGCCTTGCTCATCGAGCGGGCGCTCGAGAATGATCCGCGCGACACGGCGCTCATTTCGACCCTGGGCGTTGCGATGCAGAAATCGGCACGCTACCCGGAGGCGGTGGAAGCCTTCGCGCGTGCGGCCGAGCTCCAGCCGGGCGAAACGAGCCACCTGACCAACGCGGCCGAAGCGCTGTGGGAAGACGGGCGGCGCGCGGCGGCCATGGCCTACTGGCGCAAGGCGCTCGCCGTCGAACCGCAGGCGGCATGGATCCATCGCCGCCTGGCCGTGGCCCTGGCCGAGGATGGGGCCTTCGAAGAAGCAGTGGCCCATTTCGAAGAAGCGCTCAGCGCCTCGCCGCAGGATGTCGACCTGGCGCGCGACGCCTCGCGCGCAGCGATTCGCGCCGGGCGGCTCGCTCAGGCCGAGACCTGGCTGACCCGCGTTCTGCAGGCCCAGCCGGACTCGAAGGAAGCGCTGCGCCTCAAGGCGGGCGTGGATATCGCCGCCGGGCATGCCGGCGAAGCCATTGCCGCCGGGCAGCGCCTGGTGGCGGACGACCCGCACGATGGGCTGGCCTGGGCACTGCTGGCGCAGGCGCACGTGCGGTTGGGCGAGGTGCCCGAGGCAGCCAGTGCACACCCCGCGCGCGTGGCGCTTCGCCATGCGCTGGCACACGGAATTGAATCGACTGAGGCGCTGACGGTGGCCGCAGATGCCGCCCTGGCGCTCGAGGACTATCCGGCGGCATTGAAATGCCTGGGCGCGTTGCGCCAGGCGCAACCGGAGGACTACCGCCATCACTTGGCCTTTGCCCGCGCTGCGGTGCAGCGGGCCGAGGCGCACGCGCGCTGGCAGGCTGCGCACGCCGACGAAACACCGGACTGGCAGGCTGCCACCGACCAGGCCGCGCGCGAGAATGCGCTGGAAGCGCTGGCGCAGGCCGAAGCGCTGGGCGCATCGGAGAGCGACGTGCGCGCGTTGCGGCTGCGCGCCGAGGCCTCTTTTGCTCCGATCGATTCGGGCCTTCTGTCGGCGTTGCACCAGCTCACGGCCGAGGCGCCGCAAGCGGAGATCCGCCTGGCGCTCAGCCGGGCACGCCTCGTGGCCGAGGACTTCCCGGGTGCGCTGGAGGCCGCCCAGGCCGTTCTCGAAAGCGAACCCGCCAACGCGACGGGCCACATGCTGGCCGGCCTGGCGCTGTGGCGCATGGGGCAGCGGAGGCAGGCGCTGGAAGCCATGGGCTCGGCCCAGCATGCTGCCGGCTACTTGCCCTTGCCGAACGCCCTGGCGGCGCTCATCCAGGCCGAGGCCGGAGATCTGCCCGCGGCCAGCACGTCGATGGCTGCAGCGCTCGAGGCCGATGATTCGATTGCCACCTGGGAAGCGCTGGCCGCCGAATGGCACGAGGCGCTGGGCAACCTTGAAGCGGCGCTCGCCCACTATCAGCGCGCGGCCGAGCTCGCACCCGAGAACGGCGGAACGCTGGCACGCCTGGCGCGTGCACTGCGCAAAGACGGCGATGGGACCGGAGCGCTCATTCACTTCCGGCGTGCGGTTTCGCTGCTCGACCCTGCGCCAGCCTCACTCCTGGCGGAGTTGGGCGAAGCGGCGCTGGCAGCCGGCGAGGCTACCGAAGCCCGCGACGCGTATCGCAACGCGCGGCGCAGCGCGCAAAGCGCCCCGCCCGTGGAATGGGTCCTGGGCGAGGCGCGCGCGGCGCAGCGACTCGGACAAGCCGACGAGGCGCGCCGACTTGCGGAGCAGGCCCTGCTCTCCGCGGCGCACCGCTCGCAGGCGCACATGGTCTTGGCCGACGTGGATGAAGCGGCCGGCGATCTCGAGGCGGCATGCACGCATCTGGAACAGGCCGCGTCGTTGGCCGGCGACAGCTTCGCACCCACCCTCCATCTGGCCCAGCTGTGGACGCTCTCCGCAAAGGCCGACCGCGCGCTGGCGGCCCTCGAGCGTCTGACGGCGACTCATCCCGAGTCGAGCGCGGTGAAGCACGCGCTGGGCGAGGCGCTGGCCAAGCTTGGACGGGATGATGAGGCGCTGCAGGCGGCGCAGAGTGCCACCGAACTCGAACCGCGCCGCGCGGCACATTGGATGCTGCAGGGCAAGATCGCGCGCAAGATCGGCCAGATGGATCAGGCCCTGGCAGCACTTACGCGCGCTCGAGAACTCGACCCGCGCGACTGGAAGGTGGGCATGGAACTCGGCATGGCCATGGAAGCCCAGAAGCGTTGGGACCTGGCGCAGGAAGCGTATCGCGCAGCGCTGCAGCAGAATCCGAATTCGAGTGACTTGTACTATCGCCTGGGCGTGACGTTGAAGAACTTGCGCGCTTACAGCGAAGCGGCCGAGGTTCTGCGTCGCGCAGTCCAGCTCAACCCGAACAACCTTTCCGCCCACAAGTTGCTCTCGGCGGTGATGGCCATCGGCCTGGTGTACAACGCCCCCACCCTTGCGGCTCAGACGAGGTGATGCGTGGATCGACAAACCTTCCTGGCAGTGGTTGAGGCGGCCCTTGCGCAGCGCGATCCTTCCTTCGCGCGCGATGCATGCCGCGCCTGGCTGGCCCAATGGTCGGGCGATTTCCGTGTGCGCCGCCAGCTGGCCAAGGCGCACGCGGCTCTGGGAGAACGGGAAGCGGCGGTTTTCCAAGTGCAGTTGGCTGTGGTCGCGGAACCGGAAGAGGTGGCTCTTTACGCTCAACTCGCCGAGTGGATGGCCGCCATCAACCTGCAGAAGGAAAGCCGATCGGCGCTCGCCTGCGCCAATGCGCTGCGTCAGACTCCGCCCGCGGACCTCACGCTCCTGCCCGGCTGGGCGGAGAAGTTGTTCATGGGGGTCGGGCACTTGCAGGCACGGCGCTTTGCCGAGGCGCGCGCCGCGCTTGAGGCCGTGACGCTCAGCCACCAGGACTTCCCCCTGGCCGGATGGCTGCTCGTGCGCTCGGCCTGGTTGGGCGGGGATCACGCGGCGGTGCTCAGCCTCGGCGAACCGCAGCGAGCGTTGTGGCCGGCCTGCGCCCCGCTGCTCATCTGTATGGCGCAAGCCAATTTCGCGCTGGGCAACGATGCCAAGGGTGTCGAGTATATGTACCTGGCCTCGCGCGCCGACCCGGCGCATGAGGTCACTGAGAAGCTGCTCGGGCCGTTCAATCCGTATCGCAGCCTGTGGCCTTCGAAGCTAGCTGTCCAATTGCCTATGCCCGTCCCCGGACCGATCGCGATCGCGGCCGGGCTCAACCGGCTGACCACGACTGAGGAGGCTCGCCTGGCAGGCACGCCTTTGGCCGCGGCGCCGGCCGCGCCGGGCATCCCGCCCGCGCCGGAGTACGTCGGCGACTTCATCCCGGTCGATGCAGCGGCGGATGGCTCGATCGGGCCGCTGCCAGGAGAGCAGTTCCGCGGCCCAGACAGCAAAACGCTGGCCTCTGAACCTGCGGCGCCGCTGCCCTCGGCCAAGATGCCCCACTCTGCGCGCGCCGAAGGCATGCCGTCGACTCAGGCTGCAGCGCCCGGCGATGATTCGCTCGAGGATGTGCGCCGCGAGTTGAATGCATTGGCACGCCGCTTGGGCATGCGCAAATCCCTGCCCGACGAGGAAGAACGGCAGCCGGCGTACATTGTCCTCACAAGCCTGCAACAGCTCGCCCGCAAGTATGGGCCCGCCTCCGAAGCAAAGATCGTCGCCGCGCTCGAATCGGCGATCCGGGTTCAGCGCGCGCGCTTGGGTTGGGCTGGCTACTTGCTTGCGGTTGACGATGCCGCCCGCCTGCGGGAGTTGAACCTCAAGCCGGTGGTTGCCAGCAACGCGTGGCAGGTCAAGCAGCTCCTCCACCAGTTGGACCAATCGCTGGCGCAGCGTAACGAGATGGTAGGTGCGGTGCTCATCGTCGGCGGCCATGAGATCATTCCGTTCCACCTGCTACCCAACCCGGCAGACGATGACGACAGGGATGTTCCCTCCGACAACCCGTACGCGACGCGCGATGAGAACTACTACGTGCCAGAATGGCCGGTAGGCCGCATACCAACCCCGGCCGAGGCCGATCCCGGCTTCCTGCTTCATGTCCTCGAAACCATTGGCCAGCCCGAAAGCCAACCCTCCACCCATTGGGTGGCGCGCCTGGTGCGTTGGATTTACGGACTGTTCCATCCACTCGTGGTTCGCTTCGGGCACAGCTTCGGTTACACGGCAGGCATCTGGCGCCAAGCCTCGCTGGGCGTGTTCCGCACGATCGGACAACCCAAGGCGATGCTCGTCTCGCCCCCGACCAGCGCATCCAATCTGCCTAAAGAGGGATTGGCCTTCCCGCGCCTCTCATACTTCAACTTGCACGGGCTGGAAGACACCGCCGAGTGGTACGGACAGCGCGCGCCCGAAAAGGACGACTCGGAAACCGAGTTTCCGGTGGCGCTCTCACCCAACCAGGTGACCAACTCCGGCCGGGCACCGGCGGTGGTATTCACCGAAGCCTGTTACGGGGCCAATACCCTGGGCAAGAATGTGGAAACGGCATTGGCCATGAAGTTCCTGGCCTCCGGCACGCGCTCCCTCGCCGGCTCGACAAAGATCTCGTACGGTGCGGCGGCCGCACCGCTCATCGCCGCCGACCTGTTGGCGCGGCTTTTCTGGACCCACGTGACGCGCGGCATTCCGACCGGAGAGGCGCTGCGGCGCGCCAAGCTTGCCTTCGCCCAGGAGATGCATGAGCGCCAGGGGTATCTGGACGGCGAGGATCAGAAGACCCTCATCTCCTTCATTCATCTCGGCGACCCGATGTACGAACCCACCCTGGCGGACGGCGCCTCGCATGCCAAGACCCTCGTCCGCCGCAAGAGTCATGCATTGCCGCCAGCGGTGTTGCGCACGGCAGAAGTGAGCACCGCTGCCTCGTCGGCCACGCCGGAAGTGGAAATGGGGCTCAAGCGTGCGTTGAGTCAGTACCTGCCGGGCATGGGCGAAGCCCCGCTGCGCTACTATCAAGCCCACGCTGAGCCGCTGGGCAGCGGCGCGGCCAACCCGCACGGCTCCGCCGGCACGCGCCAGGCCGCATGGTTGGTCTCGCTGGCCCGCACCTTCTCGACGCATGGAGCACCGCATACTCAATACGCGCGCGTCAGCCTGGATGCTTCGGGACGCCTCCTGAAGCTGGTCGTCTCCCGCTAGGCAGTCGGCCCTCCTGGCACGGGATGTGCAACACCCTGGTCAGGAGGGCTGACCATGCCGGCGACGATCGCCCCGAAACCCGCAGGGCTGGGGATCTATTACTTCCCCGACGACCTGCATTACCGCCACAAGGACTTCGAGACCTGGCTGCCTGAGATCCAAGCAATGAACCTGGGCTGGGTTACGCTGCGTAGTAGCGTGCGGCGCGCGGTCCCCGAACTCTTTGTGCGCGCACTCGTCCAGGCCGGCCTGCAGCCCATTCTGCACTTGCCCGAAGCCCCCATTCGTCCTCTGGCCGATGAGGTCGCGCCCCTACTGCAAGCGTACGCTCGCTGGGGCGTGCACTACGTGGCGGTCTTCGCGCCGCCCAACCTGCAAAGTTCGTGGACCCCGGGCGATTGGCAGCGGGGTTCCCCGATCGAACTCTTCCTGGATGCATTCATCCCAACGGCCAAACTGATGGTGCAAGCGGGGCTCGCACCGGTCTTCCCAGCGCTCCATTCCGGCGGTGACTATTGGGACCTGGCGTTCCTCGAGGCCGCGTTGGCCGCGCTCGTTGTCCGCGGCGAAGAGGACCTGTTGGCGGGCATGACCTTCGCCGTTGAGGCGTGGACCTTCAACCGGCCAGCGACCTGGGGCGCGGGTGGTGCAGCGCGCTGGCCGAATGTGCGTCCGTACCTCACCCCGCCCGACTCACAAGACCATCGCGGCTTCGGAATGATCGACTGGGTACAGGAAAGCATCACCCGCCATGCGGGCCAGTTGCGTCCAGTGCTCATGGTGCGGGGGGGCGCAGCGCTGGGTGAGAACCTGGATGTCAATTTCCCCGCGCTTGACGAGAAGCGGCATCTGGATCTCAACAGTGAGATTGCGCGAATGGTGATCGACCGGCGTGCGCCCGAGAGCCTGCTCAATGTCGCTTTCTGGCTTCTCAGCGCTGAGGCCGGCAGCCCGGCAGCCGCCCAGGCCTGGTTCCGTGCCGATGGCACGACGCTGCCCATTGTGACCGCCCTCAAGCGGTTGGGCGAAAGGGCGCGCGTGCGCCAGTCGGACGCCGCCCAGGGTAAGGTGTTCGCCCACTACCTGCTTGTGCCGGGCGGGCTGACCGCGCTGAGCGGTGTGGCCTGGCAGGTGCTGCAAGACTATCTGCGCACGGTTCGTCCGACGATCGGCGATTCGATCGAGGAGGCCGTGCGCGCCGAACGCGTCACGTTGTTCGACGAAAGCGCACCCGCATCGATGATGCAAACCTTGCGCAGTGCCGGGTGTGTTGTGGATCATGTGCGTCCGGTCCCGATGGAGAGGAGCCAGGCGTGACCCCCTTGCTTACACCGACCGTGAGTTCTACGGCTGCGCCGCGTCACACCGCGATCGAAAGCGCCCGCCCAACGACCCTGCTCAAGGTGGTGGGGCTGGGCGGCGGCGGGTCGAACGCGGTTAATCGCATGATCGAACTCGGCCTGGGGGGTGTCGAGTTCATCGCCTGCAATACGGACCTGCAGGCGCTGGCCACGTGCCTTGCGCCAATCCGCGTGGCATTGGGTCCGCATACGACGCGCGGCCTGGGCGCGGGCGGGCTGCCGCAGGTGGGCGAGGCAGCCGCACAGGAAAGCGCCGACGATCTGGCCCATCAATTGGCCGGGGCCGACATGGTCTTCCTCACCTGCGGCATGGGCGGCGGCACGGGCACCGGCGCCATCCCGGTAGCCGCTCAGATTGCCCGCGAGCAAGGGTCGATCGTTGTCGCCATCGTCACCCTGCCCTTCAGTTTTGAGGGTCGGCGCCGGTTGCAGGCGGCCGAGGCGGGCATCGAAAAGCTGCGCCCGCATTGCGATACGCTGATTACCATCCCCAACGACCGGTTGCTCGCCGTCGCGCCGCGCCAGACGACCTTCGACGTCGCCCTGCGCCTGGCCGACGATGTGCTGCGTCAGGGGGTGCAGGCGATCACCGAACTCATTACCCGTCCCGGGTTGGTCAATGTCGATTTCTCCCACGTGCGCTCGCTGATGCAATTGGCGGGGGGCGCTTACTTCGCCGTGGGTCAGGGCTCGGGACCGGAGAAGGCAGTGGATGCCATCCGCTGCGCCCTGCGCAACCCGATGCTCGAGATCGGCTCGCTCGACACGGCGGCCGGCATTCTCGTCCACTTCACCGGCGGTGAGGATCTGGAGCTGATCGAGGTCCATAAGGCGATGCAGGAGGTGAGCGCCGCCGGAGCACACGACGCCGAAGTGGTCTTTGGCGCGGCGATCGATCCCGCCATGCAGGGCCGAGTGCAGGCGATCATTGTTGCCACCGGCGTCGGCGGGCAGCCGCTCGGCAACGTGCTGGCCGGCGCTTCGCACGTCATCCTGCACAGCGCCGCACCGGGCGGTTTCGATCGCATGGCCCCGGCGCCCCTCGGCCGTAGTGGGCGAGCCGGAGCGCCCGCCTCCGCGTCGGCGGCAGGTCACCGCGTGGAGCCACCGACTCCCGAAGAGGATCTCGATATTCCAGCGTTCATGCGGCGGCGGCGACGCCCAATCGACGACTCGACGGTTGCGCCGGCCGGCGGGCGCCCAGCGGCGCCCCGTGCGGCGTAGCCGCGGCGCACACCGGGAAAGCGAGGAGGCCCATGGGACTTCAAGCGCAGGCCATCGAACGCGTGAGCAAGCAGGTCTATCACGACTACCCGGAAATGCGCGGCGCCCGTCCAAGCATCTCGGGTCAGGGAGGCAACTTCGTGCTCACCTACCGCGCCAAGGTGCGCACCTCAAACGGGGCAGAAATGTCGCGCATCGTGCGCGCCGTGGCCGACGAGGAAGGCCGCGTGATCAAGGTCAGCACGTCGAAGTAGGAGGCGCACGATGAATCCCACCGATATCGCCTGGCTCAAGTTCCAATTGCGAGTGTGGACTTTCTCTGAACGGACTCTGGCCGCACTGTATGCCGTGCGCGGCTACTTCCGTCCGGCACTGGCCAGCCTAGCTGCGGGGTTTGCCCTGGGCCTGGTACTGGCTCTCACCTAGGCGGGCCGCCCTTCGCCCTCGGCCTCCATAATGAGGCGCCCCGGGCGACAGTCCCGCGGTGCGCCCGGGTCTTCCAGCCCTTCGAGCCAGAACAGTTCGACCTGCCAGCGTCGGGCAACATCTTGCCACCAGATCAAATGAGCGGCCTGCGGATAGGCCGCTTCTTCTATGTCCGTCACCGACGGATGATCAGGGCCGCGCGGGTGGGAATGATAGATGGCCAGCAATTCGAGGCCCTGCGCATCGGCCTCTTGCATCGCGGCCAGCTGAGCCTGCGGCTCAAGGCGGAAGCGAACCGGGCTATGCAGGGCATTCTGGATTGGGACAACGCGTTCAACGCGTTGGCCGCGGCCGAACAAAAGCCCACATCCCTCTTCGGGCAAGGCGGCTTCAAGCGCCGCGCGCATCGCCTCCACCAGGCGCGGTGCCAGGCGGAGTTCTCCTCCCTCTGCTTCAGGCGTGGGGTGCGTGGGCATTGCCTTGCGACCCGCCCTCAGTCATGCGGCGCACATCGTTGAGCGCGGCCTGCACCTCGGCAGGCGAAACCGCTCGCGCCTCCTGCCGGTGGGCGAGCTCGCCGCGTTTCGCGCGTTCGAGGGCCACCTCGCGCAGGCCACGCCCGGCGGCCTGGGCCGCTTTCACCAGTTCGGCGGCCGCGGCGTAGCCGATGAGCGGGTTGAGGGCTGTGGCGATGATGGAGTTGCGCTCCAGCCATTGTGCGGCTCGCTCCGGGTTCGCCTGCAGGCTCTTCACCCCTCGCTCGGTGAACGCACCGATCGCTCCGATCATCAGCTGCATCATCTCAAACAGATCGTGGGCGATGATCGGCATCATCACGTTGAGTTCGAATTGGCCGGCCTGCGAGGCCAGCGCCACGGCCAGGTCAAGGCCCAGTATCTGGTACATCGCCTGGTTGAGCATCTCAGCCATGACCGGATTGACTTTGCCGGGCATGATTGACGAACCGGGCTGGAGGGGGGCAAACCGGATTTCATCCAAGCCGGAGGCCGGGCCGCTGGCCATCAGGCGCAAGTCGTTGGCGATGCGCGTGAGCGTGAGGGCCAAGCTCCGCATGGCAGCCGAGAAATCCGCCGCATCGGCCATCGATTGCATCGATTCAAACAGGTCGGAGGAGGTCGAGAGGTCGAGGCCGGTGACTTCGCGCAGGCGCTGGACCATGCGCGGATGGAAGTCGGGGTGCGCGTTGAGCCCCGTACCGACAGCCGTTCCGCCGATACCCAGCCGGCGCAAGCCCTCCGCGGCGCGTGCCAGGCGTGCTCGATCATGCGCCACCGCGTGAGCGTAGGCTCCGAATTCCTGACCCAGGCGCACCGGCACAGCATCCTGCAGGTGCGTCCGGCCGGATTTTACAATCGGGTCGAAGGACTCCGCCTTGTGGCGCAGTTCTGCCGTCAGTTCATCGACCACCCCCAGCAGATCCTCCAGCCGCCACAGGCAGCCAATGCGAATGGCGGTAGGTATGACGTCGTTGGTGGACTGTCCCAGGTTGACGTCATCATTGGGATGCACGCGGTACTCCCCCAACGCACCGCCGAGGATCTGCGTGGCGCGGTTAGCGAGAACCTCGTTGGCATTCATGTGGTGGCTCGTGCCGGCTCCAGCCTGGAAGGGGTCGACAACGAACTCCGCATCCCAGCGCCCCTCAATGACTTCGCGCGCCGCCTGGGCAATGGCTAAGGCCTTGTCCGGCTCGAGCAGGCCCAGGTCGCGATTGACTTCGGCCGCAGCCAGCTTGATGGCACCGAGCGACCAGATGAACGCGCGCCAGGGCCTGAGGCCCGAAACCGGGAAATTGACGACCGCGCGTTTGGTCTGCGCACCGTAGAGCGCATGCGCCGGGACCCGCACCTCGCCCAATGTGTCGCGTTCGATGCGCTCATCCATGGATCGCTCGCTCCTGCCGCGCCCAACAAAAAGGGAGCCTTGCGGCTCCCAGGAACGTGCCGTGTCCGCCTACTTGGCCGAATACCCCGGGCCGTTCTTAAAGAACTTGTAGTTGGGTTCGATGTCCGGCCGCAAGTCCACCAGCTCGCCCGCCTTCTTGACGATGGTCTTGTCGAGATGCACCGCTTGGCCATTGTGATCGGTGCCGTCGTAGACGGCCGTCCCTTCGGGTCGGCTGAGGCGTTGGCCTTCCTTGGCGGTGAGAGCGTTCGGAACCTCGTCTTCCGGGAAGATGGCCACGTACGGGCACTCCGGCACGCACGCCCCGCAGTCGATGCACGTGTCCGGATCGATGAAGTACTGCTTTCCCCAGCGGGG
>CAYGXJ010000103.1:0-2884 GCA_964353865.1 uncultured Anaerolineales bacterium | reverse complement strand
GCCGGCCGAGGCCGCTAGCATGGCCCACCCCGCGCCGCGCGCCATCCTCCGCCGCCACCTGAACGCGCTGCCCTACTTCCGCGCCTTAGTGCGCGCGGTCGAGGATCGTTTCTATCAAGAAATGCCGCTGCCGCGTCCCGTCCTGGATATCGGCTGCGGCGACGGGCATTTTGCTTCGGTTGCGTTCGACCGGCAGCTCGACTGTGGGTTGGATCCATCACCCATCGTCCGCGAGGCGGCGGCCCGCGGCGGCTACCGCCTGGTGTTGCAGGCCGACGGCGGGCGCCTCCCGCTCCCGTCAAGGTTCTTCGCGAGCGCAATGAGCAATTCGGTGCTCGAGCATATTCCGCAATTGGATGCGGTCTTGCGTGAAGCGGCGCGCGTTTTGCGTCCCGGCGCGCCTTTTATCTTCTGTGTTCCTAACCCCAACTACCTGGGCTTCCTATCTATTGCCCGGTGGCTGGAGGCGCTTGGCCTGCGTAGCCTGGCCAGCGCGTATCGCCGATGGTTCTGCCGCATGACGCGCGTCGAGCACTTGGAGTCGGAGCAGGCCTGGCGCGCGCGGCTTGAGGTAGCGGGGTTTGGCCTCGAGCGCAGCTGGGAGTACTTCTCGAAGGGTGCATTGCAGACCCTTGAATGGGGCCATTTGGGTGGCGTGCCGTCGCTCGTGGCGCATAGGGTCACCGGCCGTTGGATCTTGGCCCCCGGGCGCGCCAACCTGGCGCTCACCGAGCGCCTCGTGGCGCGATACTTCGATGAAGGCTTGCCAAAGGCCGGAGCCTTCAGCTTCTACGTGGCACGGCGGCGATGAACGCTTTCGACGAAAGCTATTTCCGCACCCACACCTATGCGCGCGTGTCTTTTGCCCGCTTCTCGCAGTACTGGTGGTCGAATCGTTTCTATGCGATTCTGGCGCGGCGGTACGGACGGCGAGGCGGCACCCTGTTGGAGGTCGGCTGCGGATTGGGCCATCTGGTCGGCCAACTCGAAAGGTCTTTCAACACCGCCGCGGTGGATGTCAACCTCCACGCGCTCCGCCAGGCACGCGCCGTGGCGCCGCACGCGCATCTCGAGGCTGCATCCGCCGAGCGGCTGCCGTTCGCGCGCGGGTCGTTCGATGTGGTGATCATCAAACACATCATCGAGCATCTGCCGCATCCCGAGTTGGCTATCGCGGAACTCGGGCGCGTGCTGCGGCCGGGAGGCCTCTTGCTCTTTTCGACTCCCAACCTGAAATCACTGCTGCGGCCACTGAAGGGGGTTCGGTGGATCGGCTACCAGGACCCGACTCACATCTCGCTCAAGCCGCCAGAGGTGTGGCTTGACCTCTTGCGCGAAGCCGGCGGCATGCACGTGATGCGCGTCTTCGCCGATGGGTTCTGGGATGTGCCCTATGTTCCGCTCGTGCCCGCCGCGCTGCAGAAAGTCATCTTCGGTGGGCCGGGCGGGCTGCAAGCTGTCTCAGGTGTCGTCTTCTTGCCCCGGCGTTGGGGCGAGAGCATGATCGTGGTGGCCCGCAGGCGAGGCGCGGAGGAGACCAGCGGATGAACGGCGGCCCGTCGCTCTTGGATTGGTGGCGTGTGCTCATAGCCCGCCCCGCGTTCAAGCGAGGCGTACGTTTGGGGTCGGCGCTGGGAGCCGCGCTCCTGGCCGTGGGTTACTTCACAGCGCAAGGCTTGGGTTCGCCCAATGGCTGGCTGCTGTGCCTGGTGGCCGCGGCCTTCTTGGTGTGGTTCATTCGATCGCCGCGCGGCACGAGCAGGCTGCCCGTCTTCCCGGTCGGGGCAAAGGATGAAGGGCCGCCATCAGCATTGCCCAAGAGTGAGCAACCGGAGGCCAAGGCATCCGCGGTGCCAGTTGACTGGGGTGCGCGGCTGCGGCTGCCCGCTGCATTGCTTCTCGCAACGCTTGGCCAACTCATACTCGATTTCCGGCCGGCTGGATACGAGCGCAGCCTGGCCCAAGGAGCCATCCTGTATGGGTTGGCCCTTGCGGTGGCAGTGCTGGCGCTCATCAAAGGGGATGTGCAATGGCCGGAGGCCCCCCGCGACGTGCAGGCCGAGATGCGCTGGAGGCCGTCGCTCGTTTCCGTCGTTCTGGCGTGGGCCGGGTTCGGTTTCGGCGTGGCGACCTTCGCGGCCATGAGGGACCACCTTTTCACCGCGGCCAACCTTGCTTTGTGGGCGGCAGCGTTCGTCTGCTGGTTTGTCGCGCTCATCCCGGCCTCCTCTGAAGGCGTGTTTGGCGCGTGGTCCTGGCTGCGCGGTGCAGGTGGCAGGGCGAGCGCGAGCCTGCGCCGCCTGGGGGCGGGCGTTCACCTTTCGGGTTGGACGCTGCTCGTGCTTGCCGCGTTTGTCTGCGTCGCCGTCATTCGGCTGGTCCGGCTGGACCTGGTCGCTCCGGAAATGACCAGCGACCACGCCGAGAAGTTGCAGGATGTGATGGACATCCTGCATGGGACGTTCTCTATCTACTTTCCTCGCAACACCGGGCGCGAGTTCCTGCAGTTCTATCTGACGGCATTCATCGCGCGCCTGGGCCCCGGCATATCATTCACCTCGCTGAAACTGGGCACGGCCCTGGCCGGCTTGGCCACGCTGCCCTTCGTGTATTGGCTTGGCCGCGACCTCTTCGACCGGCGGGTCGGACTTTTGGCGCTGTTCATGGCGGGCATCGGCTACTGGCCCAACGTGATCAGCCGCATTGGCCTGCGCTTCCCGCTTTACCCGTTGTTCGTGGCACCCGCGATGTACTTTCTTCTGCGTGGGCTGAGGCACGGGCGGCATAGAGACTTCCTGTGGGCGGGGATTGCGCTGGGGCTGGGACTCAACGGTTATTCCCCAGCGCGCATCCTCGTCTTTGTGATGGCGATGGCCGTCGCCGT
>CAYGXJ010000102.1:0-9786 GCA_964353865.1 uncultured Anaerolineales bacterium | reverse complement strand
TAAGGGGGTTGTCAACCATCGCGGCAGTGTAAGAAGCGCACGTGTACCCGCTGATCGCGTATTCGAAAGCCGTCCGGTTCGCCCCGCTCACTTTGATCGCCCCGTTGTTCACCTCCAGCGCCGCCCCACCACCGCCGCCGTTGTAGGTTGCACGAACGCCAACACCGCTGGGGCTGTTGGTCCAACCTAGCACACCCGCGCTGTCTGTGCCGTTGGAGAACCCGCCCACACCGGCTCCGCCTGTCGGTGACCGTGAGTCACCCACTACTCCAAAGCCGTCCACCGCTGCGTCGCTGACGGCGTGGACCGCGGAATACCCGTTCGCCCCGCCCAGGCTTGAGGAGTTCTTTGCGTATATCCCGTCGCCCCCGGAAATGCCGCCATTTGTTACGACCAGCCCGGACCCGCCCGACGACGTGGAGCCCTCGATGACTGCACCGAAGCGCAGGCCCAGCGCAAAGGGCGCTGCCGTGATGGGCTGCCTCGGCCACAGGGTTTCCCACGAGCCCCCGGGAGGATCGTGCGGGCGCACTTCGATCTCGAGGTGGCGCTCCTCCCCTCTGAAGACGTCGCCGAAGTTGAGCTGGACCGTGAACAGTCCGTCCTCGAGATCCAGTGTGATCTCCGTCGGTCCGCCCACAACGATGCCGGCAGTCGCGCTGTTCCACAGCGTAAACCGGATGTCGTACTGCCCGTTGGCGGGCGCGCCGTTGTAGGTCAACTTCCCCTGATAGGTGAAGCCAGACCCAACGGGCCCGGCCGCCAGCGGGCGGGGCAAGGCAGGACTGGCGCCGACCGTCCCGAGCAGGGCAAAGGCGAGCACAACGAGTACCGCGGCAACGATCGTCAGCTTGCGCTTCATGTGGTCCCTCCTAGGTTGATATGTGCGGGCGCGATTCACCCGCAATGAGACCGGATGGAAGCGAACCCGTGCGCAGCGATGTCCTCCCAGCGACGCACCGCTGTCCGTGCCAGGACGATGATCCTCCTTCTACGGTGAGTGCAGATCCAGTTGGGGCTTGCAGGAATGCGACTGCACCAACACGACAATCGGAGACCGAGGGGTGCAACCCGCCGCGGCGAAAAGCCTGAGGCAATAGGCAGCGATCCAAATGTGCACCCCTGCAGTTCGCGGAGAATGGTCGAGGCAAGGGGCCAAGCGTCCGGGATCCTGCCGCCCGCGCTTGTGAACGATTATACAGGCAATGTGGTCAAGCGCAACCGACCTCGCGGTCAAGCCGGAGCGGCGAGGCTGGGCGCGAACAGGGGAAAATGGAGCGTGCCTAAGTAGGGGTCATTCGAGCCGACACACCAAGCCCTTGAGGTAGGCGCCTTCGGGGAAACTCAAGCGGACGGGATGATCCTCGGGTTGGCTCAGGTGCTCCATGATGACGGCCTGGCGCTCCGCATCTTCGGCCGCACCAAAGAGCACCTTCTGGAAAAGATCCGCCGAGACCAGACCCGAGCATGAGAAGCTGACCACGCACCCGCCCGGGCGGACGAGGCGAAAGGCCAGCCAGTTGATGTCCTTATAAGCGCGCGTCGCGCGCATCACGTCCGCAGCCGAATGGGCGAACTTGGGCGGGTCGAGGATGACCATGTCGAACGTGACGCCCATGTCGCGCATCCGACGCAGGAAGCGAAACACGTCTTCCTCGACAAAGTCCGTGTCGCGAGACTCAAGTCCATTCAACTCGTAATTGCGCCGCGCGAGGCGCAACGCCTCGCTTGACGAATCGACGTTCACCACCTCGCCCGCCCCGCCCGCAAGGGCCGCAACCGCGAAGGATCCGCTGTACGCGAAGGCGTTGAGCACTCGCCCGCCACGCGCCCAGCGCCCGGCCAGGTCGTGCACGACGCGGCGGCTGTCGCGTTGGTCGAGGTAAAACCCCGTTTTATGGCCGCCGCGGACGTCCACCGCAAAACGCCAATCGCCCTCATGGATGAGGTTCTCCGCCGGGGGTTCTTCTCCCCAGCGCGCGCCGACTCGCTCGGGCAGCCCTTCCTTCTGGCGCACGTCCACATCCGAGCGCTCAAACACGCCGCGCACACCCGGCAGCCGCGCGGCCGCATCGACGATCGACTCAAGCCAGCGCTCGGCGCCGGCCGAGAGCGATTGCACCACGACCCATGCACCATACCGATCGAGAATCAGCCCGGGCAGCCCGTCGTTCTCGGCATGCACCAGGCGCATGGCATCGGTGGATGCCGCCAACCCGGATCGGGCTTCAACGGCGCGCGCAAGTCGCCGCTCAAAGAAACTGCCGTCGATTTCCTCTTCTTGCGACCAAGTCCACACCCGGACGCGGATCTGCGAGGCCGGGCTGAATGCGCCGCGCGCAAGCCAGGCGCCGTCGTGCGCCAGCACCTCCACCGTCGCGCCCGGCTCAGGCTCGCCGCGCAACTCGCGCACTGCACCCGAGAATACCCACGGGTGATGCTGGCGAACGGATTTCTCCCGGCCGGGTTTGAGAATGACGGAGGCGTGGGTCATGAGTATCGTGTCGGGGAAACGGTTCGATTCGCTCGTGCCCACCGCGAGGCGGGCTCTCTTCCCTGATAATCCTCGAACAAGAACTGCAAGTACGCGGCGGCGGCGTCTTATGCCAGCACGCCGATCTCGCGGCCGGCGCGGATGATCACATCCATCGCCTTACCGATATCGGCCTTCTCATGCGCCGCAGTGACCGTCGCCCGCAGGCGCGCCAGCCCCTCCGGCACGGCCGGGGACACCACGGGCAGGACAAAGGTGTCCTTCATTTGGCAGGCGCGCGTCATCTCGAAGGCGCGTTCGTCGGTCCCGCACACCACCGGCACAATTGCGGTCTCGCTGGCCAGTGTGTCGAAGCCTGCGCTACGCAGGCCGCCCAGGAAGAGTTCGGTGTTCTCGCGCAGGCGGGCGATGCGCTCCGGCTCATCGAGGATCACGCGGAAGGCCTCCAGCGCGGCCGCAGCCTGTGCGGGCGGAAGCGCCGCCGAAAAGATGTAGGCGCGCGAGGCATGCCGAAGGTAGTTGACCAGGTCCTTGGGCCCGGCCACGTAGCCGCCCACCGAGGGAATGGTCTTCGAGAGTGTGCCCATCTTGATGTCGACCACGTCGCCTGGGCCGAAGTGCTCTTCGATGCCGCGCCCCTGCGCCCCCAGCACGCCCAGCGAGTGTGCTTCATCCACCATCAGCCAGGCCTTGTGCTTGCGGCACAGCTCGACCACCGCCGGCAGGTCGACAATGTCGCCGTCCATGCTGAAGACCGCATCCACGACGACCAGCTTGCCCACGCCGCTGCCGGCGCGCACCAAGAGGCGCTCCAGGTCCTGCATGTCGTTGTGGCGGAAGCGCCAGAACTCGGCGCCCGAAAGCAGACAACCGTCGACGATGGAGGCATGATTGAGCTTGTCGCAAATCACCACGTCGTGCCGCCCGACCAGCGTCGAGACCACCGAGAGGTTGGTGGCATAGCCCGAGGAGTAAGTGATGGCCGCCTGGGCGTGTTTGAACTCCGCAATCATCTCTTCCAGTTCGCAGTGCAAGGTGAGTGTCCCGGCCAGCAAGCGCACCCCGTGCGTCCCGGTGCCGTACTTCTCCACGGCGGCCCGCGCGGCGGCGCCAATGCGCGGGTGGCCTAGGAGGCCCAGGTAGCTGTAGGAGGCGTACATACCCATCTCGCGGCCGTCGACCAGAACGCGCGCACCGCCTCGCAATTCGGCTATCGGGCGGTTGTAGAAATACAGGTTCGCCGCGCGCAGCCCCGCGACCCGTTCCCCCAAGATCTGGATGCGCTTCGAAATGGAGTCATCGAAGAGATTAGGCATGGAGTCTCCCCTTGGAAGAGTATTGTCACTGAATACCAAGAACCATAGAGACGCGCACGGGCGATACCTATCCACGCCCCCGGCTGGCCAGCTTGCGCAAACCGGCCTCGTCCAGCGTCGGGACTCCGAGCGCCTTGGCTTTCTCGAGCTTCGAACCCGGAGCCTCTCCCACGACAAGATAGCTCGTATTCTTCGAAATCGAATCAGTTACTTTGCCGCCGTTTTCGACGATCAGGGACTTGGCAGCTTCGCGCGAAAGCAAGGGCAGCGTGCCGGTCACCACGAAGGTCAACCCTTCGAGCCTGCCGCTGGATGGACGCGCCTCGGCCGTCGGCCAGACCTCGGCTTTCTTGAGCTTCTCGAGCACGCGCCGGTTCGGCTTGCGCGCGTACCAGTCCACTACGGCCTCGGCGATGTTCGGGCCAATCCCCGCAACACGCTGCAAGTCGTCCTCTGTCGCGGACTGCAATCGGTCCAGGGTCCCGAAGTGCGCGGCCAGATCCGCAGCCACCACTTCGCCCACGCCGCGGATGCCCAGCGCGCCAATCAGCCGGGCCAGCGGTTGGCGGTGCGAAGCGGCTATTGCCTCGATGAGATTCTGCGCCTTCTTTTCGGCGAAGCCCTCCAACGTGAGCAGCTTTTCAGCCCTCAGGTTGTACAGGTCGCCCACATCGTGCACCAGCTTGGCCGTCACCAATTGCTCGACAATGCGGATGCCCAGCCCCTCGATGTCCATCGCCCCCCGCGAAGCGAAGTGCTCCAGATTGCGGATGAGTTGCTCCGGGCAGGAGGCATTGACGCAGTAGTAGGCCACCTCGCCTTCCAGGCGCTCGACCGCCTCCCCGCACGAGGGGCAGACCCGCGGCGGTTTGTAGCGGCGTTCGTCCCCCGTGCGCGCGTCGAGGATCGGGCCGATGACGTATGGGATGACATCCCCGGCGCGTTTGATCATCACCCGGTCGCCCAGGCGGATATCGCGTTCGGCGATGAAGTCGAAATTGTGCAGCGTGGCCTTCGACACCGTCACGCCGCCGACCTCCACCGGCTCGAGGATCGCGTAGGGCGTCAGCACGCCGGTGCGCCCCACGTTGACCCCGATGTCGTTGAGTCGCGTGGAGACCTCGCGCGCGGGGAATTTGTAGGCGATCGCCCCGCGCGGATCCTTGCCTACCACCCCCAGGCGCGCCGCAAGCTCGAGAACATCCAGCTTGATGACCAACCCGTCGACCTCAAACGGAAACGTATCCCGCTCGGCAGCCGCGCGCTCGAACGCCTGCAGGGCCTGCTCCAGGCTTGCGCAGCGCGCGGCGCGATCGGAGACGGGGAAACCCAAATCGCGCAGATAGGCCAGCGTCTCCCACTGCGTGGCCGGCGCGGCTGCGCCCTCGATCGCCACGATCGCATAGCACAGAAGGGCGAGCGGGCGCGCCGCGGTCAGCCGTGGATCGAGCTGCCGCAGCGCGCCGGAGGCCGCGTTGCGCGGGTTGACAAAAACCTTCTCGCCGGCCGCCGCCTGGTGTGCGTTGAGCGCCTCAAATTCCTTGAGCGGATAGAAGGCTTCGCCGCGGACAACAAGCCGGCGCGGGGCGGTGTGTTCAGAGCGCGGGTCCACCGGGATGCGCAGCGGCAGCGAGCGCAGCGTACGCAAATTGGCCGTCACCTCCTCACCCACCTGGCCGTCGCCGCGTGTCGCGCCCATCACAAACAGGCCCTGCTCGTAGTGCAGGACGACGGTCAGCCCATCGATCTTCGGTTCAACAACGAAAGGTGCCTCGGCCACGCGTGGTTCCAGCTTGCGCAGCCGCTCCTCCCAGAGGCGCACTTCGTCGGCGGTGAACGCGTTGCCCAGGCTGAGGATAGGAGCAGGATGCTCAACGCGCGAGAATCGTTCGCCAGGCGCGCCGCCCACTCGGCGGGTCGGTGAATCGGGCGTCACGAGCTGCGGGTGCTCCGCCTCCAGTGCGCGCAGCTCGGTCAGAAGCTTGTCGTATTCGCTGTCGCTGATGATGGGCGAATCGAGGACGTGATAGCGATGGTTGTGGAGGTTTATCTCTTCCCGCAATTGCGCAATGCGCGCGGCGGCCCACTTCGCGTCCATGGGGCGGATTATACCCTTGCAAAGTCCCCTTTTCATGGAGTTGGCGGGATTTCACACGGCGCCCTATGTACCCGGTCGGAAGCAAACCCGGGCTGCACGCTTCCCTGGCAACACCCGGCCCGCGCCCGCGGGTATAATTCCGTTCGAGCACTTGCGCAGGCAGCGACAATTCGCGTGAGGACGGCGCATCATGACCCGACGCACGAATCCAATCTGCAGCGGGCTGGCAACAGCCGCGGCACTGGGCGTCGCCTTGGCGCTTCTTTCCGGTTGCCAGGCCTCCCCTGGGCCGAATGCCACGCCTTCGCCGGTCGAAGTGCGGGTCGGCTACTTTCCCAACATCACCCACAGCCAGGCTCTGATCGGCCTGGCGCGCGGGGATTTCGCCACGGCGCTCGGCACGGGCTACACCCTGGTACCTACCCAATTCAATGCTGGCCCGTCGGTGATCGAAGCCTTGTTCGCCGGGCAGATCGACCTGGCTTACATCGGGCCCAACCCCGCGATCAACGGCTTTGTGCGCAGCCAGGGCGTGGCCCTGCGAGTGATCGCCGGCGCAACCAGCGGCGGTGCGAGCCTTGTTGCACGCGAGGGCACCCGCCTGGCGGCCTCCGATTTCGAGGGCGCGAAGATCGCCACTCCACAACTCGGCAACACCCAAGACATCGCATTGCGTGCTTACCTCATCGAGCACGGCTTGAAGACCGCCGAAAAAGGCGGCACGGTGGGAGTCCTGCCGGTGGAGAATCCACAGATCCTGGACCTCATGCGCCTCGGCCAGATCGACGGGGCCTGGGTGCCCGAGCCGTGGGCCAGCCGACTGATCGTCGAGGGCGGCGGCAACTTGCTCATCGACGAACGCACATTGTGGCCAGATGGTCAGTTCTCCACCGCGGTGGTCATCGTCGCAACGCCCTTCCTCGAGGCACACCCCGAGGCCGTACGCGCGTGGCTCTCAGCCCACGTGGCCATCACCCTGTGGGAACGCGAGCATCCGTCCGAGGCCACCGCCATCGTCAACCGGGAGATCGAACGCCTGACCGGAAAGGCTCTACCGCCGGAGGTGTTGAGCCAGGCCTGGTCGAGGCTTGAGCCGACGTATGACCCGCTGTACTCGAGCATTCTCGTCTCCGCCGAGCACGCTTACGCGGTGGGCTACCTCACCGAACCACCTCTCCTCGCGGGGCTGGCCGATCTTGAATTGCTCAACGAGGTGCTGGTGAAGAGGGGATTGCCCGCGCTCGAGGCGCACGACACCCCGTGATCCCCAAGCTCGAAGTGGTCGGGATTCGCAAGGTGTTCGCCACGCGCCGCCGGACCACAGAGGCCCTGGGCGGGGTTACCTTCAACGTTGAGGCGGGCGAGTTCGTGTGCGTGCTCGGTCCCTCGGGCTGCGGCAAGTCCACCCTGCTCAACGTCATCGCCGGGCTCGAGCGCCCAACCCAGGGCGAAGTGCGCATGGACGGCGAACCCGTGCTCGCCCCAGGCCGCGAGCGGGTGGTCATCTTCCAGGAAGCTGCGCTTTTCCCCTGGCTGACCGTTCGCAGCAACGTGGAGTTTGGCCTGCGCCTGCTTTCCCTTTCGCCGCGCGAACGCGCACGCCGCGTGGAGGAGTACTTGCAGTTGGTGGGCATGCGCGGCTTCGAGCGGGTCTACATCCACGAGATCTCCGGCGGGATGAAGCAGCGCGTGGCCCTGGCGCGGGCCCTGGCCCTCAACCCGCAGGTGCTGCTTATGGACGAACCGTTCGCGGCGCTGGATGCGCAATCGCGCGACACCCTGCACGCCGAACTGCAAAGCATCTGGGCCCAAACGGGGACCACCATCCTCTTTGTGACTCACAACGTCCGCGAGGCACTGGTGCTGGGCACGCGGGTGCTGCTCATGTCGGCGCGCCCGGGCCAGATCAAACACGAGTACCCCGTGCGCATTCCCCGCCCGCGGCACATTGAAGATTACGCGCTGGTGGATGCCGCCCAGGAGGTGCTGGCCGACCTGCGCGAGGAAGTCCTGCGGGCCGAGGAGGAGGCGGGCTATGACCGGCTGGCGCGCTAGGCTGCTCTTCTTCCTCGCCTTGCTCCTCGGTTGGCAGGCGCTCTACAGCCTTCATTTGTGGCCGCCGTATCTCTTCCCCTCCAGTTGGAGTGTGGCCACCTCGCTGGGTTTGGGGTTCGCCGACGGCAGCTTCCCGCTGGCCATCCTGGTCAGCCTGCGCCGAATTCTCATCGGCTACGCCATCTCCCTGGTCGTGGGCGTGCCCCTCGGCCTCGTCATCGGGCGGGTGCGCCTGCTCCAAGAAACGCTGGGGACGGTCATCCTCGGATTGCAGGCGCTGCCCAGCATATGCTGGCTGCCGCTGGCCATTCTGTGGTTCGGGCTGTCGGAGAGGGCCATCCTCTTCGTGGTGGTGATGGGCGCCGTGCTCTCGATCTGCCTTTCGGCGGTCGACGGCGTGCGCAATACACCGCCTCTTTACCTGCGGGCGGCGCGCACCATGGGCGCCGAGGGCTGGCCGCTCTACTGGCGGGTGATTCTGCCCGCCGCCCTGCCCGCCATCATCACCGGCATGAAACTGGGTTGGTCGTTTGCCTGGCGCTCACTCATGGCCGGTGAGCTCCTGTATGTCAGCCTGGGGTTGGGCCAGCTGCTCACCCTCGGCCGCGAACTCAACGACATGGGCCGGGTCATGGCGGTCATGCTGGTCATCGTTGCGCTGGGGCTCACTGTCGACCGGCTGCTGTTCGCCCCGGCCGAGCGCCTGGTGCGCGAACGCTGGGGGCTCAACCTCGGCTCGTGAGCGGCAGCGAGCCGCTAACGAAGAGTCGAGTCTTCTCTAGACAAGCAAGCATTCGCCGGTTCGCCCGCCCCCCGGCCTGTCGGCCCCGGGCAGGCAGGCCGCGGGCACGGAAATCCCGCCACCCGCTCTCGAAGCCAGAAACAAGGCCGGCAGGTCTCCGACGAGCAAGCCAAGACCGAAAGGGAATCCTTTCATCGGAGGGTCAGAGAACATGCTCCGGCCCTTCCGCTTTCCCCCATCCCGCTCGCCCAAACGCTCCGTGCCCTGGCGCCTTCCCGCATCTCACCATGGGCAGGGCGGACTTTCTCAAGCAGACACCATCCTCAAAGGATTGCACCACAACGACCGGCGTGCTGCGTAAGTCCAGTTGTCCCCCGAACAACCTCGGACGGGGTTTTCGGCTAGCACAGCCGTGGCATCAACCCCATATACGCCCCCACCTCGCGGCTCATCGGAAAGCGCGACAAATCTTCCAGGGTCAGCACAAATGCCAGCGCGGTCACCGGCCCGACCCCTTTGACCTGGCGCGAGTGCTCGCTCTCCTAATACCATTCCTTCGCAACGCGTTCGATCTCCCGATCGTGGCCCCGTATCTGTCCTGTCGGCTGCGCCCCCTTTCTAGATTAGCCGCAGCGCGGGCTCCAGTTCCTTCGGTTGTTGACCACGGTCCGTGTGACGAAGGCCTCCAAATGGCACTTCGTCAGTCGCTGCCCGCTGCTCTTGACTGTTCGAATTCTTCGAAGGTAAATACAACCCGCATCGCCAACACTCATCGCTCAACTATGCTTTGCCGGCGAGGTATGAAATGGTTCACACGCATGCCGCATGACAATCGCCCAAGCCGCCGACTGTCCGCCAATACGGGGCAACTCCAGGACTCGCCCCGCAAATTCAGATTAGGAAGGTACAATGGAGGCCTGACAGCAAGCACTGGCAGGACGAAGAGGAGGCTTTTCCATGAATTGGCAAGACCGTGTCGTGATTGACCCTGCCATTCTGGTCGGCAAGCCAGTGGTAAAAGGCAGCCGCCTGGCTGTGGAGTTCATCGTGGACCTGCTGGCGCAGGGGTGGAGCCAGGAGG
>CAYGXJ010000101.1:0-7340 GCA_964353865.1 uncultured Anaerolineales bacterium | reverse complement strand
GGTAGCTACGTCTGGCAGAGATAACCGCTGAATGCATCTAAGTGGGAAACTTGCCCCAAGATTAAGTCCCTCATCCCTTTAAGGGAGTAAGGCCGCAGGTAGACCACCTGCTTAATAGGCGCCACGTGTAAGGCCAGCAATGGCCGAGCGAAGGCGTACTAATGGCCGAGGGCTTTCGTGGTGCGGAGAACTTGGAATTCTTCGTGGTCGTTTCGACCCTTACCCTGTTCGGTTCATCGATCTCTTTGGTGATTCAAGCGGCGGGGGTACACCCGGTCCCTTCCCGAACCCGGAAGTTAAGCCCGTCTGCGCTGATGATACTTGGCCGGCGACGGCCCGGGAAAGTAGGTCATCGCCAAAGGGATCTTGCTCTCATCGCGGCCCAGCAATTCTGCTGGGCCGCTGTCCTTTTCTCCAGGGAGAAGCGTGCTCCTGCGTTCTGCTCGCTCCTCAATTCCCGCCTCATGCTTGCAGGGATTAGGCGCTCATCCAATCCGCCGCAGCCGCGGCGCAACCCGCGCACGGAACGGGGCGGTCGGCGGGCGCGCCCCATGCGGCCTTCGCATACGCGAGGATTACAACCACTGATCAAAAAATGAGACGATGCGCCGGCGATACTCCTCGGGTGCGGTGAGATCCACTTCGCGATGCGGCGCCTCGGCCACCCGCCATACCTGTTTGGGTTCGCCTGCCGCCGCCACCAGCGCCTCGAACTCGCCCGGCGCGAGATACGGGTCGCGCCCGCCATGAATGAAGAAGACTGGCCGCGGCGCGACCTTCCCCACCCAGCGGATCGGTTCGTAGTGGAACAGATTCACACCCAGCCGCAGCGAGGTGAAGAGTATCGCCAATCGCGCAATGGGCCGCGCCAACCAGCGCGGCACGCGCGCCTCGCCCAGCCGGCCCTCAATAGCCGAGGTCAAGCGAGCGATTCCGCCATCGCTCACGATTGCCCGCACCTGCGGCGCGATGGGCGCCGTGAGCATCGCCACCGCTCCGCCCATCGAGAAGCCCAGCAGGCCCACGCGCTCGTGCCCGCGCGTCGCAAGCCAATCGAGCGCGCCCAGCACGTCCTGGCGCTCGAGATAACCCACCGAGACGAAATCACCCTGGCTGCGTCCATGTGCCCGGAAGTCGAACATCAGCACGTTGAACCCCGCCGCGTGCAGGGCCGGGGCGTATTGCACGTCGGGATCCATACTCCCGCCCTGCCCATGCAGGAAGATGACCGTTCGCGCCGACCTGGGCGCAGGAATCCACCATCCGCGCAATCCAACCCCATCTCGCGCCGGAAAGACGATCTCCTCAAAGGTCAGATCGAATTCGGCCGGGCTACGCCGCTCGTTGGGCGCTCGCCGGCTCGTCAGGCGGTACGAAATGCCCTCCGCCAGCGCGACCAGGCCGACAATGAAGAGGAGCGGTATGAGCCATAAGGCAGTCATAGTGTCCCTTGTGTAGGCCTCCGTCCACCGCCCGCGCCAAGGCCGCAACCTGCTAGAGCTTGATCCCAGCTGCGCGTTTGGCCATCTGCTTGCGGCTCTCCACGTCGTACGACCGCAGAATGGCCATGCGCTCGGCCTCCGGCGAACCGCCGCCATGCACGCTGGCGACCATGAGCAAACCTGCATACTTCGAGGCCGTCAAATCCTCCACCAGGCGGAAGCAGCGCACGCGGTCTTCTACCGCCACGCCGGCCGGCCCCGCCAGGTACTTCTTCAGCTTTTCGCCGATCTCCTCGCTGCGGTAGTCTTCTTCGGAGGGCATGGTCACCACCAGCCCGCCGGCCAAGTCCTGCAGCAGCTCGATTTCATGGTGGATGTTCGTGCCCGCGTAGAACTTGCCGACGTTTGCGTACACGAGGTCGGGCAAATAGGTGCCCGAGGTTTGGGCCTGCCCCTTGAGTGAAGCGGCCAGCCCACAGGCGTGCACCAGTTCGGCGGTGATGATGAAGTCGGTGAGCTTTGTGCGCACGTGGTGTGCGGTGGGGATCCCGTTGTACTCGGCCACCAGCGCCGCCGCACCCAGCAAGAGATCGGAGATGGCAGGCTTGCAGCCGCAATACGAATGGCGGTGGTAGGTGGCGAACGTCTCGGCCAGGTACCCGGCCAGCTGCCACTCGCCGCACATGAACACCCGTTCCCACGGGACGAACACGTCCTCAAAAAGGGTCAGTGACTCGACGCTAGCGAAGCGCGACGAGACGGGCGCCGACATCTCGCGTTTTGCACTCGGCGCGGCACCCCGAGCAATCATGGTGATACCCGGCGCGTCGGCTGGGATGGCGAAAGCCACCGCGTAGTCCGCGTCTTCGGCGCGCATGTCGCGCGTGGGCAGCACGATCAGCTCGTGCGCATAGGGCGCCAGCGTGTTGTGGGCTTTGGCGCCGCGCACCACGATGCCGTCGGCGCGCCGCTCGACCACGTGCAGGTACAGGTCGGGGTCCGCCTGCTGGTGTGGGCGCAACGAGCGGTCGCCCTTAACGTCGGTCATGGCGGCGTTGCCCACCAGGTCCTGCTCCTGGAAGGTGCGGATGAAATCCAACAGCCGGGGATAGTAGCTTGTGCCGAACATGCCGTCGGCGTGATGGCAGATGATCGAGAGCGCGTTGAGGGCATCTACCCCCATGCAGCGTTGGATGCAGCCCGTCTCGCGGCAATACAGGCGCGTCATCTCGACTTTCTTTTGCAGGTCGTCGGCGCTCTGATGAATGTGGGTGAAGCGGTTGATGGTCGCGCCGCTGAGGTGGGAGGTGGCGGTGGCCAGCGCTTGGTGTTCGGCCTCCTGCGGCCACTGGTAGGTCAGGCAGACGATGTTGACTCCGGGCGCGATTTGGGGATCCTCCCATGGCCGTTCGATCTTGCGGCCGTTCATCCACACGTTGTGCTTCATCTGGGCTAGGCTGACGAGGTACTCGGCGGGTGTCTTCATGGACGAGTCCCTTTCCCGAGTGGGACGGTGCTCCGGCGGCGCGTGCCGGGGCTCGGCGGATGTGCGGGGGAGGACCATCCCATCGCCGTTGTCACCACCCTCGTGCGGGTGGCGGCGATTGTGGGATTTCCCGGCCGCAGGGTCAATTGTAGGCCCGCCCCGGGGCACCGCAACCGGCACCCGGACCACACTGTGCGGCCATTCCAAGCCCGGAGTCGGCCTGGGGTGAGTTTTACATTCTCTTTACCTCCCCGCAACCCCGGGGAATCGAGTGCCAACTATGTTGAGCTTGACTCGGGCCGCTCGACGATCGACTTCAGCGCGGCCGGGCAAAGGAGAGCGAATGTTCACTCGCAACAAGTGGGGTCGCATGACGTCGTGGCTTGTTAGCGGCGCGCTGGCCGCGACCGCCGTGGTGGGAGTATTCACGCCGCTGGGCGTCCAGCCGGCTTACGCCGCGCCGATTGTCGCGGATCCACCCCCGCCGGCGGAGGAAGCCGGCCTGCGCGGCGGCGCGCTCAAGCTGGCTTACCAGCGCCTGCAGGGTGTTGAGGCGCGCACGCAGGGGGCGATCGATAAGGCGCGCACCGCAGCCGACCGCCTCGAGAACCTGATCGACCAGGCCAAGGAACGCAGCCGCGACGTTTCTGCTTTGGAGGCGGCTCTGGCCTCCTTCCGTGCCTCAATGGATTCCGCACAGGCCAAGCACGACCAGGGTGCGGCGATCTTGGCGACACATGCCGGTTTTGATGAACGAGGCCAGGTGACCGAGGTCAAGGAGGCCTGGGAGACCGTCAGAGGTGCAGGCAGGGAATTCCGCGATGCGGGCAAGACTATGGCCTCGGCGCTGCGCGCGTTGCATGCAGCCATCCGCGATTGGCGAGAAGCCAACCGCGGAGCGATGCCCGAGGAGCCTGACTGGCCGACGGAGTGCGAGTAGGAGCTTGCAGAAAGAGGGCAACCGGCCCTGACCCCCACCCTCGTTCCGATGGCAGGCCCCCAACTCCTCCCCGGCGAGCAAGAGCCTCGAGGCAAAGGAGTCAATTCGGGGGAGAGGTGAGGTCTCCCTGGTTTCCACACCCCTCTCCGCCACACGCCGGCCTATGGAGGGTAGCCTCCCGGCAAAGAGGGAATGAGGTGGGCTGTTTTTGCGCAATCTACTCATCCCTGTCGGTCAGAGAGTCAACGAAAGTCGCGTGGGGCGGCATGTGCCGCCCCACGCATCGTTAACCGGCCGATGCCAGACGGTCTGCTCCCACAGCTCACGCGTGGTCCGCAGGCATGCAGCCGAGTTGAAGCCCCGGGCGTTCTCATCTAAACTATGCGGTGTCCCGAAAGGCATCGTCTGGCCTGAGTGACCGTAGGATCCGGCCGCACGCAGCCGCGCGAAAGGATGACGCCGTGAAGCCTCTGCGCTGGTACGACCACCTCTCGATCAACCTGTTTTGGCTGGGCCTCAACGTTCGCAACACCGCTCTCGGCTCGATCTTCATGCCATACCTGGTCCAGCTCTTCGCGCCCGCCACGCAGATCAACACCCGGCTGGGACTGATGCGCGCCGCCGGGCTGGTCATCGCCATGCTGGTGCAGCCGGCGGCCGGGCTGATGAGCGATCGTTCCACCTCTCGTTATGGACGGAGGCGGCCGTACATCCTGGCCGGGGCATTGGGTGACCTGCTCTTCCTGGCGGCAATCGCTCTGTCTTGGAACTATGGCTCGCTCTTGTTAGCAGTTCTCCTGATCCAATTCACCTCCAACATCTCCCACGGGCCGTTGCAAGGTCTCATTCCAGACCTGGTGCCAGAGAACCAGCGCGGGCGCTCCTCGGCGATCAAGTCCTTCATGGAGTTGCTGCCGATCATCCTGGTCGGCCTCACGATCGCCAAGCTGGTCGAAGCCGGCCACCTGGATTGGGCGATATTCGCCACTGGCGCGTCGCTGCTCGTCGTGACCATCATCACCGTTGTATCCGTGAAAGAAACGCCGCTGGCCGAGAAACCGACCACGCCCTTCTGGCCGCCGATGCTGCGCGTCCTGGGCATGCTGGCCGGCCTCGTCATCGGCGGGATCGCCGGATTGCTGGGCGGCGGGCTGCTTGGCGGAGTGACGGGTTTGATCACCTCGGCCATCACGGGCCAGCCCACTGGATGGGACCTGTCGGCCTATCCGTCGGCGATCTATCCGACATCGCTTCCCGCGGCCGTCGTGATCGGCGTGGGCGGAGGAGTGGCGATGATCGTGGCCGTGGTGGTCGGGGTGTGGGCGGGTGCGCTGGCCACCTTGGGCAGCGATGCACGCCGCCGATCCTCTTTCACCTGGTGGATCGTCAACCGGCTGATGTTCCTGGCTGCGGCCACCTCGCTTCAGGGCTCCATCTTCTACTTCTTGATGTATGCCTTCAAGCTGACGGACAAGGCGGCCTCCGGACTGACCGGTACGCTGACCTCGGTCATTGGCGTCTTTATCTTGATTGCGGCCCTGGCCAGCGGCTGGCTGGCGGACCGCATCGGGCGCAGGCTGCTGTGCGGATTAAGCGGCATCGCGGCTGCAGTCGGCGGGTTCCTGCTGCTCAGTACCATCTGGTTGCCAAGCCTGCCGATGATTTACATCGCCGGAACGATCATCGGATTGGGGACGGGTCTGTTCATGACCGCCAATTGGGCCCTGGGGACCGACTTGGTCCCGCCTCAGGAGGCCGGGCGTTACCTGGGCGTATCCAATCTGGCTGGGGCCGGGGCGGGCATCGTTGGAGCGGGAATCGGAGGGTTCGTGGCGGACCTGTTGAATGTGTACAAACCCGGGTTGGGCTACTTCGCCATCTTCGCCTGCTACGCAGTGTTGTTCCTGCTCAGTACGCTGGTTCTCGTTCGCGTCCGGCCGCAATCCTCGCAGTAAGTCGAGGCGGGTTAGCGCGATCCTTCCGGTAGGGGCACGGTGTCGCCGTGCCCTTTTTTATTGTCATTGCGAGGGTTGAGTAGGGCGAGTGCCTTTCTCGCCCGTATCGAAACCCGAAGCAATCTCCTCCCCCATTTCCGTTTTTGAAAATGGAGGAGGTAGGAGGGGGCTGGCTTATATCTCTGATGTGGTGCTTACTGGGGGATGGGGTTAAGCAGAATCGTTGTAAAATAAAGGTACCCGCTCGATATTAAATACGGAGGTCCTCCCATGCACAAAACCTTCCTCCTCCCCCTGCTCCTCCTCTGCATCCTCCTCGTCTCCTGCGGCGGCGGCGGGAATATCCCCTGCCCCTTCGGCCCCGATGACCTCGCCTCCCAAACGGAGGGCGTGACCTTCGAGATTATCAACCAATCCTGCACCACTCTCTGCCGGGTCTTCCTTGCCGCACCGTCCTGTGATGACTGGGGGCTCGACCTTCTCCTGCAAGGGGATGTTCGTGTTCCCCATGGCGGCAGTTATAGTTTCCAGGTGCCGCCGGGCAAATATGACCTCTCCATCGAAGACTGCTCGGAAGCATCCTACAACATCGAGAAGATTGACCTGCGCGAGAGCAGCTCCTGGACCTTCAGCCTGGAAGGCATGGAAGAGGGGGCGGCTTGCGAGGCCTCGCTGACGGTCGTGAATGAGAGTCCCGTGCCCATTTGTCACATGTGGATCGCGAATGAGTACAGCGACCGCTTTGGCAATAACTGGTTGGGGAATTATGAGACCATCCCAGCAGGCGGGGAAATGACTTACATGCTCAACCCCGACACCTACGACGTCAAAGCGGAGGACTGCGACTTCAATCAACTGCGCATCGAGTTTGACAAGGAAATCACCGACCACCAGGTCTGGACTGTGCCTTGATCTGACGTTCAGACTTGAGTATCAGGGGTAGGGACGGGCCTGTGTGTCCGCCCTTTTTTCATTCCTCTCATCTGTCATTGCGACATCGTCCCGGCACATTGGGGAGCCTCGCAGGGGCGTGGCAATCTCCTCTTTCATGCTCCCACCGCCGTCCTCGGCGGCGGATTCTGGAGGGTATCAGGGGTAGGGGCTAAAACCATTATTTTCTGAAGGCTTTAAGCCATTACATTATTGATATACACGCAATCCATTTCAGTTATATAATAGAAAATATCGACCTTCCGGGGCCTTTTTGCAGGCCGCGGCCTGACAGGAGTGTTGCATATGAAACGCTTTTTTCCCGCTTTGATCCTGCTTCTCCTGCTGCTGGGGGGCTGCTCGGCACTCTCGCCTTCCACCCCCACACCTTCCTCGCCTTCCGCAAGCGAGATCCTGGTTGCGGTCGCCAAAACACTGACCGCCATGCCTTCGCAGACCCCGGCGGTCATCTATGGCACCCCGGGGGAGGGCTCCTCGCTGCTCCCCACCCCCACCCTCACCCTTCCGCCCCCCCACCCCCCCCTGCCCCCTGCCCCGCACACCCCCATCATCCTCTTCCCCACCCC
>CAYGXJ010000100.1:0-23172 GCA_964353865.1 uncultured Anaerolineales bacterium | reverse complement strand
GCAGGTATCCACCGGGAAGGGCCGAACGGTGAATGTGCCTGGAGTGGAAAGTTCGTGGAACGAGCCATGAAGGCCGCTTTCCCCGGATAGGGGAACTACTGATGGGGCGAAGGCGGTGAAGCCGCTGGGATCCTGCCAGAGGGCCGAGTCGTTCCCGGCACGGACCACCAACAAGGGCTCGAGGGCCAAGGTTCGTTTGGTGCCCTGACGTTCACCGAACCGCCGGATGGGACCCGCATGTCCGGTGGTGTGAGCCCGCCCTGGGGGTCAGGCCAGGGAGGGGGAGCGGGCGACCCGCTCTCCCTACTCAATTCTCCGGCAGCGCAGGTTCTGCCGAATTCAGGGCAGCGCACCCTCCAGCGTCGGCAGGGCATCGTCGGCAAAAGCGAAATCGAGCGAAGGCAGATCGGCCGGGTCGAGCGCGCAGGCCGCGATTCCCTCCTGGCCGATGCACATCGAGAAGTCGTGCGTCGCCAGAGCCGAGATCAACTCGATCACCGCGGAGGCATCGGCGCCGATGAGGGTGAGCGTGGTTTGGCCGGCGTTGCGAGCAACGAGCATCAGCCCCACCCGGGAGGCATCCAGCGTGCGCCATCCCGGCAGTTGCAGGAGCGGGTCGCCTCCCGCGCCGGGCAAGCCGATCTCGAACCCGCCGACGAAGGGGGCCAACTCCTCCTTGTCGGCATAGGTGGCCAGCACGATCCGGTTGGCCAAGGCCTCGGGGCTCTGGGCCATCGTCAGCGCCAAACCGGACTCGTCCAGGGTGGACTGCAGGGAGGACAGCGCGGTGATCAGGTCGGTCGACATCTCCAGTTCGCCCAGCGCCTGGACCACGACTGGGCCGGAGAAGATGTACGGGAAGTCCGTCGGCGCACGCGAGGGCTCGCCTCCCAGAAGGAAGCTGGCCAGGTTGGAAATCCAGCGGGCGTTGTCGGCGACATGATCGTAGGGCGGCGAGAGAAAGCTCAGGTCGCCGACTGCCAGCACGCGTTCGTTGGCCGCCAGCACGGCCGCAGCCAGATCCCCGCCGCGGTCGGTGCGTGAGGAGAGCGTGTGCTCGTCTGCGGAGATGAGCGCGAGCCCGCTGGGCGAGGCGATCGAATGCGCGGCGTAGAAAGCCACGCGCCCGAGGTCCGCCGTGAGGGGCGAGACCGCAAAGCGGGTGAGCAGCACGTTGCGGAAGTTGCCTTCGTTCTCATTCAGGTTGTAGAGGTAATCGTCGGCGACGGCGATCTCGAACGGCGCCAGCAGCGTGTTTGCGGCGGACGAGTCGTCGAGAGGCGTGCTCGTATCGGAGTAGTAGCTGTCGTACTGCGGCGACCCGCGCGTCGGGTCGGTGAGTACCAGCACCCGCCCGCCGCGTCCGACAAAGGCTTCCACCCGCTGCACCTCGTCGCGGGTGAACGGCGCGTTGGGTGCGGCCACCACCAAGGCGGTGGCCGCGGCCAAGCGGGTGGCCAAGCTGCCGGAGTCGCTCGAGGTCAGGAATTCCACTTGCCCACCGTGCGCGCTCACTGCACGCACGAGTGGCTCGAGCTCGGCGGCCAGGAAGTTGTTGGCGTGCGATTGATCGATGAGCACATGTGCGCCGTGCAATGCGCTGCGCGCAGCGGGTGCCTCGGCTGTGGAGAGTGGTGGCAGGGGGACGGTGAACGAGGCATACTCCGGTGTGGCTACCGGCGAGCCGCGCCAATAGACGCCTTGATAGAACCACAGCCCGCGCAGAAGAGCGGGCACGACCAGCAGGGCCAGACCAAGCAGCGCGAGTCGGCGGGTCATGGCTGCCTCCCCTCTGCCGGCGGAACGTAAAGCAAAAAGAGACCGGCCTCGAGCGGGAAGGCTGTGGCGCGTCCATCCTCGGCCATATAGAAGAAGGGCACGGGCGTAGCCGCCGGCAGCCCGGCCAGTTCGCGCAGGTCGGTCACGGCGTAGTGCGCGATGTGGGCCATGCGCGCGGCGTGGGCGATGGCTGGCGATAGGCCGCCCAAGGCATCCACCAGCCCGAGGCGCAAGGCATCACTGCCCAGATAGATCTCGCCGCGGGCGACCTCCTCGGTGGTGAGGTTCAGCCGTGCCCCACGGCCCAGGGTGACCGCCTGAATAAATCCCGCTTTGACGGCCTCCAACTGACGCAGGAAGGAATCACGCGGACCGCCAAACAGTTTGTACGGGCCGGTCGAGGCGACGTCTTCAAGGACCGTCGGCCGTGGCGGCAGGCTGCCGATGACGCCCACGTTGCCCACCTGAGAGGTGGGCATGGCGAAGATATAGTCGCTGCCTACGGCCAAGTAGTAAGCTCCGCTGGCGGCCATGGTGCCGATAGTGCTGACCACCGGCTTGGCGGCGCGCAGTCGCGCCAGCTCGAGATAGACGGCTTCGGTGTCGGCCACAGTGCCGCCCGGGCTGTCAAGCACCAAGACCACCGCGCGCACGCGCGGGTTGCTGCGGGCTTCGTCGATCTGGGCGATCACTTCGCGCGCGCTCACCGCCTCGATCGGAGTATTGACATAGATGGTTCCGACCACCGGGCGCGGGATGAGCAAAACCAGGACGATGCCGGCGGCCAGGAGCAAGGCCAGCCAGACCCAGCGCCAGGCGGGCCCCAGCGCAGGAAGCTTCCCAGCCCTCATGTTCATGGGTCCTCCGTTTGCCCCGAGAGACCTCGCGCGGAATTCGGGGGGCTTGCCATGCGAGCGCCGGGCCCTCTCATCCGGACTGCACGCAAGGGGTTGGGAGAGTGGAATGCAGAGTGAATGCGGTCACCCCCTGGGTGAAGGGCCGATGCGCAGGCGCCTCCCGTTGAGCAGGTTGAGCGGGAAGGGAATCTAGCCCAACTCAACGCGCGCGGGAGGCGCCGTTTGTGCCGGAGAGCGAAACGTCCAGGGGTCGACTCTTAGAAGCAGCCGACTCCCAGCACGGCGCAATACAGATTATTGGAGTCGATGTACCAGCCGATGCCGACGGCCACCACGCACGCCAGGAGGAGCAAGCAGCCGCACCCGATCCACAGCATACGTCTTCCCCCACCCTTCTTCTCGACCGGGGCGGCAGCCGCCAGCGGTGGAGGAGGTACAGGGGCAGCCTGAGGCACGGCTGCGGCGGTGCGAGGCGCCGGCGCAACTTTGGCGGAGGCGGCGACGACGGTAGCCGCCACGCCCTCGGTCTCGACACCCAGAACGATGCTTTCGCCCAGCGTGATTTCATCGCCTGGGGAGATGGCGCGCGGGGCGGTGATGCGCTGCTTGTTGACGAAGGTGCCGTTGGTCGAGCCCAAATCCTCGATGATTACGCCGCCCGGCTTGGAAACGAGCCGTGCGTGGGCGCGGGACACCTCAGGATCGGCGATGACGATATCGGCCGAGGCCTCCCGCCCGATGGTGGCAATTTCTTTGTTCAGTTCGAACACCTTGCCTGGCGTGGGGCCGCTGCGCATGACCAAGCGCAATTGTCCGCTGGACATATTCTCCTCCTCGTCGACGCGTGCAGCGAGTGTAATTCCAGTCGGCGTGGGTGTCAAATGGAATTGCAGGCCGGGTCCGGTCCGCCGAGGCCGCGGCCCGCCGGCCTCGCTTGACAGGTGACAAGGATCGGAGATAATTACCGCCACGAAAGGCTGTGACGGAGGAAAGTACGCGGCGCTATGCCGACAGGGAGGCCGTGGCCACGACTGCAAGCCCGGCCCGGATCGACGCCGCCGAAGTTCCCTCCTGAGCTGCCCAGGTGAACCATCGCGATGGCCGAACCCCTCATGACCACGCGAACAGTAGCTTGGGCCGCATCCTTCCCGTTAGCGAAGGAGCCCCTCGCCGCTCACCGGCGGCGGGCAATGAGCGAGCCCGACGGCGCTCTCCATGCACCGGCTGGGCTCATCAGGGTGGTACCGCGGGCCATGTCCCGTCCCTGAGCGGACGGGACATTTCGTTTTAAGGAGGCCGGATGGCTGAACCGATTGAGGCGATGCGGGAGGCTGCGCTGCGCGCGCTGGATGAAGTGCGCTCGAGTGAGAGCCTGGCAGCATGGCGCGTGGCGCACCTGGGCCGTCATTCCCCGCTGATGAACTACCTGGGCGATCTCGGCTCGCTGCCTGCAGCCGAACGCCCGGCCGCCGGCCGCGCTGCCAACCAGGCAAAGCAAGCCCTGGAAGCTGCGCTGTCGGTCAAGGAGGAGGCGTTGCGGCTCCAGGACCTCGAGCACGTGTTGGCCTCCGAGAATCTCGACCTGACCCTGCCCGGGCGGCCCCCGCAACGCGGCCGGCTGCATCCCTCGTCGCAGGTGCTGCGCCGAATTCTGGCGATTTGGTCCGAGATGGGATTCCAGGTCTACCGCAGCCGCGAGGTGGAGAGCGATGAATTCAACTTTCAGCTGCTGAATTTCCCGCCCCATCATCCCGCGCGCGACATGCAGGATACCTTCTATACCACGCGCCCTGGCCTCATCTTGCGCACGCACACTTCGCCCGGGCAGGTGCGCGTAATGCGCGAACGCTGCCCCGAGCCGATTCGCGTCGTCCTGCCCGGCATGTGCTTCCGCTACGAGCAGGTGACGGCACGCGCCGAAGCGCAGTTCTATCAGGTGGAGGGCCTGGCGGTGGGGACGGGCATCACGCTGGCCAACCTCAAGGCGACTCTCGCCGACTTTGCGCGGCGCATGTTTGGCGCCTCGGTGCGCGTGCGCTTCCGCGCCGATTACTTCCCCTTCACCGAACCGAGCGCGGAGATGGACATCGAGTGTTTCATCTGCGGCGGAAGCGGCTGCCCGGTGTGCAAGCGTAGTGGCTGGCTCGAGATTCTCGGCGCAGGAATGGTCCACCCGATCGTTTTGCGCAACGGCGGATACGACCCGCGGCGTTACTCCGGCTTCGCTTTCGGAATGGGCCCGGAACGCATCGCCATGCTGCGCCACGGCATTTCTGATATTCGCGCCTTCTGGGCCAACGACCCGCGCTTTCTCGAGCAGTTCTGAACCGGCGAACAGGGCGCGGCAACGGCGCGCTGGAGGTGGATCATGGAAGTACCCCTTTCGTGGCTGAGAGACTATGTGCGATTGACGCTCGAGCCGGAGGCATTGGCCGCCCGCCTCACGTTCGCCGGCCTGGAGGTTGAGGACATAACCAGTGTCGGACTGCCTGCAATTCCGGGGCGCGGGAGCGACGGGCTGGCCTGGGATTCCGAGAAGATCGTGGTGGGTGAAGTCCGCGAGGTGATGCCCCATCCGAATGCCGACCGGCTCGTGCTGTGCCGCCTTTTCGACGGGTTGACCGAGCACACCGTGCTCACCGGCGCATCGAACCTGTTCCCGTACAAAGGCCTGGGGCCGCTGGCCCAGCCGCTCAAGGTGGCCTACGCACGCGAGGGTGCGACACTATACGACGGACATGCGCCCGGGCGGGTACCCACTACCCTCAAGCGCATGAAGATCCGCGGCGTCGAATCGTCGTCGATGATTTGTTCGGAGAAAGAGCTTGGCCTTTCCGAGGAGCACGAAGGGGTGATGATCCTCGAGGCGGAGGCGCCCCTGGGGGCGCCGCTGGTGGGAGTTCTGGGTGACCACGTCTTCAGCGTGAAGATCAACCCTAATATGGCGCGGGCGGCAAGCCTGATCGGCATCGCGCGCGAGGTGGCTGCACTTACCGGGCAGAAGCTGCGCCAGCCATCCTACACGCTGCGCGGCAGTGGCAAGCCCTTGCGCGGTTCGCTGCGCATCGAGATCCGCCGGCCCGACCTCAACCCGCGCTTCAGCGCGGTGCTCGTTCGCGAGGTGAAGATCGGGCCCAGCCCGGAGTGGATGCAACGCCGCTTGCGCCGGGCGGGCATGCGCCCGATCAACAACGTGGTCGACATCACCAACTACGTGATGCTCGAAACCGGACAGCCGCTGCACGCCTTCGACTGGGATGTGCTCACGCGCCGGGCCGGCGCCGGGCCGGTGGTCATCCATACCCGCTTGGCCGAGGCCGGCGAGAAGTTGACCACCCTCGATGGCGTCGAGCGCGTGCTTGAAGATTACATGATCCTGGTATGCGACAGCCGCGGCGCGCTCTCGATCGCCGGGGTGATGGGCGGGGCGGAATCGGAGGTGACCGAGGGCACAACCTCGATCCTGCTGGAAGGCGCCGCGTGGGATTTCATCAGCATCCGCCGCGCGGTCCAGGCGCTGCGCTTGCCCTCGGAGGCCTCGTACCGGTTCTCGCGAGGCGTCCACCCGGCAATGACGGTGCGCGCTGTGGCGCGCGCGGCCTCGCTCATGGCGGAGGAGTGCCAGGGGGTTGTGGCACGCGACGTGGCGGACGCTTACCCGCGCAAAGCCCCGCGTGTGACTGTCGACTTGCCGCTGGCACGGGTGGCGGCGCTGCTGGGCACACCCATCGCGGAACGCGAGATTGTGCGCATCCTTGAACGGTTGGAGTTTGGGGTTGAGCTGCGCGCGGCCACGCCTGCCGGGCGAGGTCGTCGCAGCGCGCGGGCCAGAGCGCCCCGCGTGCTGCGCGTGAGCGTGCCCGATCACCGCCTCGACATCGGGCCGGGCGTGATCGGCCAGGCCGACCTGATCGAGGAGATCGCCCGGGTGTATGGCTACGAACGCATCCCGGAGGCGCAACTCGCCACGCTCCTGCCACCCCAGCGTGATAACCCAGGCCTCGAACGCGAGGAGGCGGTGCGCGACCTGCTGGTCCAGTCCGGCTTGCAGGAGGTGATCACCTACCGCTTCACCTCGCCCGAGCGCGAGGCGCAGCTCGACCCGGCCGGGGCGGTGCTGGCACGCTCGCAGTACGTGGAAATCGCCAACCCCATCGGCCCGGACCGCAGTGTGCTGCGGCGGTCGTTGCTCTCAAGTGTGATGGAAGTGGCCGCGCGGCAGGCGGGGCAGCGGCCGCGAGTGGCGGTCTTCGAGATCGGCCCCGAGTTCCATCCCGCGGGCGAGGGCTTGCCTGAGGAGCCGCTGCGCTTGGCCATTGTGCTCAGTGGGCTGCGCGAGCCCGCGCATTGGTCGAGCCCGGCGGCGGCGCCCATGGACTTCTACGACCTGAAGGGCATTCTCGAGATGTTGACCCAGGGACTGCATGTGGGAGAAACGACCCTGGCCGAGGCACCTCACCCGTCTTTTCATCCGGGGAAATGCGCCAGCCTCTCGGCCGGGGGGCGCGCGATGGGCGTGCTGGGCGAACTGCATCCGGTTGTGGCGCAGCGCTTCGGTTTCGCCCAGCCGGTGCTGGCGGCCGACCTCGACTTGCAGGCGCTGCTCGCTGGCATCCCCCCGCGCTTCACCGTGACTGCCATCCCGGGCGTCCCGCCGGTGTTGGAGGACGTGGCGTTGATCGTCGCCGAGGAAGTGCCAGCCGGGCGCGTGATGGACGTGATGCGCACGGCGGGCGGGCCGCTGCTGCGCGAGGTGCGGCTGTTCGATGTCTATCGCGGAGCGCAAGCCGGCGAAGGCAAGAAGAGCCTGGCCGTCTCCCTCACCTATCAGGCCGCGGACCGCACGCTGACAGACGGCGAGGTGGCCCAGGTTCGGCTGGGCATCATCCGTGCGCTTGAGGAGCAACTTGGCGCACGGATCCGCAGCGGCCCCTGACCGTGAGGGGTTAACTCAACGGCCCGTCCACTGGACGGGCCGTTTTTGGCTCTGGGAATGCGTTCGGATGCCTAGCGGACGGGAATGACGTTCGCTGCCTGCAATCCCTTGGGGCCGTTCTCGATCGAGAACTCCACCTGCTGGCCTTCCTCCAACTTCTTGTAGCCATCCATTTGAATGGCCGAGAAGTGGACGAAGACGTCCTCGCCACCCTCGCGGGCAATGAAGCCATAGCCCTTGGTGGCATTGAACCACTTGACGGTTCCGACGATTCGTTCAGTCATGCCCGTGCCTCCTGTTGCCGGGAAAGAAGAGTGGGTCCTAGGGCGCAGCCAGCGGTGGAGAGGAACAGAAAATGCCGCTCCGAGTGTTGCTAGAGCGGCGGTCCGGCCTTCCGAGCTAATACCGCGTCCCACACATCTGAAATCCTAGCATAACCTCGGCAGTGAGTCAAGTCGGAAACGCCATTTTCTGACCGGATGAGGCGCCTTTCGGGGTCGCCGTGCAGCTCCCCCTCGATGGTACATCTGTCTAGGAGGTGCCGCGCCGCGAACTCCTTGGCTGAGGGGGGAGCGGGTATGCCCGGCCGGCCGCGTTGGCCCTTCAATCGGCACCGGTCGACCTTCGATCGAGTGCAGGCCCAAGCCGCGGACGACCCCGGGGAGTGGGTGGAAGGGTCGGGGGATCGGGGTGCGCCCCGCTCAGGAGCCGGAGAAAGCCCCGCTGCTGCGCGTGCGCAGGAAGTCTCGCCCGATCGGCGCGCGGTGGACCTTGCCGTTGAGCCACTCGAGCCGGGCATATTCGAAATCCTGGCCGAGGACGCCGCGGGCATCCATTTCCACCTCGGTGAGAGGGACGCCCAGCCGCAAGCGCCCCAACTCGCGATACGTCGTGCGGAACTGGTAGCACACATTGTGGCCGGTTTCCTCAAAGTAGTCGCAGCCCGAGTCGCTCACGGCGGGCACGGGCGGCTGTTGGCGGCCCATCAGAGTGGTGATGCTGGCCAGGAAGGCGTGGTCGCCTTCGGGTTCCATGGCCAGCGCGCCGTATTCGAAAACTTGCAGCGTGAGGCTGAGGTCCTGGTCGACGAAGGCGGCCGAGAGCGGCACGCCGAGCCACACCTCGCCGCCTGCAGCCCGATAGGCAATGAGGAACTCGCCTGCGACGGCCAGACCGTTCGAGAAGACCAGTGCGGTGGGTGTTGCGCCGGGCACCCCGGGCGGGTTCGGCGACGGCGTGGAAGCGATGGCCGGAGCAGTGGCCGTGAGCGTGTGCAGCGGCGCCAGGCTGGCCGTGGCGCGAGGCGGCGAGGTGGGTGTGAAGGCGACGGGCGGCTCAAGGAGTGCGGCATCGAACCCGCGTGCGGCAAAGAAGGAGGCACCCATGGGTTGGCGCGCGACCTGGCCGCCGACGGCATGCAGCCGCGCGAATTCAAAATCCTGGGTGAGCCCGCCATCGTTCTCAACCCACTCCTCGGAGATGGGCAATCCGAGGCGTGCGCGGTCGGATATTTCCCAGAACAGGCGCAGGCGGTGGCACAGGTTGTGACCGGTTTCCGCGAAGAAGGTGCAGCCGCTGTCGGGGCTGGGCGCGGCCGGCGCCGTTTGCCGCCCGAGGATGACGTTGGCGCGCAGCGGAAAGACTCGCTCGTCGGAGGGATCCTGGGCGAGCACGCCAAACTCGAAAACTTGCAGCACCCAGCCGAGGTCGTGGTCGAGAATCAACCGGCTGATGGGCTGCCCCAACCAGGCGAGACCGCCCGAGGAATCGAACCCGGTCAGGAAGGCGCCTTGGATGCGATGGCCGTTGCCGAACGCCCGGCTGGGAACAGCCGGGGCGGGAGCCGTGCCGCTGGCGGGCGGTGTGACTTGAACCGCGGGCAAGGCGGAGCACCCGCCGAGCCAGAGGGCGGCGACGAGCTGCAGGCTGAGGCGTATGGCGTGAGAGCGGAGGGTGGCAGGCTTCATAAAAAGAAGGGAACGCGGCGCACGTGTGCCGCGCTCCACGAGGAGTATAAGGCGTGCGCCACAGGCCGGCAAGCGTGCCAGGCCCGCAGGGCGCGCCGCGGCCTCACCGCTCGCCGCGCCTCAGGCGGGTGTACGAATCGTATCGGCGCGGATCGATGCCTCCGCTCTCGGCCGCCCGGCGCACGGCACAGCCCGGTTCAGAGAGATGCGAGCAGTCGTTGAATTGGCACTGGTCCACCAGCGGGCGGATTTCGGGGAAGTATGCGTCGAGTTCCTCGGGTTCGATATCCCACAAGCCCATCGCGCGCACGCCCGGCGTGTCGGCCACAAACCCACCCTGCGCAAGCGGCAGGATCTCCGGGACGACCGTCGTGTGACGGCCTTTGCTCGTGGCCCGGCTGACCCGCCGCACGCTGAGCCCCAGCCCGGGTTGCACTGCATTGAGCAGGCTGGTCTTGCCGACTCCGGACGGCCCGGACAGAACCGAAAGCTTCCCCTGCAGGGCGGCGCGCAATTCAGCGACGCCCTCACCGGTCTCAGCGGAGGTGTAGAGCACCTCGTAGCCGATAGGCGGATACAGATCGAAGAGCGCTCGGGCGGCCGCCGGCCCGACCAGGTCGATCTTGTTTGCGCAAATGCGGGCCGGCAGGCTGGTGCGTTCGGCCGCCACCAGAAAGCGGTCGAGCATACGCAGGTGGGGCGCCGGCTGTGCGCAGGCGAATACGAACAGCACCTGATCGGGGTTGGCCACCAGCACCTGCTCGACCGAGGCCTGGCGGTCGTCGGCCCGCGGGGCGCGGCGGGAGAGAACACGCGCGCGTGGGAGCACCTGGCAGATTTGTCCGCTGCCATCTTCGGCCAGGTCGATCAGCACGCGATCGCCCACCGCCGCCAAATCGGTCGCGCGGCGATGTTGTTTGAGCCTGCCGCGCAGCTGGCATATGGTCATTCCGCCGGCCCACTGCACGGTGAAGAATCCAGATTGGGCCTTGATGATTTGTCCGGGGTGCAGAGTGGGTGTCGACATGCCGGTGGAGGCCGATGGCGAGCGCGGCTCAGGGTTCGGGGGTGAGGGTCTCGCCGGGGCCGCCCGTCGGCGTGGCGGTCAGGCCGATCTCCGCTTCCCAAGGATACTTCGTCAGCGGCTTGCCGAAGAAGTAGATCTCCAGCACGCGGCGGAAGATGGGGGCGGCGATCTGTGAACCCTCGCCCTGGTTCTCGGCGATGACCACCATGGCAACGTCGGGTTTGTCGGGGCGGTTGTCGAAGGTGTACCCGGTAAACCAGGCATGCGGCGCGCCGCGCGGGTCTTCTGCGGTGCCGGTCTTGCCGGCCACCTTGACCTCCAGACCGAGGAAGCGGAAGCGGGCGGTGCCGTTTTCATCGGAGACCACGCCCTGCATGGCCTGCTGGACCGTGGCCAAGTTCTCTGCACTCAGCGGCAGTTGGCCGCGCGTCTCAGGTGTGAAGGTGTAGAGCGGGTCGCCAATCGGCGGCTGAATGTGGTGGATGAGTTGAGGGCGATACAACGTGCCGCCGTTGCCAACTGCCGCGACAAAGTCGGCGACCTGCAGCGGCGTAACGAGCACGCGCCCCTGGCCAATGGCCGAGTTAACCGCATCCCCGGCCAGCCAGTCTTCGCCGAGCGTTTCCTTCTTCCAGGCCGGGTCAGGGATCAACCCGGCCTCTTCCGGCAGCACCTCCAGGCCGGTGGGCTTGCCGAGCCCGAAGCCGCGGGCCATGTTTGGGACCAGCCATTGGTCTTTGGTGTATAGGTCGAGCCCGATGTGCCAGAAGAACGGATCGCAGGATTGGATCAGCCCGTGGACCAGGTCGATTGCTCCGTGGGGCGGCCGCCCCCACGAGACCGTCCAATCGGTGAGTGCCACTCCCGGTATCTCGCGGAAGTAACCGCTGCAGCGATAGGTCGAATCCGGTGTGTAGTACCCGGATTCGAGCGCCGCCGACAGGGTGACGATCTTGAACACCGAGCCGAGCGGGTACTGGCCCTGCGTGGCGCGATTGAGCAACGGAATGCGCGGGTCGCTGAGGATCTGTGGCAGAAGATACTCGCTGTTGTAATTGCCTGGATCGAACAGGTTGTTGTCGAAGCCGGGGCTCGAGACCATGGCGAGGACATCACCGGTGTCGCGCTGGAGCAAGACGATCGCGCCGGGGAGTGCGCCCAGCCCGAAGCGTTCGACCTTGGATTGCACGTCGCGATCAAGGGTGGTGTAGATGGCCGCGGCGGGTTGCAGCGGGCTTTCGGCCAGGGTGGCCACCACCTGACCCGTCGGCGCCACGACCAGCAGCCGCCCGCCGTGCTTGCCCGCCAGGAACGGCTCGCCCCAGGCCTCGACCCCCATCACGCCCACTTTCTCATCTCCGCGATAGCCGCGCGCCTGATACGCCTGCAGTTGTTCCTCGGGCACCTGCGAGATGAAGCCGACCACGTGCGAAGCGCTGCCGCCGCCGTAGTAGTAACGCGAGTGTGAGGTGCGCATCACCAGACCGGCCAGCGTGGTGAGCGCCTCGTAGCGATTCTTCACCTCGTCGAGCGAGGCGTTGCCCAGGGGTACATACCAATCGGGCGGTGCGTCGGCATAGAGCGAGCGGATGACTTGCGGGTGCAGGTTGAGCAGCGAGCTGAGCTCCTCGAGGAGCCGAGCCTCATCGGTGATCTGCCCCGGGATGACGCCGAGCGAAGCCGAGTCGGTCTCGTAAGCCAGAGCTTTGCCGTTGCGGTCATATATGTTGCCGCGCACCGGGATGGTCTGTTCCATCAACAGCGAGTTTCCGCCGCGGAGTTCGGGCAGGATCAGGGTCTCGTCCCAGGCCACCTTCCATTGGCCTTGTTCCAGCCGCAACGGTATGGAGACTTGGCGCACCAGGTCGCCCACAACGGCGGTATGCAGGGTCAGGCTGAAGCTGACCTCGGCCGTCTGAGTGCTGACCCGCGCGCCGCGGGTCTGGTAATCGAGCCCGCTGAGCGTGGCCGCGGCGGCCACGTCTTGATAGCGCTCGCGGAAGGCGTCGACCGTCATGGCATCGCGGCTCAGCGTGGAGAGGTCGGCATACATCGCGTCGTAGTCGCCGCGTTGCCACGCACCGAGGAACGTGCCCGCGGCCAACTCGGGGTCAGGAGCAGGAGTCACCAGGACCTGGGGCGAGGGCAACGGCGTGCCCGTTGCATGCCCAGCGCCCGAGCAGGCCACCAACAGCGCCAGAAAGGGGGTGGTCGCAGCCAGCCTCCAATATGGAAGGGAACGCGAAGGGACCATCAGCCTTTAGCCGGCATGACCTGGGGCCGCGGCCCGGGTCCCATCGGTCGGAGAGAAGATGACGCGTGGCCAAATGTGCCGAGCGGCACCGCACAGGCCGATCCCAGCGCGCGCGCGCATGTTTCCGGAAGCGCGGGCAGCGCCCAGCCTGTCGCCTCGACTAGCATCCGCTGCACCATGCACAATGGAAGGCCCATCACATTGGCATAGCAGCCCTCGAGGGAGGCTACCGGATGGAACGCTGTGTGCTGAATGGCGTAAGCACCAGCCTTGTCCATCGCGTCGCCGCTCTCGAGGTAGGCCTGCAGCTCGGGCTCGCTGTAAGCACGCATGCGGACCCACGTACGGTGAGTCTCCGTGCGCTGGGTGAAGGTGAGGGCGTTGAGCAGAGTGACTCCCGACACCGCCTCGTGTGCCGTATCGCGCAAGCGGGTCAGGTACTCATGAGCCTGCGCGCGATCCGCCGGCTTGCCGAGCATCTCGCCGTTGTGGACGACGACCGTATCGGCTGAGAGAATCCAGGCCGGCCTTTCTCCCACGAGGGCGGCCACGGCGTGCGCCTTCTTCTGGCTCAGGCGGCACGCCAAACCCTCGGCGGTTTCGCCCTCGCGCGGTCGCTCATCAACGGGGGCGGTGAGCACATCGAAAGGAAGGCCGAGCAATGCCACGAGTTCCCGCCGACGAGGAGAAGCGGAGGCGAGAATCAGACGGGGCGTTTGATCGCCGGGCGATTGAGCAGCGCGGGTGATGGGTGCTCCTTACGGCCGCGGCCCGGAGCGGCGCATGGCTCGCGCCCCAATCCGCTCCAGGAGATGGGTGCCGCCGCCGATCAGCGCCGGCAGCACGACGCCCAGAGAACAGGTGAGCAGCAATTGTAACAAACCCAGAAAGGCCAAGAAGGCGAAGAGGAAATCGGGCAGCGTCCAGGCAAGCCGCAATCCAAAATCCCAGAAACCCGGGAGGAGCAGCGGCAGAATCATCGCGGCCGCCAGCAGCGTGTAGAGGTGCAGACGCTGCGCAACAAACACCCCGCGCTCGCCGCGCCGCCACGCCTGCCAGGTGACGAGAGCGGCTCCCAGCAGGTACCCGGCCAGGCCGTTGACACCGGCGGAGGTCAGAATCCCTGTTTGGCTTTCCACGCTGCTCAACGAGTAGGTTCGCTGCTCAATCAGGACATACAAGACATGGAAGAGCACGACCGCCGACAGTGCCGGCAGCGCGAGCGGGGCGAGGGCGCGGCGTGCGCGAAGTGCGGCGACGGTGAGCAGGGCCAGCACCGCCACGGAAATCACCGCGCGCGGCAGGCGTTCGCCGGCGAGGCGGGCTTCCCGGGCGCGCTGTATGACGGCCTGCGCCTCGGCCACCGGGTCCGCAGCTTCAGCGATGCTTGCGGTTGATCCAGGTTGGCCGATGGCCGTCAGGTAAGCCTGGGCGAGTGCGGTCTGTTGTTGCGTGAGCGCTGATACGGATTGCGGCGAAACGATGAGGATCGGCAGGATGTGACCCTGGTTGGCCGAGGGCACGGGCACGCCGAGCAGCGCAGCCATGGTCGGGGCGACGTCGGCCATGGCGATTGTGCCCAGGTCGCCGGGTCTCACGCCAGCGCCGGCCACGACGAAGACCGTGGTCAGGGCCTCGAGATCCTGCCCGCCGTGCCCGCCACGATCGATCTGCCCGTGATCGCCGACGACCAGCAGCGTGTCGCGCGTCAAATCGAGCGGCGAGATAATCGAATGCAACATTCCATCCACACGACCTGCCGCTTCGGCCCAGTGTGGATCGTGTGGGCCGCCTTCATGATGGCCGGCGTAATCGACCTGGTCGAGATGAATGAGGATGAGACGGGCGTCTCGAGCGGCCAGCCAGGGCAGGGCGGCCTCAAGGACGGTCACATCGGCGGCGTGGTCTTCCCCTGCGGTGAAGAACCCCGCGTCCCGCTCAGCGGCAGGGATCATTCGCTCGAACCAGTTGAAGCCCGAGACGGCGGTAGTCAAACCGGCGCGATGGCTCACGCTGAACAGCGTTTCGGCGGGCAGCGGCGAAAGCTCGTCGTAGGCGAGGTTGAGCAAGGGCGCGCCGCTGATCTCGGGGTAAGCGCCGCTGAGAAGTGCGGCCCAGGTGGGTTCGGAGTACGAAGGCGGGCGGGCGAGCATTTCGGCCGAGGCACCGTTGGCGCGCAACTCGACCAGGGTCGGCATGAGGTGCGAGTCGAGTGAGGTGTCGTAGCGCAGCGCGTCGACAAGCACGATCACCAGGCGCTCGGTCTGCGCCCCGCCCACCGCGGCGGCCTGCGGCAGAACCTCGGCACGGAAGGGCGAGCGGAAGGCCGACATCGAATTCATCAGGCCGGCCAAAGCCAGCCCGCTCAACCCGGCCAGGACCAGGAATCCGAATGAGCTCGTGGCTAACACTCGATAGCGGCGCATCGATGCCTCCGGGCGGTCATTCTAGCATGTGTGCCCGGCGGGCCTTGTGCGGCGCGCCCGGCCGGGCTAGAATCCTCGACACGGATCGCACTCAGCGGTAAGAGAACTCGTCCGGGATACTGAGCGGGACAACGATGCTGGACGTAGAAATCTTCACCCTGTTCCCCGGAATGTTTGAAAGTCCGCTGCGCGAGAGCATTCTCGGCCGCGCGCTAACTCGCGGCTTGCTGCGTCTCAGGCTTCACAACATTCGCGACTATGCCACCGACCGGCATCAGGTGACCGACGACACGCCTTATGGGGGCGGGGGTGGCATGGTCATGAAGCCCGAGCCGATCTTCGCGGCCGTCGAGGCGGCGCTGGGCGATCCGCCGCGCCTGCCGGTCATTCTGCTTTCGCCTCAAGGGCGCCTGTTCACCCAGGAGCGCGCCTGGCAGCTGGCCCAAGCCCCCGGCTTCGCGTTGCTGTGCGGCCGCTATGAGGGCGTGGATGAACGCGTACGCGAGCATCTGGCGACCGAGGAGCTCTCGGTCGGCGACTACGTGTTGAGCGGCGGGGAGCTGGCGGCTATGGTCGTGGTCGAAGCGGTGACTCGCCTGTTGCCGGGTGCCATCGGGGATGAAGACGGCGCGCTCGACGACAGCCTGTCGAGCGGGCTGCTCGAGTATCCCCACTATACGCGCCCGGCGGATTATCGCGGATGGCGCGTGCCGGACGTGTTGGCCTCCGGGCATCACGCGGAAATCGCTCGCTGGCGGCGAGAGCAAGCGCTGTACCGTACCTGGCAGCGCCGACCCGACTTGCTGGCCAAGGCCGCCCTCACGCCGCGCGAGCGCGCACTCGCCGACGAGTGGCAGGCGCGGCACATGGCGCACGAAAAACCTACCGAGAACGGGGACGACAACCCTCTCGCTTGAGATCCGCGCCGACAAGCACGCGCCGCTTGACATGGTGTGACGAGTTTGTACTCACGCAGGTTGACCGGGTCCGGTCGAATTTACTCGAATAGGCCACCCGGCCGTCTTGACCCTCATGTAGCTCTGTGCTATAGTCCATTTGTTCAGCCCTCATCGGACAGTCTTCATCGCTCGGAGCTAATGTGCGGCGCACTATTTCGGCTGGCTCGTTGGGTGTGGGCTCAGTCGCCTTGAGAAACCCCAGCGCATCGCCCGCTCGCGCAATCCGCGCGGCGATCTCTCTCGTGTTTACGGCGCTCTTCCTCTTCGCTTGCGGTGGCGGCGACACGCCCTTGCCGCCCCTGGCCTCGCCCTCCCCCAACCCGACCGCCTCTCCCATCCCTCCACCGCCCACCACTCTCATGGTGTGCCTCGGCGCGGAACCGCAAAGCCTGTACCTCAACAGCGGCAATGACCTGGCGATGCGCACCGTGTTGGAGGCGGTCTACGACGGCCCGATCGACAGCAATGGATTCGGCTATCAACCGGTGATCCTCGAGAGCCTGCCGTCAATCAACAACAAGAGGGCGGCGATGGCGCCCGTAACGGTCCGCGAAGGCGACCGCGTCTTGAACAACACCGGCGTGCCCGTCACCCTGGCGGTCGGAGAAACGATTCGCCCGGCCGGATGCCGCGAGGCGTCATGCGCCACGACGTATTCCGGCGGCGACGTGACGATGGATCAATTGACGGCAGACTTCGACCTGCGTCAAGGCATTACCTGGTCGGATGGAGTGCCGCTCACTGCCGACGACTCGCTCTTCGCCTTCGAAGTTGCCTCCAGCCCCGACACCCCGCTCTCTCCCTATGAACGGGATCGCCTCGACCGCACTCTGAGCTACACGGTGCTGGATTCGTTGACGGTGCAGTGGGTGGGGTTGCCCGGCTGGCTCGACCCCGCTTATATGTTGCGGTTCCAGACTCCCCTGCCGCGCCACGCCTACGGCGACATCGCGCCCAAGGATCTGCTCGTGTCGGAGCTGGCCACGCGCCGGCCGTTGGGGTGGGGCGCGTACGTCATCGAGGAATGGCAGCCCGGCCGCTACATTGCACTAGCCAAGAACACCCACTACTGGCGCGCCGATGAAGGTCTGCCCTACTTTGACGAGATGACCTTTCGATTCATCGGGGCGGATGCCGATGGAGGCGTGGCGGCGCTCCTGGCGGGTGAATGTGATGTGGTAGACCAGAGCGTAGCGCTGGACGACCGCTTGCCCTTGCTCATGGCTTTGCGCGACCGCGGTCTGATCACGCTTTCGTACACGCCCGGCACCGCCTGGGAACACATTGATTTCAATCTGCAGCCTGTGCCTCCTTATGTCTACCAGCATCCGCCGCTCCTTGCGGAACCGCAGTTGCGGCAGGCGCTGGCCTTGTGCACCGACCGCACGGCGCTGGTTGAAGCATTGTTCCACGGGGCGACGCAGGTGCCGGCCTCGTTTGCATCGCCGCTCAGCCCGCTGGCCAATCCGCAGGTGGCGGCGCTGGCCTACGATCCCGAGCGCGGGCGGCAGATGCTGGAAGCTCTTGGCTGGCGCCTGCCCACGGCCGGCGGAAGCACGTTGCGGGTGGCCTCCGGCGTGCGCGGCGTGACGGGCGGCACGCCGCTGCGCCTGGATCTGTATGCCGTGAGCGGAGTCCAACGTCGGACGGCAGTGGAGATGCTGGCGGCTAACCTCGCCGAGTGCGGTATCGCCTTGAACGTGCAGTTCTTCGACAGCGGGCTGCTGCGTGCCGGGAGTGATGGCCCGGTGTTTGGACGGCAGTTTACGATGGCCCAATATGCCTGGCTGAGCGGGCCGACGCCCTCTTGCGAGTTGTATCTTGGCCGCGAAATCCCCTCAGCCGAGAATGGCTGGATCGGCCAGAATGCGACGGGCTTCAGCAATGCCGCATATGACGCAGCCTGCGAATCTGCGCTGGCCGCCTTGCCCGACGAGGCCGCCCACGCCGAGGGGTTCCGGCAGGCGCAACAGATCTTTGCGGAGGCGATGCCCTCCCTGCCGCTCTACCTCAAGTTGCGCGTGTTGGCAGCCCGTCCGGATCTGGTGGGTCTGCAGGCAGACGCGACCTCGGCCTCCGGGTTGTGGAATATCGAGGCCCTTTCCCTGAGCAATTGAGGCAATGTGGTATACTTTCCTTCCAAATTAGCGTCCTGGGGTGCTGGGCGCCGACTGTGGGGGGCCCGGTTGCGGTAGCCGTGGGTCCGACCAGCCGGCCCTTGCGGTGCGGACCGCCCGGCGGAGATCGGATGCGATTTGGCTGCGGCGTCCCCTCTCACGACCGTGCCGGACACGGCCGACACACAGCACACATCCGCACTCTGCAGCACCTAGACAATCGGGGGGTTGTCGGCTTGCGCGGCCCTTTCGGCCGACGTGGGCGTACCCGCACATCCCTCCAAATGGGGTGGAGGCAGACAGAGAGGTGCAATGGCGGACCTGCTAGATGTCAAAGGTCTGGAGACCCGCTTCAAGACGCGCGACGGGGTGGTGCATGCCGTCAACGGAGTCTCTTTCAATATCAAGGAGGGAGAGACGCTTGGCGTGGTGGGAGAAAGCGCATGCGGCAAGACCGTCACGATGCTCTCCCTCCTGCGTCTCATACCCGTCCCGCCGGGCAAAATTGCCGCGGGTACGGCGTTATTCCAGGGCAGCGATCTGCTGACGATGACGGAAGAAGAGATCCGTCATGTGCGCGGCGCGCGCATCAGCATGGTCTTCCAGGACCCGATGACCTCCTTCAACCCGGTGCTCACCATCGGCCGCCAGCTCACCGAGCCGCTCGAGCTGCACCTGGGCATGAGTCAGACTCAGGCGCGGGAGCGTGCGGTTGAGCTCATGCGTATGGTGAACATCCCCCAGGCCGAGGATCGCCTGAACGATTATCCGCACCAGTTCTCGGGCGGCATGCGCCAGCGGGTGATGATTGCTATGGCGCTCTCGTGCACCCCGCAGGTGCTGATCGCCGACGAACCCACGACCGCGCTCGATGTGACCATCCAGGCTCAGATTATTGAGCTGGTCAAGCGCTTGCGCGATGAGATAGGCATGGCCGTCATCTGGATCACCCACGACCTGGGGATTGTTGCTGGGCTGGCCAAGCGGGTGCTGGTCATGTACGCCGGCTATATTATTGAAGAAGCCCCGGTCAAAGAACTTTATGGCAACCCTCTGCATCCCTACACCCTTGGCCTGATGGGCAGCCTGCCACGGCTCGACGACACGCAACACCGACGTCTGGTTTCGATCGACGGGGTTCCACCCACGCTGCACGAGAAACCCAACTACTGCCCGTTTGCCCCGCGCTGCACGTATGCGTATGAGCGCTGCTGGAAGGAAAATCCCCTGCTCCTGCCCGTGGGTGTCGATCACCGTGCGGCCTGCTGGGTGGATGTCAAGACCGGGAGCCATCGCGAATGACCGACAACAACATCCTGCTGCGAGTCGATCATCTCGTCAAATATTTTCCAATCACGCGCGGGATCATCATACAGCGCCAGATCGGCGCGGTTCACGCGGTGGACGACATTTCCTTTTTCATCAACCGCGGCGAGACCTTTGGGCTGGTGGGCGAATCGGGCTGCGGGAAGTCGACCACCGGCCGCACCATCTTGCAGTTGTACCGCCCGACCTCGGGTCACGTCTACTTTGAAGATGCCGACCTGACGACTCTCAAGCCCGAGAAAATGCGCCTGATGCGGCGGCGGATGCAAATGATCTTCCAGGATCCGTACGCTAGCCTAAACCCACGCATGACGGTTGGCGAAATCGTCGGAGAGCCGCTGGTCGTCCACGGGGTGTCGAAAGGCGCAGCGGCGGAGGAGCGCGTGGAGCAGTTGCTCTCGCTGGTGGGCCTCAACCCGGCCTTTGCCAACCGCTTCCCGCACGAGTTTTCGGGCGGCCAGCGTCAGCGCATCGGCGTGGCGCGCGCCCTGGCTTTGCAGCCGTCGCTCATCGTGTGCGACGAACCCATCTCGGCTTTGGACGTTTCGATTCAAGCTCAGGTGGTGAACCTGCTGGAGGACCTGCAGAGTCAGTTCGGCCTGACCTACCTCTTCATCGCCCACGACCTCTCGATGGTGCGCCACATCTCGAACCGCGTGGCGGTGATGTACTTGGGCATCATCGTCGAGTTGGCCAGCCGCGATGAGTTGTTCGCGCATCCGCTGCACCCGTATACCCAGGCCCTGATGTCGGCGGTACCCGTGGCCGACCCGGCCGTGGAAGAGAAACGGCATCGCATCATCCTGGAGGGCGACGTGCCCAGCCCGGTCAATCCGCCCTCGGGCTGCCGCTTCCGCACGCGCTGCCCGCTGGCGCGCGAGATCTGCGCCGAGCAAGTACCCGAATGGCGCGAGATCTCACCCATGCACTGGGTCGCCTGCCACATGGTCTGATTGCTTTGTGGATTCGAAAGGGAAGGAGGTGATTGGTGGGCTGTTACATACGAAAGAGTCTGAAGAATCGCGATTGAGTCTGAGTAGAAAACCCTTACAAGGAGGGGAAGCATGCGTACCAAGGTTTTGAGTGTTGCGTCTCTGTTTATCGTGGCCTCCATCCTGCTTGCGGCTTGCGGTGGTGGTACCCCGCAGACAGTGGTGCAGACGGTGATGGTCGCGGGCACGCCCCAGGTGGTTGAGGTCACGGCCGCGCCACCTGCTGGCCCGAAGATCCTGCACTTGAGCACCGATGGCGCTGGCGATGTGCCGACAGTGGACCCCAACATCGCTGAGGATACGACCTCCATCACGATGATCAATGCAACGAATGTCGGCCTGACCTACCTGAGAGAGGCCGATGCCACGTTGCACCCCGGCATGGCCAAGTCGTGGGACATCTCCGCGGACGGCCTGACCTACACCTTCCACCTGTTAGAGGGAATCCCGTGGGTGCGCTATAACGGAACCGAAGTGGAGAAGGTTCAGAGCTGCCCGGATGAGAGCGGCGCCACGAAGGACCGCGTCCTGACGGCGTACGACTTCGAGTACGGCATGAAGCGCGCCCTCGATCCCAAGATGGCTTCGCCCTATGCCTACGTGCTCGCCTTCGTTGTCCAGGGCGCATCGGATTACAACAACGGCAAGGCCGAGGCCGATGCTGTGGCGGTTAAGGCCATCGATGACTACACCCTCGAGGTGAAGTTTGTCGAGGACGCCGCCTTCAACATCAGTATCATCGGCCTGTGGACGGCGCATGCTACGCCCAAGTGGCTCATCGAGGGTGATGACTGCACCGATGCCCGCGGCGACCGCTGGGGCGAGCCCGGCTTCTTCCAGAGCTTTGGCCCGTACACAATGAAGGAATGGGTGCACGACTCGTTCATCTCGCTCATCAAGAACCCGTTCTGGCCTGGGACGCCGGATATCGCGGTCTCGAAGGTGGATGAGCTCCAGTTCGTGATGCTGGATGCCGTCGCACAGCTCGCCGAGTACGAGGCGGGGAACCTGGACGTGGCTTCGGTCCCCTCGGCAGAAACCGACCGCGTCAAGGCCGACCCGGTGCTGTCGAAGGAATACTTCAACGCCCCGAACCTGTGCTCCTACTACTACGGGTTCAACACCAAGGCCAAGTTCGTCGATGACGTGCGCGTGCGCCAGGCCCTCTCGATGGCAATCGACCGCCAGGGCCTGATCGACAACGTGCTCAAGGCGGGACAAGAACCGGCGCAGTGGTTCTCGCGCCCCGGCCTGGTCGCTGCCCCGACGATGGCCGACCACCCGGACCTGGGCATCAAATCGGATCCTGTGGCAGCCAAGGCCCTGCTCGCCGAGTACATGGCGGAGAAGGGCATCACCGCGGCCGACATGGACCTGACCCTGATGTTCAACACCTCCTCCGGCCACCAGCGCATCGCTGAGGCCATCCAGCAGATGTGGAAGGCCAACCTGGGCCTGGATGTCAAGGTGACCAACCAGGAATGGGCGGTCTACCTGGCAACCGTCAAGGACCCGGTGGCGACGCCGCAAATCTGGCGCATGGGTTGGTGCCCGGACTACCCGGATACCAACAACTACATCCGCGAGGTGTTTATCAAGGGTGGTTCGAGCAACCCGAAAGAAGGCGGTGGCATCAACTGGGGGCCTGGCGACCCGTTCTATGACGATTGGGCGAAGCTGCTTCTCGATGCGGCTAGGGAGCGCGATCCGCAGAAGCGCATTGAAATGTACGCGCAGGCGGAAGAGACCCTGGTCAAGACCGAGGCTGCGATCATCCCGATCTACTGGTACGTGTCGTCCAGTGTGACGAAGCCCCACGTGATCCGCACCTACGCGGTGACGGGTCACCAGGACTACGTAGACTGGGACCTCAAGTAGCAAGATCGACCGCTCGTGCTTGGGGGGAGGACCTCGCGCCCTCCCCCCAGGCTGGCGCAAAGGCTCGCTGCGTGACCGGCATCAGGTTGGATCGCTGTCGGCAAGTCGTGCACAACGCAACAGCCCGATGTCGCGCACGACAATAGACCGGAGCAGCATAGGAGAACGTCCGGGGAGTGAGTTGAGTTGTGAGGCAGGTGCCAACCCGTCGCAATTGCACCAAGGAGTAGCCCCGTGGGCCGATACATCATTCGCCGTCTGTTGTGGATGCTGGTTGTCTTATTCGCGGTTTCGGCGATCACCTTCCTGCTTATGCATACCGTCCCGGGCGGTCCATTCGACCGGGAGAAGGCGCTGCCGCAGGAGATCATCGAGAACCTCAACCAGCGCTACCACCTGGACCAACCTCTGGTGGTGCAGTATGCCACTTACGTCTACGACGTTCTCATCCCCAAGTTTTCGAAGATCGAGCCGGGCCTCTCGCTCATGGATGACGCGCTGGTCAACATCCGGGTCGGCGACACCTTGTGGCTCAAGTGGATGAACTTCGGCCCCTCCTATCACTCGCGCAGCCGGACCGTCAACGACATCTTCCGCCAGCAGTTGCCCGTCTCCGGCCAGTTGGGGCTGATGGCGATCACCTTTGCCATCCTG
>CAYGXJ010000099.1:0-5166 GCA_964353865.1 uncultured Anaerolineales bacterium | reverse complement strand
CGCCACATCGCTGCGCACGCCATCGGCCCCGATGATCACCGGCGCCGTGAGGGGGAATGAGCGGCCGTGCGCCGCGGCAGTCACTTGCGCCTCCCCGCCCTCCAGCCGCACCTCAACCAGCATCGTGCCCAGCGCGACCTCGGCCCCGGCCGCCGCGGCGCGCTCGAGCAACACGCGGTTCATCGAGCCACGGTCAATAATCCAATCGGATTCGCGCAGAGTGACGCTCGCCTGGCGCGCGCGCGAGTGCATGTCCATGTGCGCGACCTCGTGCACGATGGCCGCCGCCGGGCGGAAACCGAGCACGCGCTCAAGCTCGCGCGTGACAATAAGCGTGCGCGTAGGCGCGCCAACCTCGCTCGCCCGCTCGAGCACGATCACCCGCGCGCCGGCCTGCGCCATACGCGCCGCGGCGAAGAGGCCGGCAGCCGAGCCGCCGGCAACGATGGCGTCGTAGCGCGCGGCAGCTGCGCTGGTCACTAGGTGATCCCCCTCACAGACATGCGTCTCATCAAGTGTGTTTGGCCTCGTGCGCAACTCTCGCCGCGAGTCCGGAATAGGCGGGCGGGGCAGCGCCGACCCAGACCGAATCGCCCCTCCCCGGCGACGGATCTCGGCATGCGCCTGGTTGTCGGCGATCGGAGTGCGGGTCGGGCAAATTATACCTTGCGCGTGCGTCTTTCCCAGCGGCCGAGGAAACTGATGAAGAAGGAGAGCGCGACCAGCTTGAGGTCGAGGCCGAAGGACCAGCGGCGGATGTACAGGAGGTCGTAGGCGAATTTTCGGCGGGGCGAGGCGTCGCGCGGAAGGTAGACCGTGGCCAGGCCAGTGAGGCCGGGTCGTACCCGCAGGCGCTCGCGGAAGCCGGGCACCTGCTCGTAGGAATGGTAGCGTCCGTCGAGATCGCGCACCGCCTCGTCTACGGCCAGTGCCCGCGGGCCGACGAAGGACATCTCGCCGCCCAGGATGGAGAGCAGGTTGGGCAGCTCGTCGAGGCCCGTGCGGCGCAACACGCGCCCAGTGCGCGTCACGCGCACGTCTCCTTCCTGCGCCAGGCGCACGCCGTGGACGTCGACCGCATCCTTGGCCATCGTGCGGAATTTGAGGACGCGGATGTGCTTTGCGCCGAGCCCCCAGCGATGCTGAGCGAAGAATACGGGACGGCCGTCATCGAGCAGAATGAGCAGCGCGATGGCCGCCCAAACCGGCGAGGAGAGGATGAGCATGACCACCGCAAACACCACATCCAAGCCGTGTTTGAGAAGCGAGCGCGCGGCGGCGGGAGGCGGGGCAGCGGTAGCGTGAGCGGAATCCGACATCGGTAACAATCGTACCCGCAAGAGGTCAGAACCGCAATTCGACTCGTCGCGGGTCAGTGCAGGCGCGCCTCGGAATGACGATCTTCCAGTCCGTCGTCCCCGCGTGCGCGGGGACGGGACCCACGCACTGCTTTGGCTCGTCATCCCCGCGTCCAGGGACGGATGAGCCGCGTAGGGGCACGGCATGCCGTGCCCCAACAGATCTTGAGGGAGTTCTCCTCACATGCGCCGTGGGGTGTGGGGGGTTGGGGGTGTGGTGTGTTTTTGCTGAGGCGTACGGCTGAAGAGGTCCCCTGGATTCCCGCTACGAACACGCGGGAATGACGATTGCCCATGGTCACACGGTTGGCTTGCCTCTTCGGTCGTCATTTCCACGGCGCAAAGGCCGCGCATCACAAGTCGCCCGAACGAGCGCGCGGGGCAATGCCAAGTGGTGCGAACTGCTGCCGACCAAACGGTGCAAGCGGAACGGATTCACACGGATCCAAGCCCAAACTGCCTCTTTACAGATCGTAAAAAGCATGTTATTCTTACGCGCGTTAGGTAGCATGCAAGTTCTGTCTGGATCATGTAACGCCACGACCTGAGCTGCAGTTGCTCAGGTCGTACTAGTTTCATCGCCGGCTGTGCCGGTTGGCCGACCCACGAAGAACTGCTTGGCTCCTAAACACTTTTCTTTCTTGCCTAGGAGGCAAAATGACAGATCGGATTCAGGGTACGGTCAAGTGGTTCAACGGCAACAAGGGTTACGGTTTCATCTCGCGCGAAGGTGGTGAGGACGTGTTTGTGCACTTCTCTGCCATTCAGGGCGATGGCTACCGCAACCTGGAAGAGGGACAGCGCGTCGAGTTCTCGGTTACCAAGGGCCCTAAGGGCATGCAGGCCGAGTCGGTGCGCGTTCTCTAGCCGGCGAACGCACAAGATCCAAGAGAGCCCCCGCTTGCGCGGGGGTTTTTTGTTTGCGCGCTCAGGCCGCTGCTTCATTGCGCGCAGCGCGCTCCTGCGCCTTCCCTCTCCCTTTGGGAGAAGGTCGTCTGTCGCACCTTCCGTTTGTTACCTCTCCCTTTTGGGGCGAGGGAACCTGGCCACGAGATCCGCCGCCACATTTCTCATGCGCGGGCACGGCATGCCGTGCCCCTACAGATCCTGGGCGGAGGGTGCGGCCGCGATGATATACTCCCCTCAGCCTGCCCTCGGTACGAGGGCCCGCACTCATGGACCCCACGGCGCGATGAAACTCATCATCCAGATCCCCTCCTACAACGAAGCCGAAGCGCTGCCCGAAACCCTGCGGGCGCTGCCGCGTGCGATCCCGGGCATCCAGCGTATCGAGGTGTTGGTCGTCGACGACGGCAGCTCGGACGACACCGCGCGCGTCGCCCGCGAGGCCGGTGCGCAGCACATTGTGCGCTTGGGGCGCCACATCGGCCTGGCCGGGGCGTTCGTCGCCGGGCTAGAAGCCTCGCTCGCGCGCGGCGCCGACATCATCGTCAACACCGACGCCGACAATCAGTATCACGCCGACGACATCGCCCGCCTGGTCGAACCGATTCTCGCCGGCCGGGCCGAGATGGTGGTGGGCGACCGCGGCGTGCGCACGGTGCGCGCCTTCTCGCCAGCCAAACGATTCCTTCAGCGCCTGGGCTCATGGGTCATCGCCCAAGCCTCGGGCGCACACACGCCGGATGCCACGTCCGGCTTCCGCGCCATCACGCGCGAGGCCGCGCTGCGCACGCTCGTGCTCTCCGAGTACTCTTACACCCTCGAGACGCTCATCCAGGCCGGCACCCGCCGCATCCCGGTCGAGTACGTGCCGGTGCGCATCAATCCGCCTAGCCGCCCCTCGCGCCTGATGTCCGGCATGGGCGACTTCCTGGCCAACTCCACCGCCACCATCCTGCGCGCCTACACCATGTACCGCCCGCTGCGTGTCTTCACCCTCATCGGCGGGTTGGTCTTGCTCGCCGGCGTCGGCCTCGGCGCGCGCTACCTGGTCTTCTACATGCGCGGTCAGGGCGCCGGCCATCTGCAGTCGGTGGTCCTGGCTGCGGTGCTGCTCATCGTCGGCTTCCAGGTGCTGCTCATCGGTCTCCTAGCCGATCTCATCGGCTTCAACCGCCGTATCCTCGAAGAAGCACTCTACCGCCTGCGCAAGCTCGAGATGGCCAGCGGCACCCCGCGCACCCCTCGGCGCACGCGCACGCCGGCCCCGAAGCGGAGGGCCAGGTAGCTCGCTCGGTTCTTCACTTTCTTCTTGTAGAGGTCGTGTGGCTGTGAACCCAGGCGCCGGTGTGGATCACACGCATTCTTGCACGGTCCGTGTGCGCGCGGCGCACCACGCGAGGCGCGCATGCCGATGACGGTGGCGGAGGCGTTGCTCCCGTTCGGCTGGCTGCGGCTTGCCGGCGCGCTGCTGCTTGCCGCCGGCCCGGGCCTCGCGCTATCGCTGCTCATCCTGCCGCATGAGAAGCGCGATTCAACAATGCGCGCGGCGCTCGCGGTGGCGATGAGCATGGCCTTCTGGCCGCTGCTCTTCACCTGGCTCGAGCCGCTACCGTTGCGTCTCACCTCCACGAGCGCGCTGATCATCGCCGCGCTGGGATGGGCGCTCGCGGCGTTGCGGTGGCTTGTGCAACGGCGCGCACACACGCCGGCATCGCGCGACGAAGCCCCCGGCCTGTGGCCGCGCCTCTTGCTCTGGCTTATCGTCCTTGCGGCCACGCTGCTCGGCCTGCGGGCCATCGGCGGGTTTGTGGCCGGCATGGGGAGCGACTCCTATCATCACACGCTGATCGCTCAGATATTCGCCGAGGGCGGGCGCATCCCGGCCAATTACGAACCCTACGCGCCGCTGGCCACCTTCCGCTATCACTTCGGCTTCCACGCGCTCGCGGCGGTTCTGATGTGGTTCACCGGCACCGAGCCGCGGCTCCTCGTGCCGATCCTGGCCGAGGTTCTCGTTGGCCTGGCCCCGCTCACGGTCGCCTACCTGGTCGAGGCGATCGGCGGGGACCGGCGCGCCTCGCTCTTCGCCGCGCTGCTCACCGCGTTCATCTCGCCCTTCCCTTCTTTGATGGTGTTGTACGGACGCTTCACGCAGCTTGCGGGCCTGATCGTGCTGCCCGTCTTAATGGGGGTCGTGTGGCAGGTTGCGCGCGGCGAAGCGAAGATATCGTGGCCGCGCATGAGCGCTGCGCTGGCGATGCTCGCGGCCGGGCTGGGCCTCACGCACTACCGGGTGGCCATTGTCGCAGCGTACGGCGCACTCGCCTTCGCGGCCGTTGCGCTGCTCGCGTCCTCCCAGCGCCGCGTGGCGCTAGGTCGTCTGGTCCGCACGCTCGCGCCCGCACTCGTCGGCGCGCTGCTGCTCATTGCGCCGTGGATCTGGCATGTCACATCAACCTGGAGCATCGGATATCCAATCGTAATGAGCGGCGCCATCAGAAGCGCCTACTACAGCCTTGGCCGCTTGGGAAGCGAAATCGTTCAACAGCCGACGAACTTGGTTCTGCTGGCGGCATTCCCAATCGGACTGTTGGCAGGTTGGCGATCTCAGCGTCGCGCGGCAGTCGCGTCGCTCGCGGCCTGGACGGTTGCCCTGGTCATCTTCTCGACCGAGCCGTTTGTCAAGACGCGGTTGGACGCGGTCTCGGCGGCGATTTGCCAGTATGTGCCGGTGGCCGCCGCGGCGGGGGTTGGGCTTGCGGCGCTCATCGAGCGTCCGGCCGCGCGCCGCGCGGTGTGGCGCTGGGGGATGGCCGCAGCGCTCATCGGCGCCTCTACAATTGGGGCGATCTCAATGGCGCGCTCGATCTCGCCGCAATGGGTATACATTACGACCAACGAT
>CAYGXJ010000098.1:0-8913 GCA_964353865.1 uncultured Anaerolineales bacterium | reverse complement strand
CGTGCAGGCGCTGCTCGCTGCGTTCGTTGAGCTGGCGCGTGTCCTCGAGCGCCTGGCGCATGCCCCGGTGTGTCTCGGCGTAGGCCTGCATGCGCTCGGAATAGTCCTTCATACTGGCGGCGAGCGAACCCAGCGTGCGCTCCCATTCTTTCCACTGGCGGTCGCGCTCGCTGCTCGCGGCGTTCTGCTGCTCCTGCCACACGGCGGCCGCGTTGCGCCGCTCGAGATCCGCGGCGGACAGCTCTCCCAGGCGCGTCTCGAACCGGCGCGCGCCGGTCTCCAAGCCCTCCAGGCGCGCAGCGCTCTCGTTGAACTTCTGACGCTGAGCCTGGTTCTCGCCCTGGATCTCGCCCAGGCGGCGCACGTCCTGGCGCCGCGTTTCTTCCATGGCGGCGATGACCCGCACGCGTTCCTCGTCGCGGCGAACCAGGCCGTCGAGCGTCTTACGCGCCTCCTGCAATGCGGTAGCGAGCCGCGCCTGCTCCTCCCGCCGCGATTCGACTGTGCGCTGGAGCTCGGTCAGCCCCGTGAGCTGCCGGTGCATATCGCCTAGCGCGCGCTCAGTGGACTCGCGCTCGGCGACCCGCACGTTGGCGCCCTTCTCCTCGGCTTCGAGGCGTCGCTTCTCCAGGCTCTCCATCGTGCGCTGCAAGTCCTCGCGATGGTGGGAGAGCAACTCTTCGATTTGCCCGGGCTGGAACTTGGCGTAGACGCGCGCCACCTGCGCGCTGAGTTCCTGTATCTGCTTGGTCTGGGCCGCCAGGGCGGCCTCGGCCGCCCCCAATTTCTCTTCCAGGCGGCCAAGCGCGGCTTTGTCTTTGCGGCGCTCGTCGTCCAGCCAGTCCACACGAGGTTTGAGGGTTTCAGCGGGCATGGGGGAATCTCCGCAGGCTGCGGCGATTATACCTGCCGAGCCGCGTACGCCTACTGTATAATCGCGCATCCATGCGCTGCGCCGATCACGAGGCGTGGCCGCTTCAGGGGAGGTCTCGTGAAGGCGCGCACTCGGATACTGATCTCACTCACCCCGGGCATTCTGCTCGGGGCGTGCAACTTGCGCCTGCAGGCCGCGCCGCCGGTCCTGGCTCCGGATGCGGCGGTGGCGGCCACCGTCAATGCGGAACTGCTCACTCGCCAGGCACAACCGGCCACCGCGCCACCCGAACCCGCCACGGCCACGCTCCCGCCGCCCGCCTCCGCCACGCCGGCGCCCACGGCCACCGTGGGCTGCACCGACCGCGCCCAATTCGTCAGCGATGTGAGCGTCCCCGACGGCATGCTGTTTGCCCCGGGAGCCGCATTCGTCAAGACCTGGCGCCTGATGAACGTCGGCACCTGCACCTGGACCAGCTCCTACAACCTGGTGTTCTTCTCTGGCGACCAGATGTCCGGCCCGGGAGGCATTCCGGTGCCGGTCACTGTCGCGCCGGGCGCCACGGTCGACCTCTCGGTGAGCCTGATCGCGCCCGGCAGCAACGGCACCTACCTAGGCAACTGGAAGCTGCGCGATAACAATGGCCTGCTCTTCGGCATCCCGGGCGAATTCTGGGTCAAGGTCACTGTCGGCCAAACGCCCACGCCGACACCCACCTTCCACTTCTTTATCCTGCCCACCCTCATCTTCCACCCGACCCTCTTCCTCATGCCCGCCCCTTAGAGGACGAGGCGCACGGCACGCGGCGCAGGCGAGTCTCGCCTGCGCCGCTTTCTTTTTGCGGCCGGGGCGAGCCGCCCACGCCCGCAGCCATTCCAAGGAGACGGTCCCCCGAATGATGGCCGTCGTGTCGACCATGAAGGGCAGCCTTAGGGCGCGCGGGATGAAAGGGGGATCGTGGGTGCGGGTCGGCTAGTCGGTCTCCGCCTTCAATCGAGCGCAAAAGGTCTCGAACTCGCGAAGCTTGCCTTCGGCCCGTGACCACGTGCGCACCTCTTCCAGGTTGATCTTTCGGCGCCGGGCGACCTGCAGCGCCTGGTGCAAGGACTGCAAGTCTCCCCAATGGAAATAGGCCGCAAGCCGATCCTTCACGCAATCCGTGGGGGAGATAATGTGCAGGCGCCCGGTGGCGAGCTGGATCTCCTCGACCCGGCCCACGGGATGCCTGCCAATCGTGAGCGGGCCGGGTGGAAACTCAACGACATGAGGGCTGTTGGGGTGTCTGAAGTATCGGGCTTCTTCCCGGAATCCAATCGCGAGCATAGCCAAGCGGATGGCGCGAGGCGCCGCATCGTAGACATTGATCAAGTCGATATCTTGGGTAACGTAGTCCCCACGGGTGTACGTCGCTACTGCGGCACCTCCAGAGAGAACGACATGCACTCCCTCCCGTTCGAGGTGGGTCTGGACAAAGGCGGCCAGCTCGCTTTGAGTCATATCGGCAACAGGTTTCATAGCGGTTTGTCGCGGCGCCTCGGCCGACGCCTGTTCATCATGAGCTTCTGGCGCGTCGGCTGGGGATAGAAGGAGAGCGCCTTCTGCAGCAGGGCTGTGAGTTCTTGGAGGAAGGCATAGCGCGGGTTGAAGGTGTAGAGGCGGGTGCGGCCCGCCGTGCGGCTGACGAGCAGGGCGCCGCGTTCGAACTTGTCGAGCTGCCGCTGGACGGAATACAGATCGACCTCGAAGAAGCGGGCGATTTCTGTGGCGTAGCCTTCCTTGCGCGCCAAGAGGAATAGCAGCACCCGCTCACCGTTCTCCGAGCCAAGAATTGACCGAAGCATCCTATCACCACTATTGTTGGTTATATAACCACGATACTTGGTAATAGTACCACGCCCGAACGCTGGGCGCAAGACCCCGCGCCGCCCGCGTAGGGCGAGCCTCATCTCGCGTGGGGTTGGTGCGGGGAGACCAAGAAAGGTCCGGCGCAGGCGCCTGGGCCAATTGGTCCCGCAGTTGATCGCCATCCTCCCAACCATGAAGGGCAGCTGCGGGTGCGCGGGATGAAGGGCGCGTCGCAGGTGCGGATGAGATCGAGGCTTGCGAGCCCCGAGGAGCGCAGCGTCGCCACGAGCGCCTCGATAGTGCCCTCGGTGCGCTTGCATAGGAAGAGATCCAGGGAGGCGAGTCGGCCGCGCTTCTTCACCCCTCGCAACACTGGTTCGAGGATGGGGAAACCGGTGGGAGGCGCGAAGCCGCGGCCTCACCAAATGCGCGGCAGCAGTCGGTAGCGCACGGCCCGGGTGTAGTCCGCGTAGCCCGCCACCCCCTCGAGCATCATCTTCTCTTCGCGCAGGATGCGCACTGGCAAGAACGTGAGTACCAGCAGGCCAAAACCAACGAAGAGCCAGTTGGCTGTGACCAGGGCCAGCGCGATCGAGACGCCCGCCAGCCCAGCATACAGCGGGTGGCGGATCCAGGCGTAAGGCCCGTGGCGGATGAGCTCATGCTCCGCCCGCAACGCGACCTGCGCCGACCATTGCCGGCCGAGCAGGGTCTGGGCCCATCCCCAGACGACCAGGCTGCCCAGCCCGAGCACGAACCCGGCCCAGCGGAATGCCGGCGCCAGAGGCAGGTCGAGGCGTTGCATCCAGGGCGGGTTGATCGCAAAAGCCACGAGCACGACGATCAGAAGGAAAAAGGCCAGCAGGCGCGCGACGAACGCTGCGGTCCCTTCCTGGCGCACGGCCTGCGCATCCGGCAGGAATTGCTCGCCGCTCCGGCGAAGCTGGATCGCCGAGAGAGCGCGAATGGCGAGCAGGCCAGCCAGGAGGGCCCAAAAGAGACCGTGGAAGAGGGCGTCGGGCATCTTGGTCTCCTCGAGGGCAGTGTGTGTGAGGTCGGTGGCCACCGGCCCCAGGGGTGTGGTCTACCCTGCGCTGTTTGCGAGCGGCTCCTCAGGCAGGATCTCGTAGCGCGACAGGATCTCGACCGCCGCCTTCAGTGTGACAAAGACCGAGCAGTACTTCTCTTCCGTCAGGCGGATCGCCCGCTTCACCGCGGCGGGGTCCACCCCGTGGCCCCAGATCTTGTAAACGATACGAATGCGGCGGAACCGCCAGGGCGGCTCATCGTCGCGCTCGCTCTCGGCCTCCGCTTCGCAACGCAGGATGGGCTGCTTCTGCTTGCGCAGGATGCTCATCACATCCCAGCCCGCGCAGCCGATCAGGCTGAGCGGCAGGAGGTCGGCGCCCAGCACGCCCATCGGCTGGGCCATGACGATCGGAAAACCCTGGTGGTCTTTTAGAAGGAAGGTCTGGTCCTTGAGCCATTCCGCAGTCACCTTCTCGGTTCGCATGCAGTACTCCTCGTTCTCCGGGCCGGGAGCGGCTAATGGGAACGGTCCTCGATTTCCCAGGCATGATCGAGTAGGTGCCAGGCCACCCGCCGCACGAAATAACGCGGCCTCCAGCGCAGGCCGCCGCGCGGTCCGAGGGCAGGGATCTCACCGCGCGCCGCCGCCTCCAGCCCGGCCAGCACCGCGTCCCGCAGGCGGCGCTGTTCCGATTTCGATTCGGCGTGTTCGTCGAGTCTGAAGGAAGAGCCCAGGCGCCCGAGGTAAGCGGCCTCGGCCTCGAGGATGTGGCGCACGATCGCATTCAAATCCCGCCCACCGCCGCGAGGCCCTTGTGTGAGCTTGTGTCCTGCCCCCAAACGCGCCGCCTCGTCAAATGCGCGCCAGCACGCTTTGAGGATGGCCTGGGCGCGGCGGAGGCCGGCCGCATCCAGTGAGGCGCGGTCGCTGGCCGGGCTCGCGTCGGGAGCCCCGAAGTTGGTGGTGGTCGTTCCCTTCAGCCGCTCGACGATCGAGAACTCCGTCGACTCCCGTGGCGCGTGAAATCCCAGCCGGGCCAGGGCCATGGCCCGGGCGAAGCGTGGGCCGCAGTCTGCGAGAGCTTTGAGTGCGGCGGCCTCGTCCCGGCCGCTGCGGGTCCAGCCCGGCCAATCGATAGCCGCGGCGAAGGTTCTCTTCGCCCCGACTTCGATGTATACCTCAACGCGATGTGGAGTGTGCACCATTCTTCGCTTTCCCGCGAACGCACTGACTCTCAAACAAGCGTCACCTGACATCCGACGAATTGCGGGGTTTTCGACGAGATACGGTCGTCGGGCTACCGCTCCTGGGCGCTCTCCCATTCCTTCAAGGTGTCTGGTTCTCGCCAAACGCGAGGGTGGTTCAGGTCGTCACGGGCCGATTCCCCTGGGGATCCTGCAAGGGTAACAGGCCGGAGAGTCCCAGGACTCGCTCGGACCAGACCAGCGAGTGCTCCGCGAGGCGCTGACGGCCAATGGGATCGGACCAGATTCGCGCCCAGTTGTGCTGCCAGCGTGCAAGCTGCACTTGCAGATCGACCAGTTGGGCTGAGGTGTCAATTGGAGTTTCGCTCGCAGTCCACTCGATGAAATACCTGCATTCCTCGATGAGGCTGACAACGGCCTCCCCGCCACTCTCCTGAACGGCAAAGGAGCGGATGCGACGGAGATTTGCCGCGAGTCCCCCCAGGCGAACGGGAAGGCTATCGCGCAAGTAACGGTCGCGCATTGGCAATAGATCCTTCATGGCTGCCCCAGAACGCCCTGGACGATTTGGGACACACGCTGTCGAAGAAGCGGGTCGAGGATTTCTGGGGAGGGATTGTTCTGGCGGGGGCGGATGTAGATAAGCGACTCGAAGGCCACTTGCTGGCTGGCGGGGTTCCAGTCGGCACCCCAGAGGTCATCCTGGGCACCTGCCATCTTCCAGCAGGGCGGATGTGCAGTCGGCATGCACGAGGCCGCCGCCCGCAAGGACACCGCGCTCCACAGCCACGGCCCGCTGGATGCAGGTTGACAGGGGTTGGAGCCTTCCTCGATCTGCTCGGGCGATGCGGGAGCACGCACAATCCGAATCACGTTATCTGCCCTTTCGCCCAATTCTACGCCGATGGGGGGCGCGATACATCACCGGGCCGGGCCGAGTCGCGGCCGAACGCCGGTCGCCGGGCGGCTGGATCTGAACGGCCTCCCGCCACGGGTCGGCCTCCCCCGCCTGCACCGTTGTCACTTAAAGTGATTATAATAGTTCCATCATAAAGAACAGGTCGCGTGGGATCGGGCAGGGCACCTGCCCCGGAATCGTTGAAGCCCTGGGGGCCGTCGGCGAGTTGCTGGCGGCCGAGGGGGAAACGGTGCGCATCGTCGTGGTGGGTGGCACCGCACTGATCTTGCGGGGAGTCGTCTCGCGTCTGACGGAGGATGTAGACATCATCGCCGTCGTGCGTTCGCCGGAACTGGGCGCCCCGGCCCGAATGGAGACTCCGGATCCGTTACCCGCGCCTCTTCTGCGCGCCGTCGCCCGGGTAGCGCGAGACTTCAACCTGGCAGGAGACTGGATGAACTCGGCCGTCGGTGCCCAGTGGAAGACAGGGTGCCTCCGGGTTTTGAGAAGCGCCTGCGCTGGATGCAATTCGGGGGGCTGAGCCTGGGTGTGGCTCACCGGCTGGATCTCACCTTCCTAAAGCTGTACGCGGCCGTTGACAGTGAGGGCCCTCAGAGCGTTCACTATCAAGATCTGCTGGCACTTCGCGCCCGGCGCAATGAGTTGGCTGCAGCCGCCGAGTGGGTGAAGACCCAGGACGTGTCCGCCGAGTTCGCTCATCTTTTGCGGGAGGTCCTTGACCATGTCGCCCAGGATCAGCCGGGCCATCATCGATAGGGTCCGCCAAGCAGCTCTGGCCTCGGCTTGGGTCCAGTGGCGCGCCCTCGGCGTGCGCCTCACGGCCTCTGGACGGGCACATTGGATTGTTGACCCGGAGGCCCTGGTGCTGATTTCGCTGGCTCTCAGAGAGCACGAGCGCAGGCTGGAGGATGTCCTGGCCTCCTGGGCCAGGACGGGCTCCGGCGTACTGAGCGTCCAGAGAGTGAAGAACCTGCAGTCCAGGTACCCGCACCCGACCGGCGAGCGCCTAGCCGAGTTCGCCCAGATGGCCGTCAGCGAGGGCGGGGACTACCGCTGGCGGGGGATGGCGGGATTGACCCCCGGCCCACGCGGGCGAGACCGCACACTGCGGGACCCACGTTCGAAGGCGTGGGACCCCGCGGCGCTCATGGTCCGCATGCGCCTAGGCATCGGCGTGGGCCTGTCGGCGGACATCCTGACCTACCTGCTTTCGCGTCGTGGCGCATGGGCGAGCGCGAGAGCCATCGCCGAGGCGACGGACTACTCTGTCTACTCCATCCGGCGCGCGGCGGACAAGATGATGGAGGCCGGGTTAGTGGAGGGGACCGGCCGCAAACCGGTGGAGTACCGCGCGGACCCGAAGGCCTGGAGCCAGGTGCTGGCTCAAGACGACGATGTGCCCCCCTGGCGGCACTGGTCGCAGGCGTATGCCTTCGTTGCGGATTTTCTGGCTCAGGCCGAGGCGGGTGCACTGCAGGCTCCCTCCGCCTATCTGCTGAGTTCCCGCCTGCGCGATCTTATCGAGAAGCACCAGGATGCGTTGCGGCTTATTCAGATTGCCCCACCTGTTGCGAGTCGGCGTCCCGGCGAGGAATACATTGCTGCGGTCGAGCAGGTCGCCGAGAACATCGCCCGATGGATGACTTCGTGAAGGTAGACCACATCCAACGCGTGGACGTCCGCTCACGGAGCAACCGGACGGCCTGAGCGCTCACTCACGGCCGGGATTGGGGCCGTGGGGTTTCCAGCGCGCCACGCGACAACCGCCGCTTCAATCGACCCAGCGATATAATGCGGCCAGCATGCCTGGGACGGCGCTCCCTCCCCGCCGCGCGATCGACGCGGCACCTATCGTCTGCGCGGCCGTGGGCAGCTGCAAGGAGGACTGGATGAACATTGAACTCAAGCGAGTGGGGGTGGCGGCTCTGGTGCTCGTGCTGGCAGCCTGTGGCAGTGCGGCACCTGCCACACCCCTCACCACCCCAACCACCTCGCCCGAAGAAATGGCAACCGCCTTCTATGAGACGTTGCAGGCGCCCAGTGCGACGCTGCCTGCCACGCCCATCCCGCCCACCGCGGCAGGACCGACAGAGACCTTGGCCGTCGTGCCCACCACGGGGACCCAGGCACCGGCCGGGACCGTGCCACCCGGCGCCACCCTGCGCGCCTCCTCCACGCCCACACGCCTAGCCACTCTCAAGGGGCCGGTCAAACCGCCGGTCGGCGGGGACGGCTGCATGCTGCAGGCGGAGTTTGTCGAGGATATTAACGTTCCCGACGACACGATCTTCAAGCCCAACGAGGGCTTCAAGAAGACTTGGGAGCTCAAGAACATCGGCACCTGCACCTGGGATACGAAGTACGAGCTGTTCTACTACCCCGGCGGCGATCCGATGGAAGGGCCCGAGAGCCTGAAGCTCACCGAGGCGATCGAGCCTGGCGACACGGTGCGCTTGACCGTGCCGCTGCGCGCGCCCTCCGATCCGGGCACCTACTTCAGCTACTGGATGCTGCGCGACTCGTACGGGGTGCAGTTCGGGACCGAGGCCTGCGGCTGTGTGCCGTTCTGGGTCAAGATCATCGTCTCGGGCGGCGCCACGGCGACGCCCTGACCCACGCCGCGGAGAGATCGCATGTCACCTAGAACGACCGAAAAGCGCGTGCTGGACAACCTGCGTGAACAGTCAGGGCTCACCCAGACTGAGCCGGAAGTGGAGCCTCTTGCGCCGGCACCTCGGCGCTTTCCGCTCACGCCCCGGCAGAGCCTGCTCCTGGCCCTGTTCGTCTTCGTGGATGTTTGCGTGCTGGGCCTGCTGTTCCTTGTGGTGACCAACCGCATCGGGCTGCCGTCCTGAACCTGGTTCATACCCACAATAAGAAGGACCCCGCGCAGGGGTCCTTCTTGATTCAGGTGTTAGCCGTCTATGGCTCGAGCACCAGGCGGTTGACGGCAAGGGCTGTCACCTCCTCCCGGGTCCACGGCAGCCGGAAGTACTGGATCGTGCGCCAGGCGTCAGCCATGTCGATGTAGTTGACATGG
>CAYGXJ010000097.1:0-15954 GCA_964353865.1 uncultured Anaerolineales bacterium | reverse complement strand
CTTTCGTCCGGGCTGAGGGCGGGTCGATTCTCGTCCGCCGCCGTATTGACTCCAGGGCCGAGGTTCTCCGGAGGGCTCCAACCATTGGCGGTTTTCTGGGCGCGCCACAGGTCGAATCCCCCGAAGCCGCCCGCGCGGCGCGAGGCGAAGATGATTTCACTTCCATTCGCGCTCATATGCAACTCGCCGGCTTCCAGATCGAGATTCACTTCCCGGCCGGCGTTCTGCCAGTCCATCCAGACCCCATCGCGGAGGGTGGCGCGGTATAGGTCAATCTCGCGCAGGTTGCCGACCCGCACGGAACAGAAGGTGAGCAGATCTTCGAGAACGAATGGGCACCCATCCAGCGCCGGCTCATCGGGTGCGGCCAGCCACACGCGGGTGGGTTCGCTCCACGTTCCATCGATCGCGCTCGCCGACCAGATTCCGGTCACGCCGTCGAGCAGTTGCTTCTCGGCGGGGATATTGAGATCGGGCGTGAAGACAAAAAGGAAGGCCTGGCCGTCATGGGTGGGGTAAGGGCTGTCTTCGGCGCCCGCGGTATTGATCGGGCCGGGCATCGGCTCCGGCGCGCTCCAGCCTGCGGCAACGAGCGGCGGCCACGGGTCGTCGGCCGGGCTGATCTTGGGTGCCGCTGCAGGAATCGCCTGCGCGCGCCCGATAGTGGGTGCCGGTGCGAGGCGCGGGGCGCAGCCCGCCGCGAACCCAAGTGCGAGCCCGCCCCACAAGAGCGCCACCGCCTGTCTCTTTGCCGTCATATCAGTCTCTCCCAATGGCCTCACGTCGGCTTGGGCTACTCTCCGGCGCGATAGGAGTCCCACAGTTCGAGGGCCGGCTTGGGCGTGCCGTCAAACCGGGTCAGGCCCACGGCCGCAAACATGCCCAGCGTTTCGACATCCTGACCCTGCCCCTGATCGCGCATCATCTTGGCATACGATTCGAGGTTGAAGTCGCTGAGCAAGAGGTAGATCCAGAAGCGCAGGCGCGGGCCCAACTGATTGTGGATGGCGCGCAGGTAACCCACCTGGTCTTCGGGCGAGCCGGGGAACGGGCCTACGGCCTGCGAGGTGTAACCGCCTTCGGCCACGGCCAGCGGCTTGGAGGTGCGCCCGAGCAGCGGTGCATAGTAATCACGCGGGATCTCGGCCGCGCTGTGGAACACGGCGAACGGATAGGAGGAGATCGCCCACACGTCCAGCCGCGGCTCAAAGGCCTCCACTGTCTCCCAGTTGGTCTGGTACGGCGAGCGCCCTTCAGCCACAATGGGGATGAGATTGTTGAGGTCCTCCCACTGGAAGGTGACAAAGACCTGGGTGGAGGGCGCCTCGGCCTTGATGGCGTCGTACACGCTCACATACAGGCTGAGGTAGTTGGGGAAATCCTCCGGGAAGGCGTCGGCGTAGGTATTGATCTCGGAGGCCAGGCCGAGATAGGGGGGATGGAACTCGCGCACGACGCGCAAGGCGTAGTGGGTGATGGCGCTGCGAACTCGAGGGTTGGCGAAGCTGGCCTCCCATCCAGCGGGCAGGCCCAAGAACTCGCGACGATTGAGGCCGTTGAGCGGGTCCACCACGAAGATCACGTCCATTCCGTTCTGACGGGCCAACACGTACTGGTTGTGTATGTCGTTGATGGCCCCCGAGTCGGCATCCGCCTTCTCGTAGAAATCGCGCCACGGCACGGGCTGCTGCAACAGGATGACATCCGCGTGCTGGCCGAGGGTGTGGTAGTGGTTGAGAATGCTTTGCTCGGAGGCCTCCGGCGGCGAGGGGAAGAATCCGAAGACGGTTTGGCCGGAGGCGAAAGGCGACGTCTCCAGGCTCGGGATGGGGGCGAGCTGTCCGAGATCGCAGGCGATGGAGGCGAACGCTATCGCGCACGCGATGCACAGCATTCGCTTCATGAGCGATTCTCGCTTCTGGCACGGGGCCGCGCGCCGGGTTCCAGCTCGCGCAGGAGGCGCGTGGCGCGCGAGCGCATGGCGGGCGTCCCGGTCCGGACAGCCTGGCGCAGCGAACGCAGCGCGGGCGGTCTCAACGCGGGATCAACAAGAGCCAGGTCGGCCAAAGCCTGCAGCGCAAAAGTCCGCACGATGCTGCTCGGGTCGGTCAGGTAGAGCTGCAGCGTGCGCGCTGCGGCGCGCCGTTGGGAGGGTCGCAGGTGAAGACGCGGGAGCATTTGGGCAAGGTGCCAGCGCAGCTCCTGCTGAGCGGTGCAGCGGGCCAGGCGCAGCAGCGCATGCTTGTGTTTCTGAAGGGCCGAGGCATCGCGCCGGCTGGCCTTCTCCAGCGCATCCGCGGCGCGCATGCAGACGACAGGATCCGCATCGCTCAGAGCGGCCACCAGCCGGTCGAGGAGGCGCGGGCTGGCTTTCACGCGCTCCAGCACGTGAGGTACGCGCCCAATCGAGCGCCGGTCCCCGCCGCGCAGCAAGGCGCGAATATCATCGGCCATGATCGGTCTCGACCCTCTGCACCCTGCTCAGAAGGTCAATTGGGTCACGCTGGGATCTGACATCAGCTCTTGCACAAACCGGTCGTGGCCCTGGGTGCGGCCGACCACGTGCCAGGTCGAAATCTGCCACTCGCCGTCTTTGCACTGCTTGTGTTCATCCGCACGCAGGCGGAACTGGTGCAGGAGCTCGGCGATGCGCTGCTCGCGCCCGGGTGAGAAGGGGCCACGGATCTCGTAGATGCGCGTTGTGCGCAAGCCGTCGATCCAATGTTCGAGCCCCGGGAATACCCACAAGACGACCAGGATCAGTCCTGTACCGGTGAGCGAGATCAGATAGTGCCCGGTGCCCAGGCCCATGCCGAGGGCCGCCGCCAGCCAGATGGTGGAGGCGGTAGTGAGCCCCATGATGCGCCCGCCTTCGCGCAGAATGACCCCCGCTCCGAGAAAGCCGATGCCGCTGACGATATTGGCGGCCACGCGCGCCGGGTCGCCGCTGGGGCCAAAGCGCATGGAGAACATGGTGAACAGCGTGGCGCCGACGCAGATAAAGATGAGTGTGCGGAATCCGGCGGCCTTATCGCGAAACTCGCGCTCTGCGCCGATCAGACCGCCGATCAGGATGGCCAGAAGGAGTCGGACAATGTCTTCGGTCGCCAACGTCATGGGAGACTCTCCTTGGAGTCGGGCGTTCGCTGGTGAGGCTTGCGCGCCGGAGGGCACCACGCACTGCCGCCCGGGTGCGGCCGATCCTGCGGGTCGGTTAGACGCGCTCGATACGCACAGCCTGGCCATCGCGCACGGTGCGCAGGACCTTGGCCTCGCCGGCGAGGGTACCCACGGGGTTGACATTGCTGTAGGCGCGCGGTTTCTCGTCGCGGCTGACCGGCGTGCGGCCGAAGAAGATGCAGAAGGCGGCGCCCACCGGCCAATAGGCCAGCTCACCGACAGCCATCTCCTGGCGCGCATCGGGCGCCTCTTCAAGCTTGACCGGGATCTCGAAGAAGATCTCGTCACCCCAGCGTTTGGCCTGGCCCTCGATCGGCAAGGCGGCGAGGATCGCCTTGGCCGTAGGGCTCTCATTCAACTCCGCCTCGGCGATGACCTTGCCGGCGGTGATTCGAATTCTGACGGGCATGCGCCTCCTCCTCCAACCGCGTGTCTGGCCTTCCTGCCGCGCCGCCGCTTACGGCCGGGTCGAACTCTCAACGGGCGGGAGGCAGGAGGCCTGCGAGCGCCCGCACGAGTCGAAACAGATCAGACCGTGCCACTCGTCGAGCTGCGTTGTCTCGCAGCCCGGCATCGGCACCGGCTGGCAATCGTACGAGAAACCCTGGCCGTCGGCGGTGCACGTCGCGGGGGGTGGGACGGCTGTGGCCGCAGCCGCGGGCAGGATGAAGTCCGCCAGGAGCGCCACGCGGTCGGTCCAGTTGAGGAACACGCGCAGGGTCAAGGTCTTGCCGCGCGGCAGGACCGGGCTGACACAATACACTTCTTCACCGTGTTGGTTGATCGCGCGGCATGGGTCGGCCAGGTCGCCGGTCAGGTTCTCGAGCAGCGCTTGCACCGGGCCGGGGAACGCCACGGCCAAGCGCAGATCCCCTCCGGGAAAGAAGCCGTGGCTCACGGTCGTCACGCCGGCCGAACCCGGGACGAGTGTGGGGGCCGGGGTAGAAGGAACACTCGTGGAGGTCGGCGTTGGGCTTTTCGTTGCCGTCGACGCCGGTGCGGCTCGCGTCGCGCTGGCTGGGGGTGGGGTGGCTTGCAGGGAGGCGGATCGAGAGAAGTGGGAGGCCGACGGTGCTGCCACGCCCAAAGCCAGGATGGCCATCGGCACAAGCAGGGTAACGCGTTTCATCAGGGATCCTTTCTTCGCCGCGCGCGGGATGGCCCGCGCAAGCGCCCAAGGCCGGATTGGGGAAGGGGCGGGTGCATCCGACGATCCAGAGGCAGCGCGCCGAATGCATTATCGCATAAGGGAGGCTGCGGCGCCGTGCTCAGTCGACCGCTCTGCCAGCGTGCGTGATTCTTATTTCGGCGCGGAGGCGCTTCCCGATCGGCCTGCGGCGGCCAGGATGGGTTCCACCGTCAAGAGGTCAAAGCCCGAGGCCACCCTATCGGGCTGGTGGAGGGCGAGATGGCGCGTGATCGGACTGGGGGTGGCGACGCAGCACAGGCCGGCCGCTTTTGCGGCGTGGATGCCGTGGACCGAATCCTCGAAGGCCACGGCCTGGGAGGCCTCTCCGCTCAATTCCTGCAGGACGGCCCGCTACAGGTCGGGGGAGGGTTTGGTCGCCGGCACGTGCCTCAGCGCACTTGATGCTCGTGAAGAGGGAGCGCAACCCGAGCCGATCGAGGCGCCCGAGCACCCAGGCGCGATCGGAGCTCGAGGCGACCCCCAATCGCAAGCTGCGGGCGCGCGCCGAGTGCGCGAAGCGCTCGAACCCGAGGGCGGCCGGCCGCGCCGCCAGCAGCTCGTGCTGACGGCGGAGGCGGAGGCGGTGAAGCACCTGGCGGTCCACCGCTTGGCCGAGATGCCTCTCGAGGGTCTGGCAGGGCTGATCGGGGTCGGGTGATGGGCCAAGCCATGCAGCCCATTCGCCTGGCGACACGTGGCATCCGTGCTCGCGAAGAATCCCTGCCAGGCGAGAAAGAATGGAGACTCGCTGTCGAGAATCAAGCCGTCGAAATCAAAAACGAAGACATCCATCGTGGGCTGCCGGCCGGCGATGGAATCGCGAGCACGTGCCCGGTTCGCGGTCAATGGCGAGCCGCCGAGGTCAGCGCCTTTGTCTGACGGTCAGGCCGACCCGGCCGGGGGCACCGGGGTCAGGATGATCAGGGCCAGGCGGCGGGAGTAAGCCTCGAGGTCCGCGCGGGCGGGCGGCCTGGGGAGTCCTTCGGACCGCAGAATGGCACCCACGATGTGCGGGTGGCGCTGCAGGCGAACTTCAAGGAAATCGGCGATCAGCCCGGCTTCGGTCACGACGCGCGCAGTGGCGCGGAAGGCGCGGCGCCCGATGCGCACCTCCACGGCCGGGTCGGCCTGAATGTTGCGCACCCAATCTGCACGCAGCCCGCGTGCCGCGCCCAGGTAGTAAGCATCGTCTATCGCCTCGTATTGCAGCGGCGTCGTGCGCAGGACCCCGGAGCGCCGGCCGCGCGTCGTCAGCAACAGGACCATGCGCCCCAGGATCGGCGCCAGCGGCGTGTGGTAGAGCTTCACCATTATTCGATTCGGCGGCAGACGCATATGACGGTCGCTCACCTGGAATGCCTCACGGCCGGCGCCGAGTGTTGTGCCGCTGACGACGGCTCTCGGCTCTCCAGAAATCGTCAGCTTCGGCCGGGCGAGGCGGGAGCATCGCGTCCAGGCGCGCGCGCCGGTTTCTGGCGGCGCGCCCATACGCCACGACGACAGCCGCGATGAGAATCGCGACCTGCACCGCATAGGCCAGAAGGATCAGGCGTTCCTTGCCGGACGTCGTGTCGGGAAGAATGTAGAGGGTGGCCCCGCGGCGGGGATAGGTCAAGTCGTGCACGCCCGGCTCGGTGACCTCGAAGGTGAAGACCGGGCGCCCCGCGGCATAGGGGCTGTCGTACGGCATGAGTCCGCGCTCAACACCCGTCAGGCGCAGCTTGGCGTGAGATCCGGGGCTTCGTACCACCAGCCAGGGTTCGGCCCCAGCCAGGATGATCGCGTCAGTGACCACCAGCAGATCGTAGTCATCGGTGTACGCCGCATAGCGCCGCGCCTGGGGTAGGTCAACCTGGGGCGGCGAGCTGCGCATATCAATCGCCTGGACTTGGTCGCGCTGCACCATCTCCACCAGCCCCAACCGGCTGGGCAGGTAGAGCAGCCCGGCGCCGAGAGTCTTCACAACTTGCGGCAAGGAGCAGACCGTCACGAGGAAAACGGCGAACAGCAGGATGCCGATGACCACGTTGCGAAGGGTTGGATCGCGATAGGAGGAGGAGGTCATAAGAGAGAGTCCCGAACTTGGCGCGGGATGGGATGCGCGCCGCTGCGGCGGTCGTCCGCGGCCGCGGACGACGCGGGCGATTGCGGCGGGTCCCGCTATTTGAGCACGTTTCGGGACTGGCGGCAAGCCTGCATCTCAACCGACAGCATGCGACAGGTCCACGTGAATGGAAGCGGAAGACCGGGCAGGGGCCTGGTGCATTTCCTGGCGGGTTCGCCGGAGGGCCAAGGCGTGCCCGCGCATGTCAGAAGAGCGTGGTTTGCCAGGCCCGTGTCGCGTCTCAAGGAAGTGAGCCTCCCGCGACAAAGAGATCGAGAGTCGCGGAAGCCAGTACCAGGCCATCGGCGGCACTGCCTTCGAAGATCACCAGGCGCAGCGGCCCGCGGTACGAGGCGGGGGATGAAATCGGGCTGACGAAGGTGCCGGGCTGCCCAAGTTCGGCCTGCACCATCAGGCTGCCCGCATTCAGCAGGCGGCCGTCGGCGCCGAACACGTGATAACCCAGTGTGTTCTCAAACGGCGAGAGGCTCACGCGGCCGCGAACCTCAAAGGACGGGGAAGAGACCGAGTATCGCGCGGGCCAGTCGATGGTGATGCCGCGCGACTCAAGCACCAGCGCAGAGGGTCTTGATTCTGGGGGCGCCGTCATCCCCAGGTACAGATCAACAGAAATCGACCCGCCGACGAACCCCGCTGGGCTGTAGAGATCGAGAATCTCGATTCGGCCTGGCCCCTCATACTCCGCAAACTGGATGGCCGACTCGAAGGACCCCCAGCCCGCGGCGGAGGAGGATACTGCGATGGGGCCCTCGCCGATCAGCGTTCCGCCGGCATCGTACACGCGATAGACCAATTGCCCGTCGGACGGTGCAACCGTGACCGTGCCGCGCAGCACATCGCCGGCGCGAAAGGCATCGCCGATGTGAGGCCACTTCACGGTGATCTCCCCCGCGGCCAGGTCTTGCGCGACGACCTGGGTCACTGCCCAAACGGCCAGCGTGGTGCCGCCGGCTTGCTCGACGAGCAATTGCCAGACGAAGCCGGGCTGATAGGAGAAACCGCGGATCTCCGGCTGGTCAACCCAGTACTCGCCACTGGCCGGGTCGTAGATCTGCAAGCACAAACCCGCCGGGCACGACAGCCCCCGGGGGCCGACGATCACAAGCCTCGGAATCGCGGTGGGGCCGACGGGAGAGGAGATTGAGGATGGCGGCAGAAGGTTCGGCTCGAGCGGCTGGCCGGGGTATTGAATTCCGCAGGCCAGGCCTGCCACAATAACCAGAAGCGCCGCGATGGTCGCGAGCCGGGGTCGAATGCGAGGCATCCAGGTCGTCTCCTCTTCCTCGAGGAAGTCAGGCACTGGGCGCAGTGCCAGGAAGCGTGCATTGGGCCTTCTCCGCCCCTGCAGCCATTCTACACGTTCAAACCCCGAGTGTTGTGGTGAAGAGGTGGCCCGACCGCTACGGGCGTCGTTCACTTGAGACGGATGAGGCGTTGCGGGGTGGCGCCCGGGATGCGGCGCAAGAAGCCGAGTGCCTCGAGGTCGAGTTTGACCGAAATGGCATACCAGGGGACAGAGCCCAGCTTGGCGCGCTCTGTTCGGGTGAGGTGGCGCGCGACCGCGCTCGCCAGGCGGGCGAATGGGAGCCCTGGCTCTTTTCGCGGAACCACTTTGAGGATGGCGCGTTTCAACGCCTCGCACTTTCAGCGTTCGATGCGGGGGGGGCTGCCTTGCCTTGCTCAGGGTGACGCAGCTGAACTCGCTCTTCCGGAGCCGGCATGGTTAGCGCTCCGTGAGCGCAACCAAGGGACCGCGAGTCTCGCTGGCCCAGCCCACCGCCTTGGTTCACAGAGCGGCGAAATCGAGATCGGCCCGAGTCATTCTCTGGATCTCACGCGGCCTCATGCGCACGATCCGGGCCGGCGGAGGCGGCACGCATGTCGCAGGCCGCCACCCCCGTGTTGACCCGTGACGGATGCGATCCCCAAATGATCGTGACGTGGTTCAGGGCAACCCCTTGTTCTGGCGGGGCAGGGCGCGCGTGGAGGATGGCCGCCATCCGTACAGAACCAGGTCGATGGTTCCGTTGGCCGAAGGGCGCACGCCCTCGCGGCGGAGCAGGCTCAGTTGCTGGCGCGCGGCGGCGCCTTGAAGGATTATCCTGCCGCGCACATTGAGCACCCGGTGCCAGGGGACGCGCGACCCGCCGGGCAGGGCATGCAGCGCATAGCCCACCAGCCGCGCGTGGTTCCCAAGCCCGGCCAGGCGAGCGATCTGGCCATAGGTGGCAACCCTCCCAGACGGGATCTTGCGCACGGCGGCGAAGATGCGCGCGTGAAGGGGTGAGGGGGCCTTCACAGCCCAGCTCCTCTCGCGGGCCGTGGCGGGTCAGCCCAGCCCAACATCGAGAATCATCATCAAGGCGAAGCCAAGCATCGCCCCGAAGGTGGCGCGATGCGTGTCTTTGGCTTGCTGCGATTCGGGAATCAACTCCTCGACCACGACATAGATCATCGCGCCGGCAGCGAAACCCATCGCGTACGGCAAGATGGGTTGGATAACAATCACCGCGGCAGCGCCCAAGACGCCGCCCACGGGCTCGACCGCACCCGAAAGCTGGCCGTACCAGAAGCTCTTCAGGCGGCTCATCCCTTCACGCCGCAGTGGGACGGCGACTGCGGTGCCCTCCGGCAGATTCTGAATTCCGATGCCGATGGCCAGGGCCACCGCGGCAGCGAACGAGGCGGATGGCACGCCGGCGCGCAGTGCGCCAAACGCCACGCCCACCGCGAGCCCCTCCGGCAAGTTGTGCAGCGTGATGGCCAGGAGGAGTAGAACGCTGCGCTGCCAGCGGGTCTTGATGCCCTCAGCCTCTTCGATCGGGAAGCCTATGTGCAGATGGGGCAACACGCGATCCACACCCCACAGAAAGAGACCGCCCAGCAGGAATCCGATCGTGGCAGGAAGCCAGTCCGGCAAGCCCGAGCTGGCCGCCATCTCGATGGACGGCGCGAGCAGCGACCAGAAGCTCGCGGCGATCATCACCCCGGCCGCGAACCCGAGCATTGAGTCGAGGACTTCGCGGCGCAGGTTCGTGAAGAAGAAGACGGCCGCGGCGCCGACGGCGGTGAGCAACCAGGTAAAACATGTGGCGAGCAGCGCCTGCAGGATGGGATGCAGCGAGCGGATCCATTCGATGGCGGCCATGAGGGACCTCGGAAGGCGTGGGTGGCTGGCCGGCGAGCTGCGGCCGCAGGACCAACCGACGGCGCGAGTTCATCGCACCCGGCGTGGCGCAAGGTCGGAACGCGCCAATTCTATCTCGAGGGCGCACGGCGCGCACGTGACAACAGGGGCGGCCAGGGGCTCATCGGCACGGGGTGGGCCGGCCTTGGAGGCCAACAAGCCGTCGCGGTCGACAAGCGGCAGGCTATAATCCGGCCACATCCCAGCGGAGGTTCATCATGCTCAAGGACCTGATCCCCAAGACCCGTAGTGTCCGCCGATTCTATGAGGAGACGCCGGTGCCGCTGGCGACCCTGCGCGAGATGGTGGACCTGGCACGCCAATGCGCCTCAACCCGCAATGCGCAACCGTTGAAGTACGTCCTGTGCGCCTCGCGCACACTCAATGCGCGCATCTTCCCGCTGCTGGCGTGGGCCGGTTACCTGAAGGACTGGGGTGGGCCGGTGGAGGGCGAGCGCCCGGCGGCCTACATCGTGGTCCTGGGGGACACTCGCATCAGCCGGAGCTGCGACACCGATGCAGGCATTGCCGGGCAGACGATTCTTCTGGCGGCCCGAGAAGCGGGATGGGGCGGAGCCATCATCGGCTCGGTGAAGAAAGAGGCGATGGCGAGCCTGCTGACCCTGGCGGAGGCTCTGGAGATTCTCTTTGTGATCGTCCTGGGCAAACCCAAGGAGCAGGTGGTGCTTGAACCGCTGCCGCCGGACGGCGATGTTCGCTACTGGAGGGATGCGCAGCAGGTCCATCACGTCCCCAAGCGCGGATTGGAGGAGGTCATCGCCGCCTCGTACGAGTGACACGCGGGCCGGGCTGGGTCCGGCGGGCAGGAATTCGAGAGAGCCCATGCGCACTGTGCGGGTGGGCTCGCTTCAATTATGCGCTTCCGCGGCAGTGTGGCATGGGGCGGATCGCGCGCGATCAATGTCCTGGGATGGGGACAAAACACGATGACCGAAGCGGCGAGTGCGCCGGGCGCCTCAGCGCGGCCGGCCCTCCCGCCCTTCGGGCGCCACCCGGACGCAGGCCAGCCCGAGCGCGAGCAGGAGGGGGGCGGGGAAGGCAACCCAGACGCCAAAGGGCGCGAGCAGGGCCAGGAAGACCACCCCGGCGGTGAGGCCGATGGGCAGCAAGGCGTCGCCCAGGACAAGCGCCAGCCCGATGAGGAAGAGCAGCAGCGCGAGGGCGAGCGCGAGGGCGACCACGTGCGCACGGAAGAAGCCCAGGATGAATTCGCGGTACAAGACAAGGCGCGCCGCGTCGGCCGGCACCGCGATGAAGAACCACGGCTGAGTGAGGGCGAGGTAGCCGGTGGCAGCCGCCGTAATGAAGAACAGCGCGGCGAAGAGAGCGCGGCCGGCGCGCGGCCAAAGGTAGGCCACGACGCACACAAGCAGCGAGGCGGCGTTGGCCAGGATCCAGGGTTGGCTGATCTGCGCTGGAAGCATGTCCCCCATCCCCCGATTCGTCCTGCCCGGGCGGATCGTGCCTGGGTGCCAACTGCGATTGTACATCGTGAGCCGTACGCTGACCACCTTGGATGGGGAGACGCGCCGCGCGCGAGGCGAGTTGTGCTGCGGGGGGAACTATCCGTGAGCACGTTCCGGCGCAGAGCGGCACGCGAGCGCCGGTGAGGAGGAGACCCTCAGGCGTAGACTCGATCGCACCTTCGAGGCGCCACGAACGAGGTCGGATCAGGGGCCGCGCGAGGTCAGGCTGGCGACGAGAGGCACAACATCGCGAATACCGGCGAGATAGTGAAAGTGGCTGTTGTCGGCCGACGGCATCGCGGCCGACTCGTGATCCCAGGTGAGAGGATGCGGGATATAGGCCGCATGGCCGCCCAGCTCGAGCACGGGCAGGATATCCGAACGCAGCGAATTACCGACCATCAAAAAATCCTCGGGAGACACGTTGGCCTGAGCCAGGAAGTCGCGGTACACGCTCAGGGTCTTGTCGGCGACCACCTGCACGTGGCGGAACAGCCTGGCCCAACCGCTGCGATGGATCTTGCGGGTCTGCTCGGCCAGGTCGCCCTTGGTGAGCAACGCCAGCGGGGTGGTCTCGGCCAGCGCGGCGAGCGTTTCGCCGACGTGCGCGATGGGTTCCACATCGCGCTGCAGCATGGCGCGTCCGAGGCCGAGGATGGTTTCGATGTCGGCCGAGGTCAGCCCGCCGCGCGAGATTTCGACGGCGGTCTCGAGCATCGAGAAGGTGAACGACTTGATGCCGTAGCCATACACTCCGACATTGCGCAACTCGTTGTGATTGAGATGCTCGTGGGTCTGCCGTGGGTCGGCGAAGCGGGCGAGCAACTGTCCCAGGGCCTCCTTCGCCTCGCGGTACACGATCTCGTTGTGCCACAGCGTGTCGTCCGCATCAAAGCCGATCAAACGGATCATAAGCACCTCACAGGCCTGCGGCCCGACCGCGGTCCGCTGTGGCCGAGACAGCGCGCGAGGGTCGCCGGGCAGCGTGAGGAGGCGGGGCGCGTGTCTGCCAGTGGAGTGTTGGGCGACACGCGTCAACCCGCCTGGGCTTCGACGACCGACGGCCGGGGCTCGCGCAGCGCGACCGCGACCAGCAGCCCGCCGAGCAGCAAGCCCAGGCCATTCACGTAGAAGGGAATGGCGTGACCCGCATGGTCGTACAGCCACCCGCCGGCCAGAGGTCCCACCAGCGCGCCGAGAAAATAGGCGAAGGTATACAGACCGTAGCTTGAGCCGCGCGTGTCTTCACCGGCGATATCCGCCACGAAGGCGCGCTCCGCCGGAATCGACGCCGCGTAGCCGATGGATTCCGCCGTCCACAAGACGGCCAACAGCCCGACGCTGCGCAGGTGGGGGATCAAAACGGAGGCGAGAGCACCGACCAGCAACCCGGCAATCATCAGCGGGCGGCGGCCGAAGCGGTCGGCCAGCCTCCCCATCCGTGAGGGGAGGAATGCGCTGATGAGGGCGGCCGGCGAATAAGCTGCCGCCAGTGCCGCCAGGTTGGCGCCCAGCGAATCCTGGAGGAAGACCATGAGCAGCGGCCAGACCATGGCGCCGGAGGCCCCGGTGAGGCAGACGATGCCCATGAGCGTGAAGAGTTGGGGCGATACCGGGCGGCTGGCGAGCGGGCGCAATGCGGCCACCGGGCGAGTCTCGCCCACCCCTCGCCAACCTGCCCACAACGCCCACACCGCGGGCAGGGTAAAACCGGCAAAAACCCAGAACCACGTTTGCCGTGCGTCGAGGGCAGCTTGCGACAGGACTCCCAACAGCGTGAAGCCGATGACTGTGCCAATCAGTGCGCCGCGATTGACCGCCTCATCGATGAATCCGAAATCGCGTCCGCGGCCTGAGGCCGCGGCGATGTCGGCGACGATAGTCAACGCCGACAGCCAGAGAAAGGCCTGCCCCAACCCCTGAAAGAAGCGCGCCACCGCGAGCATGAACACGCTGGTGGCGACGCAGAAGAGGGCCATGGCCACGACGTAGCCTGCCAATCCGATGAGCAGGAAGGGTCTCCGCCCCCAGCGATCGAGCGCCCGCCCGAGGAATGGCCGCACCACGACGGGCACAAGGGCCACGGCCGAGAACAGTCCGCCAACTTCCACAGCCGAGGCCCCCAGCGCCCGTCCATAGATCGGCAGCACGAAGGAGAGGATGCCGAAGGGGAAGGACACCAGGAAAATCGCCAGCCACAGTTTTCCGAGGGTCCGGGCGTGCATTGGAGCGGCGGTGGGTCGGGTCATCACACCTTCTGAGGGAACGAAACTGCCGCGGGCGGGGCACTTGCGCGGCCCCGCGCTGCGGGACAAGCGCCAGCTTCATCTTCCCGGGGCGGTGCCCAATCGGCTTGAGCCGCCGGACGAATGAAAGCGGAAGAAAGAGGCAAGGCCTCGCGGGCCAAACGATTGAAATCCGCCCGCAGCGAAGCGCTGACAGCCTGGCGTGCTTCGCCGCGGGCGTGTTTGAGGAAGACGGAGCGGGGCGGGCTAGCCGACCTGCTCCGAGAGATAGGCCTGCAAGCCCATCTGGCGGATTTGATCCTGCTGGGCTTCGAGCCAATCGATGTGGACCTCCTCGTCGCCGAGGATCGCCTCCAGCGCATCGCGCGTGCCGTTGTCGCCGACCTCTACCGCCAGGCGGATGGCCTCGTTGTAGGCGCGGATGGCCCCGGATTCGGCGGCCTCGTCGTTGGTCAGGAAGCCGGGGACATCGGCGCCCACGTGCATTTCGTTGAGCTTGCTCACGATCGGCCGGCCCTCGAGGAAGAGGATGCGCGCGATGAGTTTCTCGGCGTGCTTCATTTCATCGATGGCCCGTTTCTCGATCGCCTCGTGCAGGCGCTTGTACTCCCAATTGGCGCACATCTCCGAATGGACCATGTATTGGCTGATGGCGGTGAGTTCGTCGGCCAGAAGGAAATTGAGCCGGTCAAGGATTTTTGGGTCGCCCTTCATTGTCAGCTCCTATGGAATGGCGTTGCAGCGATCGCGCTCTCAAGTGTCCTAGCTGCCAGGAGGTTCGCCCATGATTCTAAACCGGACGTGGAACGGCGCAAGGGGTGCCTGAAACCTTGTCGGCAGCCGGCGGGAAGAGACGGGGATGGCCAGGGGATCGGCGTGCCCACGTGATCGAGGCTCGCACGCAGGGTTTGCAAGCATGGGGGACTGTGGAGAAGGGAGGTCCTGGATTCCCGCCTGGTGCAGCAGGCACAACGGGCTAGGGTGGGCCGTTGAGGGTGATGGCTCGCGATTCGCAGGTCGCTCGGAGGGCCACTCGCCCTGGATTCTGGTCTTGGGAAGAGGCAGAGGAACGGATTGCCCAGGAGCCTTGGTTTTCCCTGAGTTTCCCCGATGACGGTATCGGAGACCCGACGGATAAAGAGACCTATTCTTGCCCGCGCTACGCATCATGCGCTTAGCGACCCCACCAAGCGCACATAAACATACACCGTTATCGTCGACGGGAAGGGAGGGAGACACGGGATGGTTCCGACGACCGGATTGGCGCCCATAAGAAATGGCTTTCGGATTTATTGCGGAGAGAAGGACGGCTTGAGACAAACGATCGCGAACTGAGAATAGCGACGATGGGCGTCGCAGTCCACTTTACAATGAGACATGGCTGCACCTCCTTCGCTTGTGTGCTGTCCCGCCACGAGTGTAGCGGGAGGTGCAGCACTTGCGCATGATCAATCAACTCGCTGCCCGCCCAGGCCGCAGGCCAGGGAAGCTGACCCGGCGGGCGGCGCTTTCGGGGTGTCTTGCCTGGCCCGCCATCAAGCCGTAGGGTAGTGAAAGACCGCCCGCCTCCGCCGGGCAGCTTAGCTCGAGGCCGATGGGCAGCCCCTGCCACTTCGCAACCTGGTGATGGGGACGACGAACCAATGCCGTTGCCTAGTGGGCCAAGGAGGATGTAGTGAGAAGGCAAACAATGATCTGCTTGCTCCTCATGGCAGGGAGCCTCGGGGCGACGATGGGCGGATGTGCGGCAATCCCCGAACCATCTGTTCCATCCCAGGCTGGCGCAGAGGCTGCCTGAGAAGACAGCGTCTGGAAGGAGCGACCATCCACATCCATTCTCCGAACATGCAGCGAGGCTGAAGGGGACTTGACCGGGTGTGGATACCCTCAGGTTTGGCAGAGGGACAGTAGCCGTCGAACAAAACCGGCAACATCCGTTTGAGTTGCTGGATTCAGTTCCGAGTATAGGAATCGGGCAACGCGCACCGGGCCAATCCCGTCGGGTTCGGTGAAGTCCTGCTTGAGCACGTCGATTGCCTCTGCCGCGTGCGGGCGCCCGACCAAGGGGGCGAGGTGTGCAGCGACGTCGCCAAGACCGCGACCGAAGTTCCGAACCACGTAGTACAGATCGTAGGCATCCTTACCCTGGCCGCGGCTTCTGAACGCGAGGGCCTTCAAGACGACGTAGGCGCCGGGGCCGCAAACCCAGACATCTCTCTGGGCGCTTTCGCCCAATAGCGTCGTGCCACTCAGTGCAACGCGCATCCGATCTTCAAACGCAAGTTCGAGGCCGGGCGTGACAATGGCGGCCAAATCAACCTCGAGATGCTTGAGCGTGCCTCCCTCCTCGATGGTCGTGGATTGCGGAATCAGGAAATCGATTGTCGCGCCGGGCATTGTCTTGGTTGTCCATCGCTGGAGCGTCCTGTTGCCTTCTGGGTTGACGTCCGGCTGGAATCCGGCTTCCCGCAGTCGCTCAGCGACAAGGTGGTAACGTTCCTCCTCGAACAAAGCCAGCGCAAAACCCAGATCGAGATCGC
>CAYGXJ010000096.1:0-18377 GCA_964353865.1 uncultured Anaerolineales bacterium | reverse complement strand
GAACATCGGTCCGCAGAAGAAGGCCGGCCCCGAGGTGATGGACTGGCTTGTGGATTGCGTCCAGGAGGGCGTGGGAGACATGACCCTCTCCTTCGACACGACCAACCTGGCCGCGATTGAGACCGGATTGCGGAAACTGGGCGGCAACGCATTCATCAACTCCGCCTCCGCCGAAGAAGAGCGTTTGGCCACCGTTCCGGCGCTGGCGGCCAAGTACGGCGCACGGTTGATTGCGCTGTGCATGGAGAAGAGCGGCATCCCGGTCAGCGCCGAGGCGCGAGTCGGTATCGCCATGGAGAAACTCATGCCGCGCGCGGAGGAGCTGGGCATTCCGATGGAGCGGCTGTACATCGATCCGCTGATCCTGACCGTCTCGGGCTGCCAGGAATACGTGCCGCAGGCGGTTGAAGCGGTGCGCATGCTGAAGATGGTGGCCGACCCCGCGCCGATGACCGTGGTGGGCCTTTCGAACGTCTCCAACCAGGTGCCTGCGGCCATGCGGCCGCTGGTCAATCGCACGTACATGGTGATGCTTTTGGCCGCGGGGCTGGATGCGGCAATTGTCGACCCGCTGGACGAAGAGCAGATGCAGGTGTTGCACGCCGTGGAGACCCGCCAGGCCAGCTCACCCGTGATGGCGCTCTACCTCAAGCTGTACGACGCCGTCAAGGAGGGGTCCGAGTTGGACCCGGACGGGGTGGACATGAAGGATGCCGGCCAGGCGGAGATCTGGAAGACCGTGCAGGTGCTGTTGAACAAGGTCATCTACACAGATTCGTATCTGCGCCTGTGAGTATCCGTGAGGCATACCGGCCGCACGGCTGCATGCCCCCAAAGAGGAAAGGAGAGCAATCCTATGCCTGATCCAGCCGCGCCTCTCAGCGTCGAGGAGTTGCTTGCCAAGGCCAGGCAACCCTCCGCCGACGCCATGAAGCTACACCCGTTCTATCGGGGGAAAGTCGAGGTGGCGCTCAAGTGCCGCGTCCGCGACTTCAACGATTTCGCCATCTGGTACACACCCGGCGTGGCTGCGCCGTGCCGGGCGATCGCCGAAAACCCCGATCTGGTGTACGAGCATACCCACAAGTGGAACACGGTGGCGGTCGTGTCGGACGGGACGCGTGTCCTTGGTCTGGGCGACATCGGCCCAAAGGCCGGTCTGCCGGTGATGGAAGGCAAGGCGCTGCTGTACAAGTACCTGGGCGGGGTCGACGCCTGGCCGATCATGCTCGACACCAAGGACCCGGACAAGATCATCGAGACCGTCCTGCTGATCCAGCCCGGGTTCGGCGGCGTCAACCTGGAAGACATCGCCCAGCCGAAGTGCTTCCGCATCCTGGACACACTGCGCGCTCGAGCGGAAATTCCAATATGGCACGATGACCAACAGGGCACTGCCACGGTCACGCTGGCGGCGCTAATCAATGCACTCACGATCGTGAACAAGAAGATCGGCGATGTATCGATCGCCTTCGTCGGCTCAGGCGCCTCGAATGTGGCCTGTGGCCGCCTGATCTTCGCCTCCGGCGCCGACCCGGGCAAGTGCATCGTCGTCGACAGCAGGGGCATCCTGCACAAGGGGCGCGACGACATCGAGAAGCGCAAGGCCGAGTTCGTTGACAAGTGGAAGATGTGCCAGATCACCAACGCCGCCCAACGCCAGGGGAACATCCGGGAGGCGATGAAGGGCGCTGACGTGGTGATCGCTCTATCCAAGCCTGGACCCGAGGTGGTGCTTGCGGAGTGGGTGCGCGGCATGGCCAAGGACCCGGTCGTTTTCGCCTGCGCCAACCCAGTGCCCGAGATCTGGCCCTGGGAGGCCAAGGAGGCTGGGGCAGCCATCGTGGCCACCGGGCGATCTGATTTCCCCAACCAGGTCAACAACTCGCTCGGCTTCCCGGGCATCTTTCGCGGCGCCCTCGACGTGCGCGCCAAGACCATCACCGACCCGATGTGCACGGCCGCCGCCCACGCCCTAGCGGGCATGGCTGAGGCGAAGGGGCTGGCCCCAGACTACATCCTGCCCAACATGGACGAGTGGGAGGTCTTCCCGCGCGAGGCCGCCGCGGTCGCGATGAAGGCCATCGACGAAGGCGTGGCCGGCAAGAGGCTCACCTATGACGAGGAGCTCAAGAACGCCGGGGAGATCATCCGGCGCTCACGCGATTTGACCAAGACGATGATGGCCGACGGGTTCATCGCTGAGGCCTCGCCAGCAGCCCAAGGAGAATAGACCATGTATGACCTAATCATCCTCGGCGGCGGCCCTGCAGGCCTGACGGCCACCGCCTATGCCCTGCGCAAGCGGCTGAACGTCCTGCTGATCACGCGCGACCTGGGCGGTAAGACCAACTACCGCCTGCAGCTGCCGTTCGTCGAGAAACACCTGGTGATCAACGGCGAGGAGGTCGTCGGGCGCTTCACCAATGAGATCGAGTACCTGGAGTTCTCCCGCGTCTTCGATAAGGCGGAGAAGATCGAGAAGATCAAGGGCGGATACGAGGTCGTCACTCGCGAGGGCAAGAACTACCAGGCCAAAGCACTGATCCTGGCCAGCGGCGCGCTGGGTCGCTTGCTCAATGTACCCGGCGAGAAGGAGTTCATGAATCGCGGACTGTGCTACAGCGCCGTCTCCTACGCCCCGCTGTTCATCGAGCGCACCGTGGTCGTCATCGGCGACGGCGCCCTGGCCCTGCGCTCGACGGCCGAACTGGCTAGCATCGCCCGCAGGGTGACGCTGGTCGCCCCTACCCATGGCGAACTCGACTCGCCAATGGGCAAGAGGATCGTTGCCGCCGCAAACGTTGAGGTGCTCGAGGGCTTCAAAGTTGAGGCGGTGCTGGGCGATGCCTACGCTCGCAAGCTGGTCATCAGCCGCAAAGGGGAGAAGCGCGAATTGGAAGCCGATGCCTTCTTCGTGGAAATCGATCTGGTCCCGCAGTCGGAAATCGTCGCAGGGCTGGTCAAGGTGGACGCCAATGGGAGGATCATCGTCGACGCCCGGAACCGGACGTCGGCGGAGGGCATCTATGCCGCTGGGGACGTGACCGATGTCATTGCCGAACAGGTGCTCATCGCCATCGGCGAAGGTGCGAAGGCGGCACTGGCCGCGTATGAATACCTGCTGACGCAGTAGGAGGCGGTAGCGGATGACGGCGGCGCGAAGTGTCTTGGTCGTGGGCGGGGGAATCGGCGGCATGCGGGCGGCCGTGGATTTGGCGGATGCCGGGCTGCACGTCTACCTGGTAGAACGCGCGCCCTCCCTGGGTGGGCGCGTGGCCCAGCTTGGGTACATGTTTCCGACCCACGACTGCGTGCTGTGTCGCGGCACATCGGACCACGGCTACGGGTGCTCGCGCCCCGCCATCTCCCCGGTGCTGCTCGACCATAATACTCACCCGAATATCACCTTGCTGACTCTGACCGAAGTCGTCGGCAGCGAGGGCGAGGTCGGCGATTTTCACGTTCACCTGCGGCAGCATCCGCGCTTCGTAGACCCCGGACGCTGCATCAACTGTGCGAGGTGCGCCCAAGTGTGCCCGGAGCGGCGCGTCAGCGAGTTCCAGGCGGGGCTCTCCAATGTCTCGGCAATCCACAAGTCCGCGCCGCGCTCAATCCCGGATTCGTACTACCTGATCGAGAAGACCGCCGCGTGCGACGCGTGTCACAAGTGCGTGGAGGTGTGCCCGACGCGGGCCGTAGACCTGCGGGCGGCGAGTGTGGACCTGGATATCCGCGTAGGGGTTGTGATCCTGGCACTGGGCTTTCAGCCCTTTGATGCCCGGTCGATGCCGGAACTCGGCCTAGGGAGGCATAAGAACGTCATCACTTCGCTGCAGTATGAGCGACTGGCGTCGCGCTCGGGGCCGACGGAGGGTATTGTGATGCGCCCCTCCGATGGGCAGGCGCCGAAGAAGATCGCTTGGTTGCAGTGCGTCGGATCGCGCGACCAGCACAATGCGTATTGTTCGTCCATCTGCTGCATGTATGCAACCAAGGAAGCGATGTTGGCGATCCAACGCATTCCAGGCGCGGAATGCCACATCTTCACCATGGATGAACGCGCCTTCAACAAGGAATACAACGCCTATTACAAGCGGGCGCGCGACAGCTTCGGCATCCGGTACAACCGGACGAGGATTTCAGAGGTCATTGAGGATGCGCGCACCGGCGACCTGGTGCTTCGATATCCGGGCGGACGCGAGCACGGCGAGGCGGCCATGGGGCAAGGGGCTATGGCCGAGGAGCATTTTGACCTCGTCGTTCTGGCCACGGGCATCCGGCCCCCGGCGGAGGCAGGACCTCTGGCGGAGGCGCTGGGGATCGAACTTAATCCGTACGGCTTCTGTGCGACCGACAAGTTCAATCCGCTGGCCACCTCTCGTCCGGGGGTGTTTGTGTGCGGGGCCTTCGGTTCCCCCAAGGAGATGTCGGAAACGCTGCTGGATGCTTCCGGCGCGGCGGCCGAGGCGATGCGCATCTTGCGCCACAGCCTGGGCGAACGCGCCTTCAGCCGGGCAGAGCCGTTCGTCGTGGGCAGTGCCCACCCGGAGGGTGCGGTCAGCGAAGACGCGCCGGTGCGGGTGGGAGTTTTCCTGTGCGGATGCTGCGGCGAAATCGATGGACCGGTCGACCTGGATGCCGTGAGCGACTTCGCCCGTGGTCTGCCAGGTGTTGTGCACGCCCAGAAGCTTGACCTGGCGTGCTTCTTTGAGGGTCAGACGCACCTGCGCGACGCCATTTGGGAGAAACGGATTACGCGCGTGGTGGTGGGGGCATGCAGCCACCGCACCCATCTGGCGCTTTTCCAGCGGATGGGCTGGCAGGCCGGGCTCAGTGCAAGCTTTGTGGAATTGGTCAACCTGCGCGAACACTGCGCCTGGGCCCATGCCCCGGATGCCTCGGGCGCGACCCGCAAGGCCAGCGAGATGATCCACATGGCGGTTGGCCGTTTGCGATTGGCCAAGCCGGTGCGCAAGGAAGCACGCCAGATGGAGAATGCAGCACTGGTGATCGGCGGCGGCATCACGGGCATGACGGCAGCGTTGGAGATCGCCGATTCAGGCTACCCGGTCACTTTGGTCGAGAAGACCGGTGCGCTGGGCGGCAATATGCACCATGTGTATTACGTGGCCGAGGGGACTAACCCGCAGGGCATGCTGCGCGATGTGGTCAATCGGGTGGTGGCGCACGAGCGCATTAGCCTGCTCTTCCACAGCCAGGTTGTCCGGCAGACAGGCAGCGTCGGCGACTTCCGCACGCTGGTCCGTAGCGAGCCGCCAGGAATGCCCGGCCATCAAGAAGAGATCCGCCATGGGGTGACGGTGGTGGCCGTAGGCGGACGGGAGGGCGGCGGGTCGCAATACCTGCTCGGCCAGGATGCGCGGGTGATGAAGCAATCGCAAATGGAGGAGCTGATCGCGCATCAGCCGGAGAAGGTCGCGGCACTGCGCCAGGTCGTGATGATCCAATGCGTTCAGCCGGAGGGCGACGCGGAGTACTGCTCGCGTATATGCTGCACGAATAGCATCAAGAACGCTATCCGCCTGAAGATGCTCAATCCGGCTTGCCAGGTGGCGATCCTGTACAAAGACATCATCACCTATGGCTTCCGCGAGGCCTACTACTCGGAAGCCAGGCGAAGGGGCGTGGTGTTTGTGCGTTACACCAGTAACGACCCGCCCCGCGTTTCCCGCGAGGGGCAGGGGGCGCAGGCTCGGTTGGTAGTGGCTGTGCGGGAGCATGTCTTTGGCAAGCTGATGGAATTTGCCCCGGATATCCTGGCCTTGAGCACAAGTATGGTGCCTGTTGAGGATGCCCCGGAGCTTGCGCGCGTGCTGCGTGTGCCTCTGTCGAGCGAGGGTTTCTTCCTCGAGGCCCATCTCAAGATGCGCCCCATGGAATTCCCCGATGAAGGCATGTACTTGGCGGGCATGGCCCACTACCCCAAGTTCATCGAGGAGTGCATCACGCATGCGCAGGCCGCCGCCGGGCGGGCGATTACTTTCCTGTCGCGCAATGAAATCCAGGTCGGTGGAATTGTGGCTACGGTAGATGCGACAAAATGCACAGCGTGTCTGACGTGCGTGCGCACCTGCCCATTTGGCGTTCCGCAGGTGCGGGAAGATCGCGTTGGGGTGGGCGCGATCCGCGGTGCAGCCTGGATCGACCCGGGACGCTGTCAGGGATGTGGCACATGCACAGCGGAATGCCCAGCGAGGGCGATCCAATTGGCGGAATACCAGGACGCCCAACTGTGCTTTGGTGTGGGCGCGTGGAGTGCCACGCGGGCAACGGCGGAGCCGGCATGCAGGTGATCTCCCAGCTGGTGGCCGAGGTGGATGAGCATTTAGGCAATGGCTGTCGTGCCTGCATGCGTGCTTGGCGCTACAACGCACTGTTGTGGGTGCACGGCGAGCTGGCGATGTGGGTTGACCATTGGCACTGCACCGGTTGCGGCTCATGCGAGACGGCCTGCCCCGAGGGCGCGCTGACCTTGGTTTCGCGCTCCGCTGGCGGGATTTGAGGCAGTGCGGCCAAGGCGCACCGCGTGGGCAGTTCGAAGGGTGGGAACATGGTGTATGAGCCTGAGATAACGGCGTTTTCGTGCATCTATTGTGGGTATACGGCGATCGATACGGCGGGAGCACTGCACCTGACCTATCCTGCCAGCGTAAAAATCGTCCGCCTGCCGTGCACCGGCAAGTTGGATGCCCTTTACCTGCTGAGTTCATTCGAACAGGGGGCGGATGGGGTGTTGGTCGTGGCCTGCCCGCTTGGCAATTGCCACCACGTACGCGGAAATGAACGCGCTCGAGCGCGAGTCGAGCGCGTGCAAGAGTTGCTGAAGACTATCGGTCTCGAGTCGGACAGGGTGAAGATGATCTTCGTGTCCGGGGGGCAAGGTGCGACGGTTGCGCGCGAGGCCAATGCGCTCGTTACGCGAGTGAGAGAGCTTGGCCCCTCGCCGCTCAAAGCGGCGGGTCGGGCGGCGAGCCTGTCGGCGGAGGCCATCGTCGCGCCGGCGAGATAGGCGCGCAGCGCGATGGAGGCAGGCGGCGCAAGACCTGCGCCATAGGGCGACGATGGAATTGGTGGAAGCGCATTCCCAGGCGTGGAGGGCTTGAGAGTGGGTGAGAGGGAGACTTTGACCGGTGCGGTGATGGTTGTCGGCGGGGGGATCGCCGGCATGCAGGCCAGCCTGGACCTGGCCGAGCAGGGATTCCGCGTCTACCTCGTCGAACAGAAGTCGGCCATTGGCGGCCACATGGCGCAGCTCGATAAGACGTTTCCGACGAATGATTGTGCAATGTGCACCATCTCGCCGCGGTTGGTGGATGTGGGGCGGCACCTCAACATCGAACTGATGACCATGAGCGAGGTGGTCAGCCTGAGTGGCGGGCCGGGCGATTTTTCTGTGCGCGTGCGGCGCAAGCCGCGCTATGTGGACGCGAGCAAGTGCGTCGGCTGCGGCGATTGCGCGACAGCGTGCCCAATCGTTCGGCCGGCGGAGTTCGAGGAGAAGCTGAGCACGCGCCGGGCCGCGTTCCGCCTCTATCCTCAGGCAACCCCGGTGACGTTTGCCATCGAAAAGCTCGGCAAGGCGCCGTGCCGGGACGCATGCCCGACCGGCCAACGGGCGCAGGGCTACGTCGCCCTGGTGCGGGAAGGGCGCTACGCCGAAGCGCTGCGAGTGATCACCGAAGACAACCCGTTCCCGGGAATTTGCGGGCGCATCTGCAACCATCGCTGCGAGATTGCGTGCAACCGAGGGTTGGTCGACGAGTCTCTGAATATCCATGGCATCAAGCGATTCGTTGCGGATTGGGCCTACAGCCAGCCGCGTGTGCCGCCAGCGCGAGTGCCGCATTCGCACGCCGAGCGCGTCGCTGTGATTGGCGGTGGCCCGTGCGGATTGACGGCCGCCCGCGACCTGGCCCTGCAGGGCTTTCCGGTGACCGTTTTCGAGGCCCTCCCGGTGGCGGGCGGCATGCTGCGAGTCGGAGTGCCCGAATACCGGCTGCCGGGGGCGATCGTCGACCGAGAAGTGCAGGACATCATCGACCTGGGGATTGACCTGCGCCTGAACACGCGCGTTGACGATTTGGACGGACTGTTCGAGCAAGGCTATTCGGCGGTGCTGATCTCGGTTGGGGCCCACGAAGGAAAGAAGCTGCGAATTCCCGGCGCAGATCTGACGGGAGTCTTGGTCAACACCAGTTTCCTGCGCGATGTCCGGTTGGGTGCGGCCGCCGATCTTGCGGGGCGCAGGGTGTTGGTGATCGGTGGGGGCAACGTTGCGATCGACTGCGCGCGTACCGCGGTTCGGCTTGGGGCAGCCCATGTAACGATGGCCTGCCTCGAATCGCGCGAAACCATGCCGGCCCACTTGTATGAAGTGGAGGAGGCCGAGGCGGAGGGCGTGGAGGTCGTCCCATCGCGCACCTTCCTGCGCATATGGGGCGAGGAGCGGGTGACCGGGGTTGAGTGCCAGCGGGTGACACGCTTCCAGTTCGACAGCGAGGGCCAGCTCATTCTGGAAACCGAGCCCGGGTCGGAGCAGGTGCTGGAATGCGACACGGTGATCTTCTCGATTGGTCAGCGAGCAGGCTTGGCGTTCATCCCGCCCGACACGGGTGTGGGCGTGACCCGGCAGGGAACGATTGCGGTCAATCCAAACACCTTTGCTGCGACCCGCCCGGGCGTGTTCGCGGCGGGTGACGCGACGACCGGTACGGCCTTCGTGGTGGAGGCCGTTGCGGCAGGTCACCGGGCGGCGAAATCGATCCACCGTTTCTTGCGGGGCGAGGAACTCGAGCCCCGCTTTGCGCCAGACCTGCCGGTCGTGAGATTGGAGAGCGACGAGGCGCGTGGGCGCGTGGCGCGCGGCGAAGCCTCCGCGGCCAAGCGCACAGCCATGCCTCAGGTGCCGCTCGAGCGCCGGCGGGGAACGTTCATCGAGGTGGAGGCCGGTTACGGGGAGGCTGAGGCCAGACGCGAAGCGGAACGCTGCCTGCAGTGCGGTATCTGTTCGGAATGTCTCTCGTGCGTCGCAGCCTGCCAGGCCAATGCGATTGACCATGACCAGGTGGAGGGCGAAGAGGAGATCCGCGTGGGGGCGGTCGTTCTCGCTCCAGGGTACGAGGTGTTCGACGCGCAGCGCGCGCAGGAATTCGGCTTCGGCCGAAACCGAAATGTTGTGAATGCTCTTCAGTTCGAGCGGCTGCTCTCGGCCTCGGGCCCGACGCAGGGCCACGTGCAGCGGCCCAGCGACCAGCGGCCGGCGAAGAAGATCGCCTTCCTGCAATGTGTTGGCTCTCGCGATCAGGCGCATGACTATTGTTCAGCGGTGTGCTGCATGTACGCCAGCAAGCAAGCGATCATGGCCAAGGAGCACGACGCCGAAACAGAAACCACCATCTTCCTGATGGACATGCGAGCGTTCAGCAAAGGCTACGAGGAGTACTACCAGCGGGCGCAGAGTCGGTATGGCGTACGGTTTGTCCGGACTCGCATCTCGGCGGTGCGTGAAGACCCTGGAACGCAGGATTTGAAGTTGCAGTACTGGGATCCAGAACAGGCGCAGGCAGTGGAGGAGAACTTCGATCTGGTGGTGCTATCGGTTGGAATGGAGACTTCCAGCGAGGTGCGCGCCCTGGCGGGGCGCCTGGGGGTCGAACTCGACCAGTTCGGTTTCTGCCATACCGAATACTTCGCTCCGCTGGAGAGCAGCCGCCCCGGCGTGTTCGTGGCCGGCCCATTCAGCGGACCGAAGGATATTCCGGAGACGGTCGTGCAGGCATCGGGGGCGGCGGCGTTGGCGGGGCAGCTTCTGGCGCCGGCGCGGGGCGTGCTGGCGCGGACGCGCGAGTATCCCGCGGAGCGAGAGGTCGGCGGCGAGGCGCCGCGCATCGGAGTCTTCGTTTGCCACTGCGGGTCAAATATCGCCGGGTATCTCGACGTGGAGGCGGTGACCCGGTTTGCTGAACGGCTGCCAGGGGTGGTCCACGCAGAACGCAACCTGTACACCTGCTCGCAGGACTCCGTGGCGGCGATCATCCAGCGCATTGGCGAACAGCGGCTCAACCGGGTCGTCGTGGCCAGCTGCACGCCGCGGACGCATGAACCTTTGTTTCAAGATGCCTTGCGTCAGGCCGGGCTGAACGCGTTTCTGTTCGAGATGGCCAACATCCGCAACCAGTGTTCGTGGGTGCATTCGAGCGATCGCGACGCCGCCACCGCGAAGGCCCAGCGTGTGGTTCGCATGTCTGTGGCGCGCGCGGGAGGGCTGGAAGCTCTGGTGCGCACCGGCGTCTCTGTCGAGCACGGGGCGCTCGTGGTCGGCGGCGGCCCGGCAGGAATGAGCGCTGCGCTTGTCCTTGCCGAACAAGGGTTCGCCGTTGACCTGGTCGAGCGCGAGAATGAGCTGGGTGGAAACCTGCGAAACCTTCGCTTCCTGGCGGGCGGGTCCGCGCCCCAGGAGCTGCTGCGCGACCTGGTGGGGCGCGTGGAGGGCCAAGCGCGGATCATCTGTCACATGCATGCGGTCGTGGCCGAAACGCAAGGAGTGGTCGGCAATTTTGTATCGAGGGTGCGGCAGGGCGATGGGTCGCTCGTGGAGATACGCCACGGCGCGACCATCATCGCCACCGGTGGTCAGGAAGCGCGTGGGGAGTACCACGGGCTGGGACGCCACCCGCGGGTCATCACGCAGCGAGAATTGGAGCAGCGGTTGTGGGATGGGGAGGGTCGGCGAATCTCAGCACGAGGGTTGAACGCAGGGAATCACCCCCCGCGAGTCGTCATGCTGCAATGTGTTGGGGCCGATGGCTTCTGCGGTCGGATTTGCTGCGGCCAGGCGCTCAAGACGGCCACAGCGCTCAAGCGGGTCGACCCTACCGCGCAAGTCCGCATTCTCTTCAGGGATCTGCGGGCTTTTGGGACGCGCGAAGGCGAGTACACCGAGGCCAGACGGGCCGGAGTCGAATTCGTGCGGTACGAGGCGGCGAACCCACCCCAAGTAGACTACCGCGGTGACCTGCTAAAGGTGACCGTGGAGGACGCCTCATTGCGGCAGGAGCTGTCGTTTTCCGCGGATTGGCTTGTGCTCAGCACTCCGATGATCGCTGCGGAGGGGGCCCACGATCTGGCGCAGGTGTTCAAGGTGCCGCGCGATGCGCAGGGATATTTCCTGGAAGCCCACGTGAAGTTGCGACCGCTGGATTTTGCCTCGGAAGGCGTGTTCATGGCGGGGGCAGCCCACTATCCGAAGTTCCTGGATGAAGCCATCGCGCAGGGGCAGGCGGCTGCCTCACGGGCTGCCAACATCCTCGCGCGCGATACGCTTCCGGCGGGCGGGGCCGTGGCCGATGTGGACTCCGCGTTGTGCACCGGATGCCTGACCTGCGTGCGCGTTTGCCCGATGCATGTTCCAGCCATTCGTGTGGATTTCTCTGGGGTGGGCGGCATTGTGGGAGCGGCCTACATCGACCCGGTGGCGTGTCAGGGATGCGGTCAATGCGTCGGGGAATGCCCGGCGCATGCCATCGTCCTCATGCACAGCCGGTCAGATCAGATTGGCTTGAAGATTGGCGCACTTTTCGAAGAGGCCGGGGCATGGACGAGCTAGGTTTCGAGCCGCGAATCGTTGCCCTATGTTGCCACTATTGTGCCTATGCGGCGGCCGATTTGGCGGGAGCTTTGCGATTGCAGTATCCCGACAGCATCCATGTGGTGAAGATTCCCTGCACGGGCGACTTGGATGTGCGAGATGTGCTGGCCGCTTTCGAGTCCGGAGCGGACGGTGTGATGGTGGCAGGATGCATGGAGGGTGATTGCCATTATCAGACGGGCAACGAGCGGGCGCGGAAGCGTGTGGAGCGAACGCAGCAAGTGCTGGCCGAGGCCGGAGTGGGTGGGGAGAGGATTCGGATGTACCACTTGTCGTCGGCGATGGGTGGGCGCTGGGCCGAGGTGGCTCGCGAGATGGATGCGCACATCCGCCAACTGGGCCCTTCGCCGCTACGCCCCACGGCCCAGCACGCAGGCGGCGAGAGGTGATAGGCGAGCGGTATGGGTTGAGGTGTGCAGAGCCCGAAGTGGAGTACGGCGAGAGCCGTGAGGAGGCCATATGATCGTTGCTGAACAAAAACCCCTGGAGGAGATCCGCAAACTGATCCAGGGAGCCGAGAAGGTGTTGGTTGTGGGATGTGGAACGTGCGTGACCGTGTGCTTCGCGGGTGGCGAGAAGGAAGCCGGCATCCTGGCTTCGGCGGTGCGCATGGCTAGCCGGGTGGACGGCCGGCCGCAGCAAGTGACGCATGCGGTCGTGCAACGGCAATGTGAGTGGGAGTACATCGATGCTGTGCGCGACCAGGTGCGCGAGGCCGACCTGGTCGTCTCGCTGGGATGCGGCGTCGGGGTCCAGGCAATGGCCGAACGCTTCCCAGACAAGATCGTCGTTCCGGGTTTGAACACGGCCTTCATGGGGATGCCGGTCGAGCAAGGTGTGTGGTCGGAACGCTGTCAGGCGTGCGGGAATTGTCTGCTGGGGCTGACGGGTGGGGTGTGCCCGATCGCTCGCTGCTCGAAGCAATTGCTCAACGGGCCATGCGGCGGGTCGGTGAATGGGCATTGCGAAATCAATGCAGACACGGACTGTGCCTGGCAGCTGATTTACGATCGGCTCAAGGCCCAGGGCCGGCTGGAATTGCTGCTCGAGATTCAACCGCCGAAGGATTGGCGGACGTCGCGCGACGGCGGGCCGCGCAAGATCGTGCGCGAAGACCTGCGGTTGAATCCTACGGGGTCGATCTGAGGACGCGGCGGAAAGAGGTGAGCTATGAGTTCGGCCAACAATGGTTTCCGCACTGAGAGCCGGCTGGAGCGCGTGTTGCGCTCGGGGCAGTTCGCGGTCACAGCGGAACTGGGCCCGCCCAAGAATGCGGACCCGGCCATCATCCGGAAGAAGGCGGGCCTGTTGCGCGGGTGGGCGGATGCGGTGAACATCACCGACAATCAGACGGCCATTGTGCGCATGTCATCCATTGCGGCTGGCAAACTTGCCTTGGATGAGGGGCTAGAGCCCATCATCCAAATGACGTGCCGCGATCGCAACCGGCTGGCGATGCAGGCAGACATCTTGGGCGCCTACGCGCTCGGGCTGCGCAACTTGCTGTGCCTGACGGGAGACCACCATTCATTTGGGAATCACCCGCAAGCCAAGAATGTCCACGACCTGGACTCCACTCAGCTCATCCAGATGGTCGTGGGATTGCGCGATCGCGCCGCCTTCGAGTGCGGAGAGGAAATCAAGGGTGTCGCACCGCGCTTCTTTGTGGGCGCAGCGGAGAATCCGTTTGCCGACCCAGCGGATTTTCGGCCGTTGCGCCTGGGTAAGAAGGCGCGTGCCGGTGCCGACTTCGTGCAAACGCAGTTGGTGTACAACGTGCCGCGCTTCCGCGAGTTCATGGCGCGAGTTTGCGATCTGGGGGTAGACCAGCAGATCTATCTGCTCGCGGGTGTGGGACCGTTGAAGTCGGTGGGCGCGGCCAAGTACATGCGCGACAAGGTGCCCGGGCTGGATGTGCCCAAAGAGATTGTTGAGCGCATGGAGGCGGCGGGAAAGGGCATCGACGATAAAAAGGCCAAGGCCGAGGCGGCCAAGCGCGTCGGTATGGACATTTGCGTTGAGTTGATCCAGCAGTTGCGCGAGGTGCCGGGCGTGGCAGGCGTGCACATCATGGCCATCGAGTGGGAAGAGGCCGTGGCGGAGATCGTTACACGCGCGGGTCTCGCCCCGAGGCCAAATGGGTCGGCGGGCCAATAACGGGCGAAAGGTGCAGGGGGCCTGGGTGGCGAAACGGAGGCGGTATGAGCGTTGAAGTGAACACCGGTCTGGCGGAGCGCATTCAACGGGCGACGGGCGAGAACGTGTACATGTGCTACCAGTGCGTCAAGTGCACCTCCGGATGTCCAATGATGAACTTCTTCGATATGGCGCCCAACCAAGTGATGCGCGCGGCGCAACTCGGTTTGGAAGACGACGTGTTCAACGCACGCACGCCATGGATGTGCGCCTCGTGCCAAACCTGCACGACACGCTGCCCGCAGGGACTCGACATCGCCAAGGTGATGGACTTCATCGTGAGTGAAGTGGTAGAGCGGGGTTTGCCGGCGAAGGTCCCCGAGGTGGCCCTTTTCAACAAGGTCTTCCTGCGCGACGTGAACCTTCTCGGCCGCCTGTACGAGCTCGGGCTGATGGCGGAGGTGGACCTGCGCAATTGGACAATTGTGCGCGATATTCCATTGGCCCTGGCGCTGGTCAGCAAAGGCGCCATCCACCCGATCCCCGAAGTGTCGCGGGTCCGATTCCACGCCGGGGCAACCAAGGCCCCGCCGCGGGGTGAAATGGAGATCGGCTATTACCCAGGCTGCTCGTTGCACGGGATGGCCTCGGCTTTTGACAAGTCGGCGCGCACGGTGCTGGAGGCTTTCGGGTACACGCCTGTGGAGCCCAAAGGATGGGTGTGTTGCGGCTCGACGCCTGCCCATCGGTTGGACGAGCGGCAGGCAGTCCGCCTGCCGATGATCAACATGCAACTTCTGGATCAACAAGGTTTTCGCGAGGCCGCGCTGCCGTGTGCCTCCTGCTTCAGCCGTTTCAGAGTGGCGCTGCACGAATGGCGTACACGGCCGGACGTTCGCGAGAGGATTGACAAGGAAATGGGCGAGGCGTACCCGGACCGGGTCGAGGTCCGGTCGCTGCTCGACTTCGTGATCCAACGGGTCGGGTTTGACCGGGTTGAGCAGGAAGTGCGCGCGCCGCTGCGCGGGCTTAAGGTGGCCTGTTATTATGGTTGCCTGCTGACGCGCCCGCCCAAGGTGACCGGCTCGGTGGATTACGAATACCCGCGCGGGCTCGATCGGCTGATGCAGTCTATCGGAGCAGCTCCGGTGGAGTGGGATCTCAAGGTGGCGTGTTGTGGGGGGTCGCTGGCGATGACCCGGCCGGAGGTGATGCTGGACCTTGGCAAGCGCATCATCGACAATGCGCGCGACCGGGGGGCTGAGGCCATCGTCGTGGCGTGCCCGCTGTGTGAGATCAATCTCCAGGGGCACCAGGCGCAGATGCGGGTGGAACCGCGCATGCCAATCATCTACTTCACCCAGCTCATGGCGGTGGCGCTTGGGAGGGAAAAAGATGCGGCGCTTGGGCACAATCTGGTGGACCCGCGGCCCCTCGTGAATTCGGTGCTCGGGGGGCGGAGCTAGCACAGGCCGGGCAGTCCAGGTATCCGGACTCTGCCGGAGGGAGGGATCGGAAATGGAAAAGCGCAGCAGGGTCGTGCTGCCCGCTCTTTTCGAGAAGATGCAGCAGCGCGTGCCGATCACGATGGTGACCTGCTATGACTATCCCATGGCCTACCTCGTAGAGCAGGCAGGCGTGGATATCGTCCTCGTGGGCGACAGCCTGGGGATGACCGTCCTCGGCTACGAGAGCGCTCTGCCGGTGACGATGGAGGACATGATCCGCCATGCACAGGCCGTTCGGCGCGGAACGCCCAACGCGTTTCTGATCGGCGACATGCCCTACATGACCTACCAGGTGTGCGTGCAGGATGCGGTGCGTAATGCGGGGCGCTTTATGGCGGAGGCGGGCTGTGACGGCGTCAAATTGGAGGGCGGCGTGGAAATGGCGGACCGCCTGCAGGCTATCGCACGCGCCGGCATCCCGGTCATGGGCCACCTCGGGCTCACGCCGCAGAGCACTTCGGCTCTGGGTGGCTTTAGGGTGCAAGGCAAAGACGCAACGCGTGCGCGGCGCATCGTAGACGATGCCCGCGCTCTTGAGCACTCCGGGGCCTTTAGCATCCTGCTCGAGATGGTGCCCGATCGGGTGGCCGGGCTCATCACCGGACGTTCGGGTGTGCCGATTATCAGTCTGGGGTCGGGTTTGCTGGCTCACGGTCAGTTGCTCATCTTCCACGATATGTTCGGACTGTATCCGCGCTTCAAGCCGAAGATGGCCAAGGTCTTTGGGAATGCGGGGGAAGTCATCCTGAACGGACTCAAGCGGTATGTGGCCGAGGTGCAGTCGCGGCAATTCCCAAGCGCAGAGAACTGGTTTGGTATGAAGGACGACCAGTACGATGAGCTTGTGCGAGGCCTGGAGTAGGAGGGGCGATGGACGAGATGCTGGAACGGCTGCTTGTCTCTGGGCAGCACGTGGAGCAGGTCAATCGGTTACTGAGCGATGGCGCCAATCCGGTGATTCGCGGATTCTTAGATGTGATTCGCAAGTACGGCACGGTCGAGGAAATCAATCGCAAGGCACGTGACGCCGGGCAGTTGGAGTCGCTGAAGTCACGTTTGAAAGACATCGGATCCCCCTATTTGAAGGACCTGGCCTGGTTGGAGGGTGAGCGTGACCGAGGCGCCTTTGCGAGCATGGAGGATTTCCGCTTGGCCGCCGTTGCGGGCAAGGCGGTCGAGCGCCTGGCTTCTCGCTTTGCGGTGACGCTGGAGATCAGTGCCTTCCAGTACTTCCCGTGGCTTGTGACCGAGGCCCAACAAGCGATCGAGCGGCGGGAGTTGATGCCGGGGCGCTACATTCGCGTGCGTCGAATGAAGGAGTCTGAGCAGGACCAGGGCGACTTGCCGGCCGTGGTGGCGGCCATGCAAATCGTGGGCGCCTCTTACGTCGAGACGCTCGACACGAAGGGCACGGACGGATCCAACGTGCACCTTGGCGGGCCGGAGACGATCACCGGCTACTTCGGGGGGATCGGCCAGCCAAATGACCATGCACTCATGTGGTTGGACGAACTGCTCTACTACTACACCCACTACGGGGTGCGGGCGGTCCTAAACATCAATCCTGGCACAGTGCTGCTCGGGTACATGCTCTACAAGGTCGGGGTCGATATTGAGTTCAAGATTTCCGTATTCATGGGCAACGACAACCCGTATGCCGCATTGTGGACCCTGTTGGGGGCGCGTCTGTTCGCCCGCCCAGATGGGTCCACGCCGCTGATCGGTTTCAACTTCGGCAATTCGATCGACAACCGGACCCTTGAGTTGTCGGCATCGGTTCGTGAGGCGCTGGAGCTTGAGGAGATCGTCCGATTCGAGCATCACATCACCGAGGCCTGGAAGAGCATTGTGCGTCAGCCATACGACCGGCGAGCGGAGTTGGTCGAGGTGGCGCAGCACGTAGCAAACATCTCCGCCAAGCACGAGGGCGGGGAAGTGTCCACGGAGCAGGCGCGCGAGCATCCCTCCGACCTTCTGGAGTACTTCTTGGCGAAGGAAGACGTCGAGCAAAAGGGCCTGATGCCGGCACTGTTGCGCAACTACCTCGACAAGCACGATTCGGTCAACCTCACGGCCCGGGCGTTGCTCGCGGTAGGGATCCCGGTCGTGGCTGCGCGGCGCCTTCACGGGCAGGGGGCATAGACTTGTGGTGAGTGGTATCCAATGGAGCGAGGGATGAAGATTGCGGTTTCGGGAAAAGGTGGCGTTGGGAAGACAACCGCCACGGCCCTTCTGGCGTACGGCTACGTCGCACGAGGCTATCAGGTCCTGGCGGTGGACGCGGATCCTTCGCCGTGCCTCGGGCAGGCGCTCGGTTTCGCAGAGGATCTTCTCCAGGGATTGCGGCCAATCGCCGAGATGGAGGACTTGATTGCGGAACGGACGGGCGCGCAACCGGGAAGCATGGGTGGATACTTTCGCCTGAATCCGCGCGTTGAGGACATCCCGGAAAAGTTCTCGGCGCTTCATCGAGGGGTAAGGCTGCTTCAGCTTGGGGCTGTGGAAAAGGGAGGCTCGGGCTGCATCTGCCCGGAGAGCGTCCTGCTTCGATCGCTTGTGACCCACATCTTGCTGCGACGAACGGACGTCGTGCTGCTGGATATGTATGCAGGCGTGGAGCACTTGGGGCGGGCAACCGCGGACGCAGTGGATGCCATGCTCATCGTTGTTGAGCCGACTGCGCGCAGCCTGGGAACGGCCAGACAGATCCGCGCTTTGGCGGAGGACCTGCATTTGCCGCACCTGTATCTCGTGGGGTCGAAGGTGGCCAGCGCCGAGGACCGCGAGTTCATCGAGCGCCACTCGCCCGGGTTGGAGGTGCTGGGGCACCTCTCGGCCGACGAGGGCGTGCGCGATGCGGACCGGGCTGGCGTTGCGGTCTACGATCGATCGCCGAAGTTGGTGGCCGAAACCGCAGCCATCGCAAGCGCAGTGGAGCAGCGATTGGGGCGGGGAGATCCGAAGGCCGGGTAGGGGGGCGCGCCGGTCGGGGTGAGGAGCAAACGGAGCAGGGGCAGCGACGCGCTGCCCCTTCTCGATTCGGAGCCTTGGTGGAAAGGCGG
>CAYGXJ010000095.1:0-3262 GCA_964353865.1 uncultured Anaerolineales bacterium | reverse complement strand
GGTCGAAATGCGCGGGGTGACCAAAGCCTTTGAGGATTCCCGCGGCCGGCCGCAAGTCGTATTGCGCGACCTCAACCTGGTCGTCTGGCATGGCCAACGGGTCGGCATCATCGGGCCTAACGGGGCGGGCAAGACGGTGCTCTTCCGCTGCCTCCTGGGTGAGGAGGCGCCCACCAGCGGGCAGGTGGTGGTGGGGCCGTCGACCACCCTGGGCTATTACGCTCAGGAGCATCAAACGCTCGACCCGGAGAGCACGCTGGCCCAGGAGATTACCCGCGGACGGTGGATGAACGACCGCGATATGTACGGCCTTTTGGGCCGCTTTCTCTTCCGCGCCGACGATGCCCGCAAGCGTGTCGGCGATCTCTCGGGCGGCGAGAAGGCGCGTGTCCAAATGGCGCGCCTGATGATGGAGGGCGCCAATTGCCTGTTGCTGGATGAACCGACCAACCACCTCGACATCCGGTCGGCCGAGGTCCTGGAGGCCGCCCTCGAGGAGTACACCGGCACGATCATCGTCATCTCGCACGACCGCTACTTCCTCGACAACGTGGTCGATCACATCGTTGAGCTTGACGAGGGATACGGTGAGACCTTTGCCGGCAATTTCACAACCTATCTCGAGGAGAAGCGCCGCCGGTCAGAGGCCGCCGTTGCGCCAGCGCATGGCAAACATGGGACGCCGGCCGCCGGCAAGGAACGCGCCAGGCGCGGCTGAAGCATTGTGCGCGTCCTCGGTGTCCGTCGCCCTCACACGGCACCCAGAGTGCGCCACATCTCACTCCCAAAGGAGGCAGCAAACCACTCCCCCCATGCGACTTCTCCGGCAACCCCAGTTTTTGCTGATTGCTCTCAGCCACTTTATGGTGGACACGCTCTCCGGCCAGGTGGGCATCCTGCTCGCGGTGCTCAGTGTGCCCTTGGCGCTCTCCAACGCCAGCATCGGCTTTATCGCCATGCTGTATTCGATCTCTGGTGCCGTGGCCCAGCCCATTGTGGGCTGGATGTACGACCGCGCCCCGGGGCGCTCTTCCTTCGCCGCAGGCGTCATCTGGATGGGCGTGCTGTTTGCGCTGGTGGCCATACTTCCCGGATACTGGCCGCTTGGGCTCATGATTCTGGCCTCCCTCGGATCGGGCGCCTTTCACCCCATGGGGACGAGTCAGGCCGCAGACTTCGGCAATCGCCATATGGCCGGGCGCGTAGCGACGGCGGCTTCGATCTTCTTTCTCTTCGGGCAGGGTGGGTGGGCCGTCGGCCCGGCGCTGGGAGGCGTCATCGTCGATCACCTTGGACGTCAGGGGATCGTCATTGTCGCGGCGCTAGCGGTCGCCGTGGGCCTCGTCGGGATGTGGTGGATGCGCCGGCCAACGAGAGATGCTGCGAATGAGGCGGATGAGACGGCCAACGGGACGGCGCAGGCAGCGCCTGGGGCTGATGTGGCGGCGTTCATCCTCATCCTATTCTGCGCCGGATTCCGCAACTGGGCGGCCACGGCCACAACGACCTTCATTCCCAAGTTCTATCTCGATCTGGGTTACACGCCCTCGGTGTTCGGCGTCATTGCGGCGCTCTTCATGGGGGGTTCAGCCATCGGCGGCGTGATCGGCGCAATGATCGCCGATCGCTATGGAAAGCGCCGGACAATGCTCGGGTCGCTCCTGCTGAGCATGCTGCCTTTCTACTTCTTTCCCGTGTCGCGCGGCGCTGCGATCTTCGTGCTGGTGGGGCTGGCTGGGCTGCTCAACGGGGCCTCCCACCCCATTCTGGTCACCATGGCACAGCGCGCGCTGCCCGGGCGGGCAGGGTTCGCCGCCGGGTTGACGCTGGGGGTCATGTTCGCCGCAGGCTCGATCGGTGCGTACTTGTCCGGGTTAGGCGCCGACCAACTTGGGCTGGCCAGTGTGCTGCAAGCCAACGCGGCGATCAGCCTGGCCGCAGCGGTGCTTGTCCTTGCGCTTCGCCGCGAGCCGAAGAACGGTCCCACGCCGCTGCTCTTGGCCGAGGGGTGAGAGCCCCCCAGCCCAACCTGCCCCCGAGGTATGCTGGGGAGATCGCCGAGAATGCAGAGGGACAGGGTGTAGAAGGCCGGAGAAGGACTTCCAGTTGTGCTGCACCGCACTGTGAAGTAGAGTCGGCGGTCTGGCGTGCCGCCCCCTGGAGTGGCCTTCCTTTCGAATGCCGGGGCGCCGTGCCTATCAACATTGACCCCACTCAAAACGAATCGGCAATGTGCAGACTACCTCAATTGACTCTGTGATCTCCGTGCTCTCCGTGGCGAATCCCTTGCGGGACTTTTAGCCAAGAGGTCCATATGCGTTTTGGCATCATGGCGATGCAAATCGGCAGCCTGATCCCGCCCGGGTTGCCTGCCGAAGGAGTGCTGGCTCACATCGTCGGGTTCGACCATGCCGCCTTAGTGCGCTCGCTCGCCGGCCACGGGTTCAATCCGATCGAGTTGGGGGGCGATCTCGCCCTGTTCATCCCTCAGGCCTTCAATCCAGAATCGGTGGAAGGGCTGCGGCATGCCAAAGCGGACCTCTCCCTCACCTACACAGTCCACCTTCCGTTGTGGTCAGTGGAACCCTCGACTCCGCTCGCCCCTGTGCAGCAGGGCTCGGCCCGGGCGGTCATCGACGCCATCCGCGCCACGCGAGCCCTCGACCCGGAGGTCTATGTTATGCACGCCACGGGGGCCCTCGCGGCGGAGTTCTACCGCATGCGCCTGCCGGAGGCCGCACGCGGGCTGATCCTGCGCCTGTTCAAGGGCAACGCGGCGCAATCCTTGCGCACCATCCTTTCCGAAACCGGCCTGCCCTCCCGCCGCCTGGCCATCGAGACTATCGAATTCCCGATCGATCTAACGCTGGAACTGGCCGAAGAACTCGACCTCTCGTTGTGCCTGGATACCGGCCACGTGCTGGCCGGATTCGCTGGTCGATTGGATTTCTTTGCGACGCTCGAACTCTGCTTGCCGCGCCTGGCCGAGATCCACTTGCACGATTGCCCCGACCTGACTCAAACGAACGAGATCGGCTATGGCATGGATCACCGGCCGCTGGGCCAGGGCGGCTTGGACGTCGGACGGCTGCTCGATCGATTGGTGGAGGTTGGCTATCACGGGCTGCTCGTCTTCGAGCTGCGCGAAGAGGAGGCCTTGGCCTCACTCGAGGTCATTCGCCGCCTGCGGCCTTCCGTGTTGACGTAGGGTTCTCACCACCGCCTGCCCCCTGGCCAACCGCTCCAGGGCGGGCTGGCGGGC
>CAYGXJ010000094.1:0-33287 GCA_964353865.1 uncultured Anaerolineales bacterium | reverse complement strand
ATCGAAGCGGATATCTATCAGAGTCACCGCTTGGGCCCCGCGGCTTCACCATAGCAATACACCTGTGCCGCGCTGCCAAGACGATGAAGGCCCATGGCCCTCTGATACAATACAGACAAGACCCGTCGTGCCGGGTTGAATTCAAAGAAGGGGAGATCCCAAGCATGTCTTCACTCATAGAAACCATCGGCAGCCAGTTGACCCCGCAGACGATCTCGGGTATTGCCGGCCAACTGGGGGTTGACGAGCGAACGGCGCAGCAGTCGGTGGGCATCGCCCTGCCGCTGCTCGTCTCGGCCCTGGCTCGCAACACACAGTCCAGGCTCGGCGCCCAATCGCTCTCCCGGGCCCTCAAGAAGGATCACGATGGCAGCATCCTGGCGGATCTGCCGACGGCGGTGGCCCAGTATCAAGCCGGCCAGGGCGATGGCATCCTGCGCCATCTTCTGGGCGAAAGCCGCCCGGCCGTGGAGCAGACCTTGCAGCGCGGCACCAACGTCGATGCCGCGCAACTCTTGATGATGCTCGCCCCGATCGTCATGGGTGTGCTCGGCCAGATGCAGCAGAAGAAGAAGCTGAGCTCAAGTACTCTCGCGGAGACGCTGCTCGCGGAACAGAAGCACCTGGGCAGCACCAACAGCGACTTGATGGGGGCCGTCACGCGCATGCTGGACGCCAACAGCGACGGCTCGATGGTCGACGACGTCATCGGTATCCTCGGTCGCCTATCCTCGCAGAAGTAGCGCTCGGGGAGTGCCGTCTCGCCATCCAGTTCTCAAGGGCTGCGGATAATCGCAGCCCTTGCCCATTCCGGCTTGGAGCTTTGGGGTGAGGCAACGATGTCCACGCTGACCAAGATCGACCTCTACCGGCATCGGCTGCGCGCTGTCCAGGATGTGGAAGCCCTGTTGCTGAAAGAGTCCGGGTTGCCCGGCCCGCGGGGAAACCTCGAGTTGGCGCAGGCCAGCGTCGAAGAGCTGCCCGCGCGCACTCTGAATGCCTACCTGAAGTACACCCCGCAGCGCGCACCCACCAACACGCCTCGCGAGTTCCTTGCCTTTTGCGGGACGCTCGGCCTGGGCATTCCCGCCGCGCGCGGCCAGGAGCGGGCCTGGCGCCGGCTGCGTCTTCTGGCGCGCGACCCGCGCTGGCGTATCCGCGAGGCCGTGGCGATGGCCCTGCAGCGCGTCGGGCGGACCGATATGGACATGCTTTTCACGCGCCTCCAATCCTGGCGCAGCGACAGCCCGCTCGTCCGGCGCGCCATCGCAGCCGGCTTGTGCGAGCCGGACTTGCTCCGCCGCAAGCGCGATGTCGCGCGCACCTTGTCGATCCTGACCACCCTGAGCACTCCCTTCAAGCGCACCGCCGGCCGCCTGGACCCCGAGCGGCTCGTGCTGCGCCAGGCGTTGGGCTATTGTTGGAGCGTGGCCATCGCCGCGCACCCCCAGGCGGGTAAGCGCGCATTCGAAAAGCTGCTGCCTCCGGCAGGCCCCGATCTGCTGTGGATCGTCAAGGAGAATCTGAGCAAGAAGCGGCTCGCACGAATGGATCCGGCCTGGGTGGCAGACTGCCGCCGAGGCGTCGCCGCAGGCAGTGCCCACCCAGGCACATCGCCGAAGCGCAGCCGCCCATAGGCGCGGCCTCAACCTGCCAGGCAGACCATGTCGCAGCCATCGCCGAATCAGCCTATGCCCGACTCCGAAGGCTTGCCCCAGCGGCACCTCGAGAACCCCTTGGCGCGCCTGAGGCGAGAGTGGCTCCTCTGGGCCGTCGCCTCATCGGTCGCAACGGCCGGCGTATGCAGCGCGCTGTGGGCCAAGCTGGATGCCGCCTTTGCCCTGCGCTGGCTTGGGCTGGCTCTGCCGGTCCTGGCGTACGTGCTCTTCTTTGCACGGCGACGGCTGCCCGCCAACCATCCCCCCGGCAGCGAGATGCTTCTCGCCTCGCTTGGGCCGGGCAATCATCTGACCCTGCTGCGGGGTGTGTTGATTGCCTTCTTGGCGGGGTTTGCCCTCAACCCCAGGCTGTCGGGGGCGCTGGCCTGGGCGCCCATGGTGCTGTACACGCTCAGCGACGTGTGCGACTACTTTGACGGTGTCCTGGCCCGTCGCGCCCACCACCCGACCCGCCTGGGGGAGGAACTCGACATTGAGTTCGATGCGCTGGGTTTGCTGATCGCCGTGCTCGTCGCGGTCACCTATGGCGCGCTGCCTGCCTGGTACCTGATCATCGGCCTCTCGCGCTATGCTTACCTCTTGGGGGGGTGGATTGTGCGCCTGCGTGGGCGCCCGCTTCGGTCCCTTCCACCCTCCATCAGCCGCCGCCCAATAGCCGGGCTGACCATGGGATTCACCAGCGCCGTGCTGTGGCCAATCCTCCCCGCCAGCCTGACCCACGTGGCCGCCTACATCTTCGCCGTCCCGATCAGCTTCAGCTTCCTTCGCGATTGGCTGGTGGCCAGCGGTGCGCTGGACTCCGACTCGCCTGGCTATGCCCGCTTGCGATCCACGGCCAAGCGCTGGCTGCTGCATTGGCTTCCGCTCGCCCTCCGCCTCCTGACACTTGGGGCAGGCGTGACGGTAATCACCCTGCAGCTGCGCAACCCTCAGCCGCTCGCCGCGGGCTTCCCGTCGATCGGCCTGCCTGCCTCGGCCGGGCTGGTCACCGGCTTTGCCGTTCTCGAGGCGCTCTGCCTGCTCTCGATTGGCCTCGGCGCAGCCGGCCGCTTGGGCGCGTTCGTGTTGCTCTTCCCGCTCGGCCTCACGCTGGCCACACAGAGCCTCACCCCAATCACAACCGTGCTGCTTGCCGGCACGCTGCTCACACTGATCTGCGGAACCGGTGCCTTCTCACTCGCCAAACCGGAGGAACGTGTCTTTGGCCGGCGCCCAGGCGAATCCCCGTGAGCCGGGCCGAGAAACCCCAGGGCCGCGGTTTCCGGTTGCGCTGGGTCCACCTGCTATGGATCGCCGCTCCGATTCTTCTCGCCCTCGCATTGCGCGGCGTCCGGCTGCGCTCGATCGGCCAGGTTCTGGCACGCCTCACGCTCGGCCAGGTTGGGCTCATCGCCCTGGTCAACATGGTGGCGCTGCTGCTCTTTTCGGGGCGATGGGCGCTCATCCTGCGAGGATTCGGGTTTGCCCAACCGCTGCTGACGCTGGTCGCCTACCGTGTGGCCGGCTTCTCGATCAGCTACTTCACTCCAGGAACGCAGTTTGGCGGTGAGCCGCTACAAATCCTGCTGGTCAAGGAGCGCGGGGCTGTGCCGCTTCCCCTGGCGGCGGCCTCCGTCACCATCGACAAAGCCCTTGAGCTGCTCGGCAATTTCACCTTCCTGGCCTTCGGCATCCTGATCTCGACTCAAACCCGACTGCTGCCCGGATTCTCCGCGGCGCCGCTCTTGGGTGCAGCGCTTGCCATCCTGGCCCTGCCGCTGGCTCTGGTGGTCGCGGCCGCGCGAGGCGCACGCCCGCTCACCGCGCTGCTCGACCGGGCGCGGCAGCGATGGCCGTCCGGGCTGCAGAGGCTACAGCGTGTGCACACCGCCGTGGCGGAGATGGAGGCGCACATCGTCCTTTTCTACCGCCGGCACCCGCTCTTGTTGCTCGCGGCCATGGGGTTCTCATTATCCAGTTGGGTGGTGATGGTGAGCGAAACGTGGTTGGTGCTGCATTTCCTGGGCATGACGCTCGGAGTAGTTGAAACGATCGCGGTCGTTACGGCCAGCCGGCTGGCCTTTCTGGTTCCGGTGCCGGGCGGGTTGGGCGCGCTGGAGGCTGGGCTGACCCTGGCCCTCACGGCACTCGGTCGAACCCCGGCCGAGGCGCTTGCCCTCAGCGCCGTGATTCGTGCGCGCGACCTGCTGGTGGGCGGCACCGGGCTGGTCCTGGCGGCGCTCCTCTCGCGCGATCGTGCCGGCGCCCCGCCCCCCGCCGCCGACCATTCGACGGGTGCCAGGGTTTAGCCCTTCTTCATCCGGGCGCGACCTCAGGATCGTCATTCCCGCGCGCTGCTGGCGGGAATCCAGATCGTCCACGAGCTCGTCGTCCATCACGCCTTCGCGACTGCGGGTCCCCGCCTCGAACACGCGAGGACGAGGATCTTGGGCCCCTCCTCTACAAGGTCTAGCCGTCCTCGCGACACATTCACCTATCCTCAGGTCAACCCTGCCAAAAAGCCGGACTGCTCGCCAAGCGTGGCGGGCAGTCGAAGTTGGGGGTGGTTGCGCTTGGGCAGCGAATGTCGGAGGCGAGCGACCTACGGCGCCCTTGCCAGAACGTCCAACTGATGGGCGATGTAGATCAGTTCACCCCGGTCGATCTGCTGCAAGCGCACATTCGCCCACTGCTTGAGCGATTCCTGGGGAACGTCGACATGGCCGCTCACGGCCTGCACGACCGTGCTCACGATGAATCGCAGGAAGTACGCCTCGTCCGCTGGATAGGCGCCGTGGCGCGGGAAGACGACCCAATCCGAGGCGCCAGCCTCCAGCAGGTCGAAGCCGGCCGCCGCCAGTTCACAAAAAAGATGCCGGCCGGTGCGGGCCTCGCCGCTCGGCTGCCCGTCCACCCGCCGCTCGTCCATGGTGCGGTGATAGGCGGCGAGGATCGGCTGCTCCAGCGCCGCCTCGAGGTCCGGCTGGAAGATGGTGTCCCCGTCGAAGTTGAGCGTTGCGTACATCACGCCGGCTGGCCGGATGAGCGGCTTCAGCGCCGCTAGCGCGCGCGAAAGGTCCACCAGGTCGAGAAACGCATGCGCCAGCAGCGCATCCCACGTTTGCCGTCCGGCGTGGAGGCGCGCGAAGTGCAGTGCCTCGCCGGTGACGAAGGAGGCCTGCACGTCTATATGCTCGCCCTTGATGCGCTGTTGGCGGAGGCCCTCCTCCCGGACAATGGCACCCCGCGCACCGGCCCACGACCCGAGCCGTTCCCGAGCACGCAGCGTGTTGACCGGGTCTGCATCAACGGCGGTATACGCACCCCAGGCCAGGACGCCGCGCGCCACCAGCCTCTCGAGCATGGTGCCAACTCCCGCGCCGATCTCCAGCAGCTCAGCCCGCCCCTGGCCCGGCCGAGCGCCCAGCCAGGCACTGAACGCCTCCCACACGCGCCCATTCATCGCACGGTCGTCGACCGTCCGTTTGGCGAGCAGGTAGCGCTGGAAATCGAGAACGACGTGCGCTTCGGCCAGCATGCCCAGCCTAAGCGCGCTCGGCGCGAAGATCCAGGAAGAGCGCGATGATCAGGATGAACTCATCGATCTTGGTCAGGATGCCCAGCAGGGCACTCCTATCCGGTGACAGAATGAACCATGCCACGATCGTCACCGCCGCAAACAGCATGAACAGGTAGTGGAGCAGCGCTCGCTGACGGCTGATCCAGGGCAGGTTGAAGAAGAAGGCCGCCAGCAGGCCCAGGTAGCCGAGCCCGTTGAGCGTGAAGAGAAGATCCATATGGCCCATGATCACGTTCATATACAGGTGCACCGAGGCCGTAATGAGGCCCGTGACCAGAATAGTCCCACGCAGTACCGACTTGTTCATGAGACTCCTCCGTAGGTTGGTTGAGGGCCGAGGCGCAGTCGCGCCCTCTCATCTGCCGCCGTCTGCGCCACCTCTAGGATGAATTGATGAATTCGCTCCAGGCTTTCCTCCCATGCGGGCTGCTGCTCGAAGCGCCGCCGCGCCGCGAGCCCCATCCGCGCCAGGTTCTCGCGATCGCTCGCCAGGCAACGCAAGCGGCTCGCCAGTGCCTGCGGGTTGTCCCCGTCAATGAGGAAGCCCGAGACCCCGTCCTCCACGACTTCGCCTGCGCCGCCTTGCGAGGCGGCCAGGCACGGCAAGCCAAAGGCCATGCCCTCCAGATAGGCAATGCCGAACCCCTCCAGCGTGGAGGGAACCGCGAGAACATGACCCGTCGCCAGGCACGCGGCCAGTTCGTCATCTGTCAGCCGGCCGAGGAACTGCACGCGCGCGTCTAACCCCAGCCGCTCGGCCTGCCCCCGCACCTGCCGCGCGTACCCCGCCGAACGCGTCAGGTCACCGACCACGCGCAGCCGCGCCATTCCCGGCGGAAGCGCAGCCATCGCCTCGATCAGCCGGTGCAATCCCTTGCGCGGGGTAACGGCACCGACGGAAATCACCTGCAGCGGCCCCTCCGCCAGCGCGCGGAGGCGGATCTCGGCGGCCGACACGCCCGCCCCCAGCCGATCGCCGCCCGGATGGGCAACCACACCCGGCACGTCCTGTCCGGCGAGCGCTTGCACCGCCTCGCGCGTGGCCTCGCTGTTATATATGAAGGCGTCGACCCCCGTGAGATAGCGGCGCTCCACCGCCCGCACCACACTGTGCGGCAGCCACGCGGCGCGCTCCGCCGAACGCAAGTGGTGGACGATGGATAGGATCGGTCGGCCCGTGCGGCGCAGCAGCCGGTTGAGGCCCACCAGGGAGGCGTGGTTGAGCTCATCCTCGAGCAAGGCGTCAAGTTCCGCGCGGCGTATTTCCCGGACCAGGCGCAGGTTCAGGTTCTCGAGCACGAGGCGCGGGTACCCGCCCCACGCCATCGAGAAGATGCGCAGCGTATGCCCGGCGCGCCTGAGATGCTCCACCAGCAGGCGGTCGTACAGGTACCCGCCGGTCGGCGTCTCAAGCGATCCGTAGATGACCAGGCCGAGACGCATCAGAGCGCCTCTCGAAACGCGGCCCACGCGGAATCGCTTTCCCACAGCCGCACCGTCACCGCGCCGAAGCCGGCGGTTCTTGTTTCGGCCGCAAGCGAGGTGCACACTATCCTGGCGAAATTCTCAAGCGAGGGGTTGAGCCCGGCAAAGGCCGGCAGTTCGTTGAGGATGCGCTCGCGGTACTGGTCGATCAGCCCGTCCAGCCGGCGATCGAGATCCACCAGGTCCACCAGGAAACCATGGCGGTCGAGCGATTCCCCCTCCACGGCGACTTCCAGGCGGTAGGGATGGGAGTGCAAGTCGTTTTCGGGGCCCCAATCACCCCCGACCATGCGGTGACGAGCGATGAAACGGCGTTGAATGCCCAATGTGAACATGGCTGCCCCTGGCGAGATGGTGGATTAGGCGGTGTAAGTCAATGCGACCTGAAGCGCGGAGTCCGCATGCAGGTCGAGAAAGGCATATGCCTGCGACGCCTGCTCGAGCGCAAAGCGATGGGTGATGAACTGTGATGGAGTTAGGCGGCCGAGCCATTCGAGGGCAACCTGCATCCGGCGGTCCTTCGTCCAAGTCGGGCCGAGGCCCGGCCCCAGGCTGCTCACCTGGCTCGAGGTCAGGCTCAGCCGCCGGCGGTGAAAGCCGCGCCCAAGGTCGAGCGGCACCGGCTTGGTTCCAAACCACGAGCCAACAATGATGCGTCCACCAAAGGCCATCGCCTCCAGCGCCTGATTGAGCGCGGACGGACGGCCGCTCACCTCGAGGGCCACATCCGCCTGGCCGCCCAGCGCACCGCACAGCGCGGCGGCGAGGTTCTCCGTGCCCGGGTCGAAGGAGGCGTGTGCCCCCATCTCGCGCGAGGCCTCGCGCCGCCTGGAAAATCCATCCACCGTGACCAGCCCACCCAGGCCTTGCGCGGCCAGCAGCCCGGTCGCCAGGAGGCCCACCACGCCCTGCCCGAACACCAGGGCCCGTTCGCCCAACACCGCCCGCACGTCCTGAACCAGGCTGACGGCCGTCTCCATGCTCGCCAGGAACAGCGCATCTTCCGTCGTCGTTTCGGCAGGCAGCGCGATCAGTTCCGCCGGCGCAGCAACAAAGAGGCTCTCGTGCGGATGAAGGGCGAAGACCCGCCGCCCCTCCCAGGCGGTCAGCGACGCATCGCCCAGCGCCGCAACTCGGCCTACGGCTGCGTAGCCGTACTTGAGCGGGAAGGCCAGCGCGCCGCGCAGTGCGCCGATCGTGTCGTCGGCGGCCATGTCGACCGGTGCTTCGCCGCGAAAGAGCAGCATCTCCGTCCCGGCACTGATGGCTGAGGCCATCGTCTCAACCAGCAGTTGGCCCGGCGCGGGCCAGGCCAGCTCCTCGTCACGCACCTCCACTTGGCGGGGAGCCGTGAACCACAGCGAATGGCGCCTCAAAGCGGGCCGCGGGTTCATTGCAGCCCGGGCCGCGATGGACAAACCGGCATTGTGGGTTGAAACGTCCTTCACGCTGCACCTCGCCTCATGCGCGCCGCCCTGCAACCGAGCTCCCCGAAGAGCATTCGGCCGCGCAGCGCGGACCCCGCCTAACCCGCGTTCGAGTGCGTGTGCCGCAGGCCACGCAACTTGGTCCACCCAAGAGGCCCATCACGCCTCGCGGCCATGTCCATTGTGGCGCACCGCCACAGTCACCGGCAAAAGCGCCGCGCCCGGCAGCGAGAGCAGATGATTCATTCGCTGCACTTTGGTCGCGAGGTAGTGCGCGTTCTCGGCGTGAACCCTGGCCGGCAGCGGCACGCGCCGCGCCACGCGGACGCCCAGCGCTTTCAAGCTTGCGATCTTCAGCGGATTATTGGTGAGCAAATCGATTGAGCGTACGCCCAGGTCGCCCAGGATGAGCGCCGCCGTGCTGTAGTCGCGTTCGTCGGGCGGGTGCCCGAGTGCGAGGTTGGCTTCCACCGTGTCGTAGCCCTGGTCCTGCAGGTTGTAAGCGCGCAGCTTGTCGAGCAGCCCGATGCCGCGCCCCTCCTGCGGCAGGTACAGCACCACGCCTCGCCCGGCCGCAGCAATCGCGCGCATCGCGCGATGCAGTTGTTCGCCGCAATCGCAACGCCGCGAGCCGAGCACGTCCCCAGTGTAGCACTGCGAATGCACCCGCACCAACACGCGCTCGCCGCCGGCCACCTCGCCCATCACCAGCGCCAGGTGATCGAGCCCGTCGCGATCGTTGCGATACAGACACAGTCGGAACTCGCCCTCCTCGGTCGGCACCCGGGCGCAGGCCATGCGCTGGGTTGTCATCTCTGCCATGCCGTATGAACCTCCTCGATCCTCCAACCCTATTTCTTATTATATAGGTAGTAGTTATCTCTTTATACGGCGCGCATGCCCCGTTCGGTTCTTTGCGGCGTCTGGCATTGGGATTCGGGCATCCGGCGCACACCGGCCCGGCTGCCTGCGGCGCAGGTCAACCGCGCCCGATCTCGTTTCGTTGATGACGCTGGGTGTGCCATGCGCCGAACGCACCGGGAAACACTGTGCCGTGCGTTCTATTCGTCACATGAGAGAATCGGGAGTATCCTCGTCCGGCGGGAAAGGGTTAAGCATCGGGCGAGGGGCCACACCCCCCGCAGAGAATCACAGGCTATGGGAGGCGCGGTGATCCGCAATCAGTGGTATGCCATTCTAGAGGCGAATGAAGTCCGCCCACGCCGACTCCTTGGCGTGACCCGACTGGGTCAGCGCCTCGTCTTCTGGCGCGATGGGGCTGGCCGCGTCGCATGTTTCCGAGAGGCCTGTCCGCACCGCGGCGCGGCCCTCAGCCAGGGGCGCGTGCTGGGCGACACCCTGCAGTGTCCCTTCCACGGATTCGAATTCGGCGCGGATGGCCGTTGCGTCTGCATCCCAGCCAATGGACGGAGCGCGGCCGTTCCACGCGCCTTTGAGGCCTCTCGCCTGGCCTGCCGCGAGGCCCACGGGTTCATCTGGGTCTGGAACGGCGCCCCAAACGAGGCGGCCGAGCCCATCCCCTGGTTCGAGTCGATCGACGCCAGCTTCAGCTATGCCACCTTGCGTGACCTGTGGCCGGTGCACTACACGCGCGCCGTCGAAAACCAGCTGGACGTCGTCCATCTGCCCTTCGTTCATCACAACACCATCGGCCGCGGCCAGCGGACCCTGGTCAATGGCCCATTCGTGGGTTGGGAGCCTGGCGCAGGATCAGCTCGTCGCATGAACATCTGGGTCTACAACTCGCACGATGAGGGACGCCCCCCGCAGCGGGCCGAGGAGCTTGAGCCAGGAACCCGCCACCCCAGCCTGCAGTTCCAGTTCCCCAACACCTGGCACAACTGGATCAGCGACAACGTGCGCATCGTTGCCGCTTTTGCCCCGGTCGACGACCAGAACACGATGCTCTACGTCCGCTTCTACCAGAACAGCGTCCGTCTGCCCCTCCTGCGGCAGGTCTTTAACGCACTGGCCACGCCCGCCAACGCCCTGATCCTCAGCCAGGACCGGCGCGTGGTCGTGCGCCAGGTGCCCAGGCAAACCCACCTGCGCATGGGCGAGAAGCTCATCGGGGGCGACGCGCCAATCATCGCCTTCCGCCGCGAGCGAGATGAGTTGCTACCCCATTCCAGCGGTTGAGGTTTGCCCCGAAGAATGAGGCGCGCGCCGCTCGCTCTCACATTCTCCATCCCCGCCTGCATGGGCCGGGGCGCTCATTCTCCCCGCCTGTGAAAGAGGAACCTGGGCCCATAGGGTGCGGGCAGGTGCTTGCCCAAGGGCACCCTCCAGAATGGGCACGTAAGCCACCCCGCCCGCCATGAATGCGGGGCCAGCAATTCTGCCGGCCCCGACGCTGACCCCTGGGGTCCATGGCCTGCTGCCGCCCCCCTACTCCACCGTCACGCTCTTGGCCAGGTTGCGAGGCTGATCCACGTCGCACCCGCGCAGCACCGCGATGTGGTAGGCGAACATTTGCAGCGGGATGACGGTCAGCACCGGGCTGAGCATCCACGAGATCTCCGGCACGAACAGCGTGTGGTCCGCCTTGGAAGGCATCAGGCTGTCGCCGTCGGTGGCCACCGCCATCACCACTCCACCGCGGGCTTTGGCCTGCTCCACCTGGCTGAGCATCTTCTCATACCACGGGTCGCGCGGCGCGAGTGCCACCACCGGCATGCTCGGCTCGATGAGCGCGATCGGCCCGTGCTTCATCTCGCCCGCCGGGTATCCCTCGGCGTGGATGTAGGAGATCTCCTTGAGTTTGAGCGCGCCCTCGTAAGCGATGGGCATGTTGATGCCGCGCCCCAGGTACAGGCAGTGCTCCATGTGCTGCAGAGCCACCGCCATGCGCTCCACTTCGCTCTCGCGCGCCAGGCATTCGCCCACCAGGCGCGGCAGCCGGCGCAGTTCGGAAACCCGCGCGCGGCGCTCGTCGTCGCCGAGCGTTCCGCGCAGCTCCGCCAGGTGCAGCGCCAGGAGATACAGATCGACCAGCGGCGCGGTGAAGGCTTTGGTCGAGGCCACGCCGATCTCCGGCCCGGATTGCATCGAGATGAATCCGTCGGCCATGCGCATCGCCTGCGAACCGATGACATTGACGATGCTCCACAGCCGGGCGCCTTTGCGGCGCGCCTCCTCCATCGCGGCCAGCGTGTCGGCCGTCTCGCCCGATTGGCTGATCGCGATGACCACGGTGTCGGGATCCAGGATCGGGTCACGGTGGCGGAACTCGGAGGCGATCTCGACCTCGGCCGGGATGTGGGCCAGGCGCTCGATGAGCAGCCGCCCCACCATGCCGGCATGCGCCGCGGTGCCGCACGCGGTGACCACGATGCGGCGGATGCGCTTGGCATATTCGGGCGTCAGGTTGAGGTCGGGCAGCATCACCCGGCCGCGCTCGAAATCCACCCGCCCGGCGATCGTGTCACCGATCGAGCGCACCTGCTCGTGGATTTCCTTCTGCATGAAATGCTTGTAGTTGCCCTTCTCCGCCGCCACCGGATCCCACGAGACCGATTGCAGCGGCAGGTCGAGGGGCTGACCCTCCAGCGTGCTGGCGCGAAATCCGTCGCGCGTGACCACCACCATCTGGCCCGGGTCGAGGAAGGCCATCTGGCGCGTGTGCTCGAGCAGCGCCGGCATGTCGGAGGCGATGAACATTTCGCCCTGACCCTGGCCGACCACCACCCCGCCGGCATGGCCCACGCGGGCGGCCACGATGGTGCCCGGCTCACGCAGCGAGAGCAGCACGATGCCGTGCGCCCCGCGCAGATGAGCAATCGCCCGCCGCGCCGCCTCGGTGAAGGGAAAGCCCGCCTGCAGGTAGCGGTCGACCAGATGCACGATGACTTCGGTGTCGGTGTCGGAGGTGAAGCTGACGCCCTCGGCCTGCAACTCCTCCTTGAGCGGGATGAAGTTCTCGACGATCCCGTTGTGCACAACCACCACCTCGCCCGAGGCGCTGGTGTGCGGGTGCGCGTTGCGCTCGCTGGGCTCGCCGTGCGTGGCCCAGCGCGTGTGGCCGATGCCCACCGTCCCGTGCACCGGCGAGGCACTCACCTTGCTGATCAAGTTGTTGAGCTTGCCCACATCGCGCCGAATATCGAAGTGGTCGCCCGATAGGACGGCGATGCCCGCTGAATCGTAGCCGCGATACTCCAGGCGCTTGAGTCCGTCGAGCAGAATCGGCGCGGCCTCACGCGAACCGACGTAAGCCACGATGCCACACATGCAGAACCTCCTTGTGCCTGTTTGGGTCATTCCACAAGCGGAGCGCCTGGCCTACGCACGGCCGACGCGCGGGCCTCGCGCGCGGCGCGTGCGGCGGCGAGCTCAGCCCAGGTCGATCGTCGCGCTCGGTTGCGTCGGCCACGCCCCAGGATTTGCCGGCGCAGTTGCCTGCACCGTCTTGACCCTGGGGCTCATGCGGGGGAACCCCGCGGGGGGAAGGAGATGGGCGGTGGCACGCCCAGAGGGCTTCCGCTGATCTGTCGATTTTCTCTCCGGCAGCGCCGGAGATTAGCCCTGCCGTGCGGCAAGGAACCCTCTGCCTCGTCAACCTGCAGCGGCGCACAGCGAGCCTCGCCGCCACAGGTCCATGCGCTATTCCTCCCCAAGCTCTGTTCGCTTCACCTCCTACAGGTTTGTATCAAACGGATATGTGCGCGGGCATTATATCACCCGGCCGAGGGACGTCCTTTCGCTGAATTCTGCGGCCCATCACAGCCCACGCGAGCGACCTGCAGCGTGGGGCTGCGTTGTCTTTGGTATACTGGCCGCGCACGCCTTCCTTAGGAGGCCTCATGCGCAAGTTCGGCGCCCGTCATCTCGCGGCGGGCCTTATGTTGTGCGGGCTGCTGGCCGCCTGCGCCGCTCCCCCCTCCACCGTGAGTGAGCTGCATTACGGTCTGACGCTTGTACCCACCGGGCTCGACCCGCATATCAATGCCTCCTCCGAACTCGGCATCCCGCTGCGCTCGGTGTACGACACGCTCGTCTTCCGCGACGCGCAGGGCCGTTTCGTGCCCGGGCTGGCCCGCGCCTGGACGATCAGCACCGACGGCCTGAGCTATACCTTCTCGCTGCGGGCCGGTGTGCGCTTTCACGACGGTACGCCCTTCACTGGCGAAGCCGTGCTCATCAACCTGGAGCGCATCCTCAACCCGGCGACGAAATCGCAGAAGGCGCGCTTCATGCTCGGCCCGCTCACCCGCATCGAGGTGCTCGACGCGCTGACGGTGCGCCTGAGCCTGAGCGAGCCGTTTGCGCCACTCCTGGATGCGCTTTCGCAGCCGTATTGTGGCATGGCCTCGCCGACAGCCCTCGCGCACTGGGGCGACGCGGACTATCAGTTCCACCAGGTGGGCACCGGGCCGTACCGCTTCGCCGAATACATCAGCGGGGATCATCTGACGCTCGAACGCAACCCGGACTATGCCTGGGGACCTTCCATCTACAACAATCGCAAGGCGGCCGTCGAGCGCATCATCTTCCGCTTCTACGCAGACCCGGCCACGCGCGCGCCCGCATTGCTCTCGGGCGAGGCCGACGTGATGGGCGAGCTGCCGCCGCAGGACGCTCTTCGCCTCATCCAGGACCCCTCCTTCCAGCTGGTGCCGGTGCCTATCCCCGGCCAGCCGCTGGCGCTCTACCTCAACACCCAGTCCCCGCCCACCGACGATGGGGTCGTGCGCCAGGCGCTGATCCTGAGCGCCGGCCGGCAGGCAATCATCGACACGATCTTCGGCGGCCTTTCCCCGGTGGCCACCAGCCCCCTCTCCTCCTCTACCTGGGGCTTTGTCGAGGTGGTCCCAGTCGCGCAGGATACCGCGCGGGCCGAGGCCCTGCTGGACGAGGCCGGCTGGCTCCGCGCGCCTTCATCCGAATGGCGCGTCAAGAACGGCACAACCTTGACCGTGGAGGTCGTCGTCCCGCCGTGGGGCTTCAACCCCCAGGTCGGCCAGATGCTCGAACAGCAATGGGAGGCGCTCGGCATCCGGGTCAACCTGGCGCAGGTGGCCTCGTTCGCGGGGTTGCGTGAGGCGCAGGCCGCAGGCAAGTACAACCTGCTCTCGGTCAATCTCTCGGGCGCCGACCCCGACCTCATGCGCCCGTTCTTCGTGAGCGATGGGTCCTACAATCTTTCGCGAGTGGCGGACGCGCAGCTCGATACCCTGTTGGGTGAAGCGGCGCGCGCCACCGACCCGGCGGAACGACTGCGGCTCATGGCCGAGGCCCAGCAGCGCGTTGCGGCGTTGGCGCTCGTCCTTCCGGTACGCGATTATGTCAACCTCAACATGGCACGCGCTGGGGTGGAAGGTTTGAGCTACGATGCCCAGGGATGGTTCCCGCTGCTGATCGACGTGAGCCTGAAGCAGCCCTGAAGCGTAGAATCGTGCCACCCGAGGTCCGCCCCCAGCCTGCCCCGCTGCCGGCGATATTGAAGCGCGAGGCGCACGGGCCGCGGGGCGGCCTCTCCCTATGAGCCTGCGGACTTTCCTTGGGCGAGTTCTCGGCAGCCTGACCACCCTCTGGCTTGTCACCACGTTGGTGTTCTTTGCCATACGCCTGAGCCATATCGACCCGCTGGCCGCGCTTCTCGGGCAGGGGCTGGCCAGCCAGGCCCAGGCGGCCGAGCTGCGCGCCGCGCTCGGCCTCGACCGCCCGCTGCTCCAGCAATACGCCCTCTTCCTGAGCGGCCTGGCGCGCGGCGACCTGGGCCGATCGCTCTTCGACGGCCAGCCTGTCGTGCGCGCGATCGCTCAGAGCCTGCGCTTCACGGCCCCCCTGGCGCTCTCGGCGTGGCTGCTGGCCATCGCCCTCGGCCTCACGCTTGGCAGCCTGGCCTCGCGCGCCAGCGCCTGGGAAGCCGGGCGCCCCGCCCGATGGCTCGCGCGCCTGACAAGCGCCGCGCTGGCGCTGGGCACCTCGACCCCCGTGGCCTGGTCCGGCTTGCTCATCTTGTGGGCCGCGGTGCCGCTGCTCACCGGGCTGCACTCCGGGCCGGCGCGCGAAGTGGCGCAACTTGCGCTGCCGGCGCTGACGCTGGGCATTGCCTCGGGCTGCAGCCTCGGGCGCGTAGCGCAGGCCGGCCTGGCACGCGCCCGCCGCGAGCCGTTCTTCCTCGCCGCCCGCGCGCGGGGCATTGGCCCGGCGTGGCGGCTGGAATGGTCCGCATTGCGCACCACGCTCGCGCCGGTCATTTCATTGGCCGGGGTCGAGGCCGCATTCCTCCTCGGTGGAACGATGGTCACCGAGACTCTGTTCGCCCGCCCGGGGGTCGGCCGGCTGCTTGTCGAATCAATTCTGCGCGGCGACTTCCCGCTGGTGCAGGCAATCGTCGGCCTCATGGCGGCCGGGTATGCGCTGTTCAACCTGCTGGCGGATGTTCTGGCCAGCAGCCTCGACCCGCGGCTGCGCCAGGAGGCCGAGTGACCTCGCGCCCCTCGCCGCCACGTCTCGCCTCGCTGATGACCCAGGCCCCGCGCGTGCGCCGCACGCCGTGGATCGCCCTGGCCTGGTTGGCCGTGATCCTCCTGGGAGGTGTGTTGAGCGCGGGCGCCGCCCTCAACGTGCCGTCCGAATCGCTTGCGCCGCCCGGCCCGACCCATCCCCTGGGTACCGACCTGCTCGGGCGCGATGTGGGGCTGCGCTTGCTGGCCGGCGGATTGCGCACGCTGCGCATGGCCGCCGCGGCCACACTGATTGCGGCGGTCCTGGGATCGATATGGGGGCTGGCGGCCGGCCACGCGGGCGGACGGCTGGAGTGGATTCTGGTTCACGCCAACGATGTGCTGCTCTCGGTGCCGGGCCTGGTGCTGGCCTTGGTCGTGATCGCCGCGCTGGGGCAGCACGAGGCCACCATCATCCTGGCGGTCGGGCTGGGCGGCGTGGGGAGCTATGCCCGCCTGGCGCGCTCGGCCGCCGCCGAGACATCCCGCCGCTCCTTCGTTCTGGCCGCGCGCGCGCTTGGCGCAGGCGAGGTGCGCCTGCTGCAACACCATGTCTTTCCAAACACGCTCGAGGCGCTCACCGCTTACGCGCTTTTGCATTTCGGTTGGGCTCTGGTAAACTCGGCCTCGTTGACGTTCCTGGGATTGGGAGGCGCGCCTTCCATCCCCGACTGGGGCCAGATGCTCAACGAGAGCCGGCTCGTGTTTCTTGGCGCGCCCTGGCTCGCAGCAGCCCCCGGTACGGCTCTGGCCCTCACCGTCCTGGCAGTCCAACGTCTGGGTGAGTGGATCGCCGAGCCCTGAGGCGGATCGTTGCGGGTGCGGAGCGCCCCGCCGCGGTCCGGCAGGTCATTTCCGTTCCCGAGGTCATCCATGACGATCGCTCTGCTCGTGTTGCTGGCTCTGGCGGTGGCGTTTGATTTTCTCAACGGCTTCCACGACAGCAGCAACGTCGTGGCGACGGTCATCACCTCCGGCGCCATGCACCCGCGGGTGGCTCTGTTTACGGCGGCCGCCGCGCATTTCATCGCGCCCTTTGTCCTTCCCCTGGCTGTGGCCACCACCCTCGGGGAAGACATGCTGCACGATCAGGCCATCCAGATCAACGTGGTGATCGCTGGGCTGGCGGCGGCCGTGGTCTGGAACATCGTCACCTGGTATCTGGGTCTGCCCTCCTCCTCCTCGCATGCACTGGTGGGCGGGGTGCTGGGCGCGGCGATCCTCTCCAGCGGATTTGCGGTGGTGCGGCTGCCGGGGCTGCTCAAGATCGGCATCGCGCTGCTGATCGCGCCTCCGCTCGGCATGCTGGCCGGGTGGCTGGTGATGCGCCTGACGCTGTGGGCATCGCGCGGCGCCAATCCCTCCATCAACCGCGTCTTTAAGGCGCTGCAGATCATCACCCTCATCGGTTTGGCTTTTGGCCATGGCTCAAACGATGCGCAAAAGACGATGGGCGTGATCACCATGGGGCTCTTGGCCGGCGGCCTGATCCCCGCCTTTCACGTGCCCACCTGGGTCATCCTGGTAAGCGCCTCGGCCATCGCCTTGGGCACATCGCTGGGCGGATGGCGGCTGATCAAGACGCTCGGCGGGCGAATCTTCCGCATCCGTCCCATTCACGGATTCACCTCGCAGGTGGCCGGCGCGGTGGTGATCGTCGGGGCCTCGATCCTGGGCGGTCCGGTCTCCACCACCCAGGTGATGAGCTCGGCCATCATGGGCGTGGGAGCCGCCGAACGCCTGGGCAAGGTGAATTGGCTCATCCTGCGCGACTTGGCGATGGCCTGGGTCCTCACCATCCCGACGACTGCGTTGTTAGCCGCCGGCGTTTATCTCACCTTCTGGGGTCACTAATGAGGGTCTGGGCTCCTGCTATGTTCTCGGATTGAACCCCAGCGCGGACAGCAGAGACGGCGGAGGCATGCCTCCGCCGTCTCTCTTTCGTTGTGGGTTGACCAACACCTAGCGAGGCATTGTGAGGAACCGCTGGGCGTGACCGGTGGCGGTCTCCAGCGCCTGCGGCCCGGCCTCTATCCACACCACCTCCGGATCGCTCGTTCGAAACCAGTTGGCCTGATGGCGCACCAGGCGGCGCGTTGCACGGCGGATTTCCGTGCGGCATTCCTCCAGGCTGAGCTGCCCCTGCACGTGGCGCGCGATCTCTCGATAACCGAGGGCAGAAAACGCAGGCCGGTCGGGCGAGAAGCCGCGTGCGAGCAGCCCGCGCACTTCTTCTACCCAGCCGGCGGCGAGCATGGTCTCGAGGCGGGCATCCGCGCGCGCGTACAGTTCCTCGCGCGGCAGAGTCAAACCCAGGCACAGCGTGCGGAAGCCCATCCGCATGCGTGTGCGCTGGGCCGAGAAGGGATGCCCGGTGAGGTAGATCACCTCCAGCGCGCGCATAACGCGCCGCACGTTGCGCGGGTCGATCGAGGCGGCGGCCTGCGGATCTCGCACCTGTAGTTCGCGATGAAGCGCCAAGGCGCCCTCGCGTTCGGCGCGCGCCGCGAGCTCCGCGCGCAATGCCGGATCGGGCGTGGTGCGCGGAATGACCCACCCTTCGAGTAGCGCACGCACATACTGGCCGGTGCCCCCCACCAGCAGCGGCACATGCCCGCGCGCGTGGATGCCGGCAATGGCCCGCTGCGCCTCTTCCTTGTACTCCGCCAGGCTCCACGGCCGATCGACCTCGGTCACATCCACCAGGTGGTGAGGCACGGCCGAGCGTTCTTCGCGGGTCGGCTTGGCCGTGCCGATGTCCAGGCCGCGGTAGAGCAGGCGCGAGTCGGCCGAGACGATTTCGCCGGCCACCCGCGCGGCCAGCCCAAGCGCCAGCGCGCTCTTGCCGACGGCCGTCGGCCCAACGACGGCGATCAGCGGCTGGAGGGGAACACTTGAATCGTGCGGTTGGGGTGGGCGAGCGTCAGGCATCGGCAGGCTGCGCGGCCCCCGGGCGGTCGCCGCGCACAGTATTCTCACTGATTTCGAGGCGCGCCGTCTCGCCGCCCAGCCCGAATTCGATCGCCACCCCGTGGATGCGCCAGTCCGCCTCCAGTTGCTCGTTGGCTGCCAGGAAGTATTGGGCGGAGGCGATGAGATGGGCCTGCTGGGTGGCGATCAGAGACTCCTCCGGCGGGCCAAAGGTGCGGCTGCCGCGCGTCTTGACCTCGATAAAGACCCGCAGGCCGCCCTGGCGGGCAACAATGTCGAGCTCCCCGCAGGGCGTGCGCACGTTGCGCACGAGGATCAGCGCGCCCCGCTCCTCAAGCGCCTGAGACACCAGCGCCTCCCCGCGCTGGCCCAGCCGCTGCTCGTGCCTGCTCACACCCGCACTCGCACGCGGCGCCACCAGCGCGCGAGCGGCCCCGGCCGGCGCGGGCGGGCATCGCGCACGACGCGCGCGTAGGCCTCCTGCAACAAGTCCACCGTGTGCCGGATGTCGTAGTCCTCTGCAGTTCGGCGCGCGCCTCGCCGCAGCCGAGCCCGCAAATCGCGGTCGCCGGCCATGCGTGTCATCATGGCGCTCAGCTCGGCCAGGTCGTCGTCGGCCAGCAGCCCGTTGGTCTCGTGCTCGATCATATCGTCGATGCCGGGCGAGTGGATGCCCACGGCCGGCAATCCGGCAGCCATGCTTTCGATGATCGTCAGCGGGTGGACCTCGGTAATGGAGGCGGTCACGAAGAAATCCGCCGCCGCCAGGTGTGCCGGCATCTCCTCATAAGGGATGCCGCCCAGGAAGTGCACCCGCCCGGTCAGGCGTGCATCCGCCACTTGAGCCTCGAGGTTCTCTCGCTCCGGCCCGCTGCCGATGAGCACCAGATGCAGCCCGGGCCATGCCGCGGCCGCGCCGCGCACCGCGCGCAAGAGAAATGCCAAGTTCTTCTCCGGGCCCAGGCGCCCGACGTACACACCCAGCACGTCGTGGAGGCCGATGCCGAGCTGGCTGCGCAAGTCGGAGGGCACCGCCTGACGAAACGGTTCGAGGTCGACCCCGTTGGGCAGGATCTCGATCGGCGAGGTCACGCCCAAGCCGCGCAGGACCTGCGCGACGCTGTGCGAGGGGCTGATGACCATGGCGCACTCGCGGCAAAAGGAGGGGAAGTAGGCTTGCAGGATGGCCTGGGTGAGCGGTTCGGGCATGAGCGGCAGGTAGTACTGGGCATACAGGTCGTAGCGCGTGTGATTGGTGAAGATCACCGGTTGCCCGAGCGGGCGTGCGTAACGCAATCCCAAACGCCCCGAGACGAATGGGTGGTGGGCGTGCAAGATGTCCATCCGTTCGAACTGCTGGCGCACGCGCCCGGGATAGCGCAGGCCGAGCGAGTATCCGGTGTCGGAAAGCGGCAACCCCGGCGAGCGAAAGACATTCGGTTCGTCGTCGAGGTAGTCCTCTTCTCCAAAGGTAAAGACCGCCACTTCGTGCCCGGCCGCCTCCAGGAAGCGCTTGGTCAGGGCGATGTGGTTGGTCACACCGCTGATGTGCGGCTTGTAGAGATCCGTCAGCATTCCGATGCGCATGGGGGTTGAGGTCATCCGTTCAATCGTAGTCGTGTGGCCCGAGCGCGTCAAGCGCGAGGCAGGACGCAGCTCACAATCCCTGATGGGCAAGTGGGTTGAGGGCGTGAAGAGGTGCTTTTCCCCACGTGGGAAGAGTACCTCCCGTCGGCCGGGTGTGTGGACCCCGAGATTCGGGCGCAGCCGATTGGAATACCTCGCGAAATGCGGCTGGAATAGGGACTGAATAGGGACTGAAGTGTTAGGGAAAACTGAAAAGTGAACCCTTGGAACGTTCAAAGGTGAACCCGAGTGACGGCCAGGGGAAGGGTTGTGGACTGGATCAGCCTGTTGCCCGACCAGATGCGGATGTCCAGGATCTGGCGGGCCTGGTCTGGGATGAGATGCAGTTCCACATCGTCCAGCACGGGAGCCTTGGGGACATCGATTTCATGACCGTAGAGGGATATGCGGCGGTACCCGTTGACCATGCGGCGTTCCCTCAGACAGAAGACGTCTTTGGCGGAGGTGTAGGGCCGAGGTAGGGCAAACGGTCGGAAGAGGCTGTTGCCTTCCCGGACGGCACGTGCGAAGCGAAGGCTGGGGATCTCGCCGGTAGCCGAATGCACTTGATGGTTGTTGCCTACCCTGGATCGGTAGGCCAGGGTACCGGTCAAGCTCTTCATGCAGGACAGCCCGCCCATCAACAATGCTGTCGATCCCTTCCAGGGCGCAGGTACGGACAATCCGATCTTGCATCCAGCCGTAGGGACGTTCGACCTTGCCCTTGGCCTGGGGTGACAGGGCGTGGATCACCTCAACCCCCAGGAGCTGCATGACCTGCTTCCACTGGGGATCGGCCTGGTCGGTCTGCAACACGTGCTTGCGCCATAGGCTGTCGCGCCCTTGGACGAAGCGGAAGATGCGCAGGGAGTCGACGTAATACCGCAACGGGATTCCGCATGATTCCATGAGACTTTGAGCTGCCTGGATGTGGCTCCAGGTCGTTTCGATGGGAAAGAAGTCGGCAAAGAGAAGCTTGCGGCTGTAGTCGTCGATGGAGGTGATCAGGGTCCATTTCTCCCGGGCATAGGGCGACCACAGATGCAGGGAAGCATCATGCCCGCCTGGCGTCGGACAGGCTGAATCAGAGCGCCCACAGAGGTGGTCACGACTTCCCGCGTGTGGGGCTCGGCCCTGCGCCGATGGGGGATGTAGCAGTCCAGGTCTTTCGCCCGGCGGATGATTGTCGGAACGGAGACGGACACGCCGTGCTTCTTCAGGCGGTCGCGTACGGCAGAATAGTTGTAGTTGCGGATGGGAAGCCGGGGGTCATCCACCAGTTTCTTCTCCCGCAGCAGCTCCTGTTTGATCTTGGCCTCCGTCGCCGCTCCAAGCCGGCCAGGGCTTCCACGCTCGTAGGACACCGAGAACCCCTGGGGATCCCGCCGGTACTCCTTGGCCAAGGCGAAGAACCGGGTCTTGCCCACCTTCAGCGCTTCCTGGACTTCCTTCCGACTCATCGTGCCGCGGAGATAGGCTTCGAACATGAACCGCACCTGCTCACTTGTGAACCGTGTATGCACCTGGCCCATGACGCCCTCCCAGCAGTTTCCCGAAGGGTATCAGGGGGTGTTCACTTTTGAGGCTTAAACAGTTCACTTTTCAAGTTTAGCCAGCATGAATAGGGACTGAAGTTGACAAACTCGCGTCACATGCATATAATTAGCCTAATACCTACAACCTGCCCTGGAGGGACCCGCCGGCCGACGTACGCCGATCCACCCAACGCCGCGCAGGTGGGGCCAGGCACCCAACAACCGAGCGCACCATCCTCTTCCACTGGGTACAGCGCAACCGACGTGCTGTGGTGTGCGTGTAGTTCCCGCTAGCTTGAATTCGAGTCGTTTATCCGCAGCAGGCCTCGGACTGGGGCCAGGGAGCGTCGAACACCGCAACGCCTCATAAGCGAAGGGAGGTGGTCAGCAGACTGGCAGAACGGCCGCAAGGCCTCGCGGCCTTGCCGAGGGAAAGCGTTTTGACACGCATCATTCGAGATCGACCGCACCAGCACGTTGATTCGCCATGTACCAGAGGAGGAGGAACTCCCATGAAGGCACGCCGTATTCTGACTGCACTCTTTGTGTTCAGCATCCTGCTGGTGGCTTGCGGGAAGGCCACGCCCGCACCGACGGAAGTCTGCGCCGCCGACGCCGGTGGCTGCGCCGTATTCGCCGCCGGTGAGCCGATCAAGATCGGCTTTGCCGGCCCGATGAGCGGTGACGTCTCCGCCTTCGGCATCGACGCCTCGCAGGGCATCGGCATCGCCCTGACGGACTCGGGCAAGTTGGAAGGCCACGCCTTCGAGCAGGTTGCGGAGGACGACCAGGCCTCGCCTGAAGTTGCGGCGGCGGTAGCTCAGCGCTTCGCCTCGAACAAGGCCGTGGTGGCCATCGTCGGCCACCTGTTCTCGGGCGCGACAAACGCCGCCATGCCCATCTACGCCAGCGCCTTCCTGCCGATGATGTCGCCCTCGGCCACGCGCATTGATCTGACCACGCAGGGCAACCCGGTCTTCAACCGCGACGTGGGCAACGACAAGGTTCAGGGTGAGTTGGCGGCCACGTTGGTCTACAAGAATCTGGGCCTCAAGAAACTGGCCATCATCCACGACGGCGGGGCCTACGGCCTTGGCTTGGCCGAACGCGCACGCGATGTGTACACCTCATTCGGCGGTACGGTCGTCGCCTTCCAGGGAATCGAGGTCGGCGGCACCGACTACAGCGCGGTCTTGGCCGATGTCGCGTCCAAGGGTCCGGAAGCCATCTTCTTCGGCGGCTACACCGGGGAAGGCGCGGTGATCGCGAACCAGAAGGCCGGCGCTGGCATGGGGGCCATCCCGTTCATCAGCGATGACGGTATCTACGGTTCGCAGTTCATCGATCTGGCGGGAGCCAACTCCGAAGGGGTGTACTGCACCTCGGCCGGCCGCCCCGCGGCGTCGACCGCAGTAGCGGACTTCGACGCGAAGTACCTGGCCGCCTACGGCGTCCCCACCGGCTCGCTCTCGCCCTATAGCTGGTACAGCTATACCGCAGCTGCGGTACTGGTGGATGCGATCAAGAAGACGGCTTTTGTCGGCGGTGACGGCAAGCTGTACATCCCGCGCGACGCTCTGGTGAAGGCCGTTCGCGGCACCTCAGGCTTCCAGGGGTTGATCGGCACCATCACCTGCGACGCGACCGGCGAGTGCGGCACGGGTGGATTCGCGATGTACGCAGTTCAGTCAGGCGCTTGGGTCGAATTGCCCGCGGACTTCAAGCCCTAGGTCTCCTGCACGTTCTCACGGCTGGTAGGGTGAGGCTGCCTCACCCTACCAGCTTGTTCTGAATAGCATCCGTCGCCGGCAGCCACCCCCAGGTCTCGTCAAGGCATAGCCCCATGCCCGAGAGCGCCCTACCCGCCCGCACCCGTAAGCGCATCACGCCATACCAGATCGCCCAGGTTGTGATTGGCCTAGGCTTCATCGCCTTCGTCGGCTGGCGCCTGTATGAAGTGCTCGTCGTCGAGCGTATCTACGGCCCCGACACCTGGCTCAAGTTCGCTATCTCCGGTTTGATCATCGGAAGTGTCTACGCCCTCATCACCATCGGCTACACGCTGGTCTATGCCATCCTGCGCATGATCAACTTCGCTCACAGCGAAGTGTTCATGGTGGGCGCCTTCGCCGGATTCTTCGTTTTCGAAGCCCTCAAATCTCTCCCGGTCGGCACCGGCGGGCATGCGTTTATTGAGGTCTATCCCATCCCTTCGATCATCCTGGGTTTTGCGGCGGGCATTGCCACCTCGATGGTCACCGGCGTGGCCCTGGAGCGAATCGCCTACCGCCCGCTGCGCGGGGCTCCGCGGCTGGTGCCGCTCATCAGCGCGGTCGGCGCCTCGATCTTCCTGCAAAATGCAGCTCAATTGATGTTCGGCCCGCAGCGCCGGACTTTTGTTAACCTGCCGGCCCTCGACCGCAACCTGGGATGGACCTTGACCGTGGGCGGCAAGCCGGTCCTCATCACTTACACCGGCGTCTTTACCTTCATCCTGGCCATCGTGTTGCTGGTCTCGCTGTATCTCATCGTCCAGCGCACTCGGCTTGGCCGAGCGATGCGCGCGGTCTCCGAGAACAAGCAAACCGCCGCTCTGATGGGGATCGACGTGGATAGCGTCATCTCACGCACCTTCGCCATCAGCGGCGTGCTGGCCGGCGCGGCGGGCGTGATGTGGGGCATCCACTACGGCCAGATCCACGCCTACGTTGGCTTCATCCCCGGCATCAAGGCGTTTACGGCGGCGGTGCTGGGAGGTATCGGCAATATTCCGGGCGCGATGCTCGGCGCGATGACCCTCGGTCTGATCGAGTCCCTCGGCCCTGGGGGCCTGGGGATGGACTTCCAGTTGAAGGATGTAATCGCATTCTCCATCCTGGTCCTGGTCCTCATCTTCCGCCCCTCGGGCATTCTGGGCGAGGTGCTGAGCGAGGAGAAGCTATGATCGCCTCCGACGTTCGCCAGGGGCTTCGCTCCGGAATGCTGCTCGCCATCATAGTGGTCTTCCTCTTTCTTATTGGAGCCACCACGACCCTCGCCGACATCTTCGCGAACGCGCTCAAGCAAGATCGCGGGGTGAGCCTGCAGGCCGTGCTGGGTCTGCTTGCCTTGTGGGCTGGTTCGCAAGCGGCCAAAGTCTCTCTGGACGAGAAACGACCGAGCTGGCTGCGCACATTGCTGCGGGCCGGCGTGGCGGGTTTGTCGGCCGGGTTGGTCATTGGCCTGACCACCCTGCTGACCTTGCGCCTCCAAGAGCAGGAGATCAACTTGCGGACGTATCTCTACCAGCTCTCGCCCGACTCGCTGGGTCTATGGTCACTGGGGCGATCGCCCAACGCGGCCGCGCTTTTCCACGTGCTGCTGCCCGTGGCGGGGTGTTTGCTAGGTGCGGTATTGGCGCGCGGTTTCAAAGATGCGGCCTGGCGCGGTCCTGCGAGCCGGCGTATGAGCGCCGTGCGCGAGGCCATCACGCGGCCGGTGGCAAACGCGGCCCGCACCCGCTGGGGTCGCATTCTCCTGTATTCCGCGCTTGGCGCCGTGCTCATCCTGCTGCCGATGAGCCTCAACAATTACTGGAACTTTACCCTCGGCACGGTGGGCATCTACGTGCTCATGGGCTTAGGGTTGAACGTCGTGGTCGGTCTGGCGGGCCTGCTCGATCTGGGGTATGTCGTGTTCTTCGCAGTCGGCTCCTACACGATCGGATTGCTCACCGCGCCCACCCCTCACCACCTGATGTGGGGGTTCTGGCTCGTCCTGCCCATTGCGGTCCTGCTGGCCGCACTCATCGGAGTCCTGCTTGGCATCCCGGTGCTCCGCCTGCGCGGCGATTACCTGGCCATTGTTACCCTGGGTTTCGGTGAGATTATCCGCGTGCTGCTCAAGGCCGAAGCGCTGGCGTCATTCTCGAACGGTCCGCGCGGCATCCCCTCCATCGCCCAACCGACGCTCTTTGGCCTGCCCTTCAACAGCGGCCGCGACTTCATGTACTTGATCATCCTGAGCGTGATGCTGGTGATCTTCCTGACCAATCGCCTGCAGAACTCACGCGTGGGGCGGGCCTGGATTGCCATCCGCGAGGACGAAACCGTGGCCCGGGCCATGGGCATCAACACTCTTACCTCCAAACTCCTGGCGTTTGGCATCGGCGCAGCGTTCGCCGGGCTGGGCGGCGTGCTCTTCGCATCGCGCAGCCAGTTCACCGGACCGGACGACTTCAACCTCATGGTGTCGATCAACGTGCTCGCGGTGGTGATTGTGGGTGGGATGGGTAGTATTCCCGGCGTGATCGCGGGGGCCTTTGTGCTCAAGGGGCTGCCGGAGGTGCTGCGCGAGTTGGACGCCTACCGCATTCTGTCCTTCGGCGCGCTGCTCGTCGCGATGATGGTGCTCCGCCCGGAGGGCCTCATCCCCTCAACCCGCAGGCGGCTCGAAATGCAGGAGGCGCGCGAGGCGGAGTCGCCGCGCGACAAACCTGTCTCTCCCCCGGCTCGAGGAGGGGCAGCATGAACGGGCTGCTCAATATCCGCCAGCTCACGAAACATTTCGGCGGCCTGCTGGCCGTCGACCGGCTCGACTTGGTTGTCCCGGAAAAGTCCATCGTCAGCGTGATCGGGCCGAACGGCGCGGGCAAGACTACGCTCTTCAACTGCATTTCCGGGTTCTACGACATCGACTCCGGCGAGATGGGATTCGCCGGCGGGTTGCTTAACGGCCTCACGCCGGACGCGGTCGTACGGCTGGGGATTGCCCGCACCTACCAGAACATACGCTCCTTCCCGAACATGTCGGCGGTCGAGAACGTGCTGGTGGGCATGCACAGCCACCTGCGCGCCGGAGCACTCGCCGCCGCGCTGCACCTGCCGGGCGCGGTGCGGGAAGAATCCGAGGCGCTGGGCAAGGCGCTCTCGCTCCTGGAATACGTTGGGTTGAAGGGCAAGGCCGACACGCTGGCGCGCAACATGCCCTATGGTGAACAGCGCCGCCTCGAAATCGCGCGCGCGCTGGCCAGCCAGCCCAGGCTGATCTTGCTCGACGAACCGACGGCCGGGATGAACCCGCGCGAGACGAGCGAAACGACGTCGCTCGTCAAGCGACTGCGCGATGACCTGGGCATCACGGTCTTGCTCATCGAGCACGACATGCGCGTCGTGATGGAGATTTCCGAGCGTGTCACGGTCCTGGACTACGGTGTAAAGATATCGGAGGGGACACCGCAAGAGGTCCAGCACGATCGGCGAGTCGTCGAAGCCTACCTGGGTCGCGGGGCGGCAGCCGGCCTCGAGTCTCCAGCCCCCGCGTGAACGCCGAGGAGCCCGCGATGCCCCTTTTGGAAGTCCGCGACGTCCACACCTACTACGGCAATATCCATGCCCTCAAAGGCGTGTCGCTCACCGTCGAGACGGGTGAGATTGTCACCCTGATCGGCGGCAACGGTGCAGGCAAGACGACCACCCTGCGTACGATCGTCGGCTTGCTGAAACCTCGTTCAGGGAGCGTCTGGCTGGATGGTAAGGACCTGGCCCGCACCAAGGCCCACGAGATCGTCAACCAGGGTGTGGCCATGGTCCCCGAAGGACGAGGCGTGTTCTCGCGCCTGACCGTGGCCGAAAACCTAGACCTGGGGGCATACACCCGCTCCGACCGCGGCGCCATTCACGAGGACTTGGAAATGGTGCTGCGCCTCTTCCCTCGACTCAAGGAGCGCTTCCGCCAGGTGGCGGGCACGCTTTCGGGCGGCGAGCAGCAAATGCTGGCCACCGCCAGGGCCCTCATGGCTCACCCGCGTCTGCTACTGATGGACGAGCCTTCGATGGGCCTGGCTCCGATCCTGGTCGAGAGCATTTTCGACACGCTGCGCGAGGTCAACCGCGAGGGCACGACCATCCTGCTCGTCGAGCAGAATGCGCACATGGCGCTGCAGTTGGCCAACCGCGGCTACGTGCTGCAGACCGGCCAGATTGCGCTGGCGAAATCCGCCGAGGAATTGCAGCGCGACCCGATGGTGCGCAAGGTTTACCTCGGCATCGACTAGCCGCCGACCGCGGCGGCCGGGCAACCCTCGCAAGGGTGGTCGAGGGCTGGGCCCCTTTTCGATGTGAGTTCGACCCGCGGGCGCCCACAGCCCCGCGCTACCGCTCCCCGCTGTGCACCTTCGGCGGGGAGCCTGCTTTCGCGCTTCGTCCGCGTGCGATACACTCAGCCGCAGGAGACCTCTATGGCGGTCGAAGTCATCACCATCGGCACCGAACTGCTTCTCGGCGATATCCTCGACAGCAACGCCCAGTTCATTGCGCGCGCGCTGCGCGAGGCGGGCATCGATCTCTTTTGGAAGACGACCGTCGGCGACAACCCCGAACGCATCGCCGAGGCGGTGCGCCTGGCCCTCTCGCGCGCCGAGGCGGTGATCACCACGGGCGGGTTGGGCCCGACCGTCGACGACCCGACGCGCGAGGCCATGGCGCGCGCCACGGGACGCCCGCTCGAGTTCCGCCCCGAGTTATGGCAGGAGATCCAGGACCGCATGGCGCGCTGGGCGCGCGCTACGCCGGAGACCAACCGCCGACAGGCGTACATGCCGCAGGGGGCGACGGCCATTGCCAATCCGGTGGGCACGGCGCCCGGCTTCATCGTCGAAACGGAGCGCAGTTGCGTGCTCACGCTGCCCGGGGTGCCGCGCGAAATGCAGCACATGCTGGGCGAGGCGGTTATTCCGTATCTTTGCCGCCGGCTCGGCGTGCGGGCAATGTTTCGCTCGCGCGTGTTGCACGTGGCGGGCGTCGGCGAGGCGGCCATCGACGAGAAGATCGGCGAGTTCGAGGCGCTCGGCAACCCCACCGTCGGCCTGGCCGCGCACAATGGGATTATCGATGTGCGCATTACGGCCAAGGGGGAACGGGAGGCTGATCTTGCCGCCGAGATTGGCCGGCTCGAAGCGGAGATCCGGCGGCGCCTGCCGGAGGCCGTGTTTGGTGCCGATGATGAAACGCTGGAGGGGGTCACGCTGCGCAGGGCGGCTGAGAGGGGTGCGCGCGTCGCGGTTGTTGAATGGGGCACCGGCGGAAAACTCGGCGGACGATGTGCAGCCGCGGGGTTCTCGGAGACGTTCGTGGGCGGCCTCACGCTGCCCGGGTTGGCCGCGGGCCTCGAAAGCGTTGAGCAGGAGACGCGCCGCTGGATGGATGTGCGTGGTGCGACGATCGGCGTAGGTCTCTCGGTGCGTGCTGCCTCGCCCGTGTCCGAAATCTTCATCCTTCGCCTCGCGCCGGGCGAGCGTGAGGCGAAGGCGCGCACGTTTGGCGGCCCGCCGCCGAGTGCCGATCGATGGGGGGTGAACGCCGCGTTGTATCTCTTGTGGCGCAGCTTGCAGGAAAAGGACTCGTCGAGTGCTTGACACTCCCGGGCGCCTAGTTATAATCGCTTGGCACGCGGGTGTAGCCAAGTGGTAAGGCACTTGCTTCCCAAGCAAGGATTCGCGGGTTCGAATCCCGTCACCCGCTCAACCCCCTTGTTTTGACCTGCATCTCGCGCATGACGCCCCTCCCAGGAGCGTGAATCATGCGCGAAAGGCACTTTATTCCGGAAATTCAAGAAGCCCCATTTGGGGCCCCCGCACCCGCTGATCTGCGCACCGCGCTCGAAGACTTCTACCTCTCGCGCCAGGCGCTGCGACGCAGCCCGGCGACCTTGGAGCACTACCTGTACACCGCCGGCCACTTCGTTTCCTGGCTGAAATCCCGGGGAATCCACCTTCCCTCAGAAGTCCGCGCCTCGCACCCAAGGGCTTGGCTGGCTGAGATATCCGAGAAGGGAGTCAAGGACACCACCCTCCATGCCAAAGCCCGAGGCGCCAAGACGCTGCTCCAGTTCTGGTACTCGGAAGGGTACTTGCTTTCCCCAATCGACCTGAAGCTGCCGCGTGTCGACCAGAAGCAACTTCCGTCCCTGACCATCCATGAGCTGCGACGGGTCATCAAGGCCTGCCAGTCGCTGCGCGATCGGGCGCTGGTCCTGTTCCTGGCGGACAGTGGAATCAGGCGGGCGGAAGCGCTTGCGCTCAACTGGGGAGACGTCGATTTCTCGACCGGGGCGGTGATCGTCCGGCGGGGGAAGGGAGGCAAGGCCCGGGTTGCGGCTATCGGCGCCACAACCAGGCGCGCTCTGCTTGCGTACCGACGCAGCCTTTCCTGCACCCAGAGTGCTTCGCCCATGTTCCAAACGAGGTTTGGAAACAGGATGTGTGGTCCCGGGATGCGCAGCATCTTTCCGCGACTGGTGGCCCGGGTCGGGTTCCTGGTATCTCCTCATATCCTCCGCCGCACCTTTGCACGGCATTCACTCAGGAATGGTATGGACTTGATCACGTTGCAGAGGCTAATGGGTCATTCGGACGTGAGCATGACCGCAAGGTACGTCAAGATGCTGACCGAGGATCTGGTGGCCGAGCATGAGGATCACGGGCTTGATGCTTGGCTGCGGTCCTGACTAAGACCCACCGCGACTCCACCTGGCAAGAGCCGCCTTCCAACACCAACCGCGGCGGTTGATCAGATCCCGTGCCGCGCCAGTTCTTCCAGCAAGATCTTGGACAATTCCTTGACAATCGCTGCCTGGTTACGGGGCAGAAACGGCCCCAAGTCCTGAATGAAGTCGATCTTGCTCTTGATCAGCACATCCCTTGCCCGGCTCAACGGGCCCATCGTGCTCGTCGGGATCAACCCTTTGCGCAACATGAAGTAGAGGTCGTAGTAGTCTCGCGGCTTGCGCCGCGTCATGAGCGCCTCAAGCTTCTCTTGCACGAGAAGCTCTTCGGGCAGTTGCGTGAGGGTGTAGGCGGGGAGAAGGTCAGGTGCGATGAGCACACCTCGTCCCTTCACGTCGCCTCGGCGACGAAGCGAGACCTGCAACTGGATTTGCACGGGCAAGTTGCGGACAGGACTGGAAATGATCGACAAGTAGCCGCCTGATGTCGCCTTGCTCTCGACAATCGACACTGGGATCGCATTGCGTTCCATCTCACTGGCAGCCGAAGCCACCCAATCCTCAATCTCGCTGACCCTGGTGTGGAACCCGGAGAAGTCCAGATCCTCGGAGAAGCGCGGGCTCCCATAGACGATCCGCAGCGCCGTGCCACCCTTGAACATCACTCGCTCACTCCCGCGCTCGTTGTAGAACGCCCGCAGGAACAAGTGCTGGCAATACTCACGTGCAACGTTGAGCTCCGTCGTCTGATTCCGCCTCGCAGTCTGAGCCAGCGTTTCCGGGGAGATCATCGGTACTTCTCAACTGCGGTCATCAAGTCTTCCCGGTCGAAGAGGCGTCCGAGCCTGACGACCTTCTTCCAGTCGAGAGACCGCGTGTCCAGTCTTTCCGGCAACGCCAGGTTCCGCAGCGTGGCAAGATAGACGCTGTCTAGAAATGCCTTCTCGGGCTCGGCAATGAGCACTGTCCGGCCCGCGACTTGTTCCGGCTTGTATCCTTCGAAGGCGCCGGGTTTCAAGTGGTGATACCAGTATTCGGTGCCGGCGACCTCAAAGCGGCGAGTGTTGCGGGTCGTTGCCGAGGCCACGCGGTACACCACTTCCGGAATCAGATGGTAGTAGGCGAGTGCATAGTGGAACGAGACATAGGACGGCTTCACGAGAGCATTAGCAGTTTCCAGTTCGGAGGGCGCGTTGTCGGGAAGCGCGTAAAGGCCTCGGCGTAGCTTCCGCAGGTCGCCTCTCTTGACGGCGCGAGTGAGCAGGAAACGAATCGAGACCTCCGACGCATTCAACATGTGTCGCAGGTCCTGGGGCGAGAAGAGGGGCATCCCGCTCCGGCGGATGGTGCGGTCAACGAATGTCCAACTCAGTTTCTTAGCCATATTGCTAATTATCCGAGATGCTCGCCATTCTATTCCCGTCACGGCTTCTTGTCAAGCTCATGCATGCGCTCCTTCTTTCCCCTCTGCCATGCTCCCCTCTAGCTCACCTAGCCACGTTGCCGGAATCTCAACTTGCCGCTGCTTTGCACTTCGGGCTAACAAGGACTCTGGCAAGCCTAGCAGGTTGCTGAAAAACGCAGTGTGAAGATCGAATCGAAAAGCGCCTTGGGGTGTTGAAGGAGAGAGAAGGCGTTGTCAATGGAGGGCTAACATGCGCGGACCCGAGAACGAGATCGTTCCTTCTTTCTTCTTCTTCGATATCGAACAGCGTCTGGCGGCGGATCATCCGCTGCGGATCATCAAGGCCTTGATCGACCCGGTGTTGAAGCGGATGTCGCCGTCGTTTGACGAGATGTACTCGTGGACGGGTCGTCCGTCCATTCCGCCGGAGTACTTGCTGCGAGCCCTGGTGTTGCAGACCCTGTATTCGATCCGCAGTGAGCGACTGTTGATGGAAGAGATGGAATTCCACCTGGCCTATCGATGGTTTGTCGGTTTGCGAGCCGATGAACCGGTCTGGGACGCGACGGTGTTTTCCAACCTGCCTGGCGTCAGACAGGGACTCGGGAACGGCTGCTGGAGCACGAGGTGTCCCGGCTGTTCTTTGAGGAGATTCGGCAGATCATCGACGAGAGCGGTGTGGCCAGCGATGAGCACTTCAGCGTGGACGGGACCCAGCTGGAAGCCTGGGCCAGCCTGAAGAGCTTCCGGGTCAAGGAGGAGAAGGGGTCGGAGAAAACGGATGACGACCCAGGGAACCCGGCCGTGGATTTCAAGGGTGAAAAGCGGCGGAACGATACCCATCAGTCCAGGACCGACCCGGACAGCCGGCTGTATCGGAAGGGGAAAGGCAAGGAAGCCAAGCTGTCGTATCTGGGCCATGTGCTCATCGACAATCGGAACGGCTTGGTGTTGCAGGCGGAGGTGGGCCGGGCCAGCGGAACGGCTGAACGAGAAGCCGGGCTGGCGATGGTGGAGAAGGAGAGACGATGGCAGCCTGTCCTGGCCCGACAGGCCAGGGAAGGCCCAGGCGAAGCGGATTACGCTTGGGGCGGACCGGGGGTTTGACGACCGCGGCTTTGTGGCGGCCTTGCGCCAGAGGCATGTTACTCCGCATATTGCGATGCGGGAAGACCGCAGATCGGCGCTGGATGAGCGAACCACGCGGCATGAAGGGTATGCCATCAGCCAGCGCAAGCGCAAGCGTGTGGAAGAGGTGTTCGGATGGGGGAAGACCATCGGGCTGCTGCGGAAACTTCGCCACCGCGGGGTCCGGCTGGTGAATTGGATATTCGAGTTGACGATGGGTGTGTACAACCTGGTGCGACTGAAGAATCTGGGCGTCCTGGCCACTTCCGGTTAGGTTGTCCACGCGGAGGGGATGGAATGGAATGGAGTGGGAGGACCCGAAGCGTGGCTAAGAAGTGTTAGCGAGACACAACAGCGCACCAACCCGAGAGGCTATCAGGCGGAAGATTCTTATGCAACCCGGTTTTTCCTCACCCTGCTAGGGGTAGGCAGACGGAAGGTCCAGTATGCGAATCCAGACCGAAGTCCTCGTCTGAGTGCCGCTTCGAGGCGAGCCGGCGCCACTCGGGGTCCGCTGCCCCCTTTCGTAGGTGCGCGATCCATGGACAGCGGCCCAATC
>CAYGXJ010000093.1:0-3646 GCA_964353865.1 uncultured Anaerolineales bacterium | reverse complement strand
GCGATTCTACCGCACCGCGAATACTGTCGCTCCGCGAGTTACGCTCGCCGCGGGTCGCCTTCATCTCCTCTAGGGGTAGGCCTGCAGGTTGACCTGCGGCTGCAGGCGCTCGACATCGGCCCGGCGGCAGTCGGCTGTGGCCGCTGTGAGCAACACCGCAGCGGCCGCAGCGAAACCCAGGCGCAGCCCCCACGCGATGTTTTGCCCGCGTGCATACGAGGCGGCGAGCCCAGCCAACACCGCGTCCCCGGCGCCGGCGGTGCTCACCGCCTTCACCTGCGGAACGGCGATAAAGAATCCGCCCTCCGGCGTCAGGGCCAGTCCACCTTCGGGGCCAAGCGTCACAATCGGCCAACTGCGATAGCGCTCATGCAACGCGAGCATCGCCTTCCAGATCGACTCGAGGGTGGCGAGTCTCTCTCCTGCCAGCGACTCCAGTTCGACACGATTGGATTTGACCACGGTGGGGCGCGCCTCTAGTCCCGCGCGCAGTGTCTCTCCCGATGCGTCGAAAAGTGACGCCACACCGGCGGCACGAGCGGCCCGCACGAACTGCGCGTGCATCGCTGGCGGAACACCGGGCGGAACGCTGCCGCCCAGAACCAGGCACGAGGCGCCGGGTAGCGCAGATTCGACCTTCGATGAAAGCCTAGCCACGTCGGCCGGTGTGACGAGCAGCAATTCACTGGTGATGGTCGTCTGGCCGCTCCCGTCTTCAGGCACAATCAACACGTTCTCGCGCGTGGACCCCTGCACCCAGATGAAGTCTGTCTTCACTCCGCGGGCGCGCAGCATGGCCTCCATGCGGCGCCCGGTCTCGCCGGCGGCAAAGCCCAACGCCAGGCTGGGTTGCCCAAGCTCACCAAGAATCCATGAGGCGTCGGCGGCTTTGCCGCCCATGCCGATCGCCTCGTGCGAGGCGCGCAGAGTCTGCCCGAGCTCGAAATGCGGCACGAACAGCGTGCGGTCGATGGCGGTGTTTGGAGTGACGGTGACTACCATGCAGCTACGCTCGCGGAAAGGATCAGACTTCGGGCACTTCGGCCGCGCGGCCGGCCGCCAGCGCGGCCTGGGCGTCCTCGATCCAGGCCCGATCGCCAGCCAAGAGCGACCCGAGCAGAACGGTGCGTGCGGTGATCTCAATGCGCTCGGTCACATCGAAGGCCGTGTCCAGATCGCGCGCGACGACGAACAACCCGTGGCCGGGGACGATCGTGGCGGCCGCATACGGCGTGCGCTGATTCCCAAAGGCAGCCAACGCCACCGCCACGTTCTCGGCCAGGAGTGCAGTGTGCGTGGGAGCGTAGCGCGCGATGCCAACCGGCCCCAAGCGCTGGACATATTCGAGCACCGGTGGCACAGGAAGGCCCACAGCCGCAAACACAAGTGCGTTGGGCGCGTGACTGTGAACCACCGCGCCGGCCGAGGCGAATTGCCCGTAGAGTCGCAGGTGGACCTGCGCCTCACGCGAGATCTCGCCCTCACCCTCCAATTTCTGGCCATCCAGTGCGAGCACGAGCACCTGCTCGGGGCGGAGGTCCCAATGACAGCGGCCGCCGGCGTACATCGGCGTCATGCAGATGCAACCGCCTACGCGGGCGCTGATATTGCCGCCGGCCGTGTCGGTGAGGTGGCGTTGATAAAGAAGCCGTCCAAGATCGGCTATCCGAGCGCGAGCCGTTCCGATTTCGTCAGGCATCGAAAAGATCCTCAGCGCGTCATTTCGTGAGGTGGAGGAGACAACTTCGCCGCTGGTACGCGAGCCGGCACTGCGTCACTCGGCCAACTGTACCATCCCGCGACAGTTCTGCCAAAACGCCGCCCGGAGAGTTGGTGGCCCTCGACCGGCGGAGGCGTGGACAAGTTGCTCAGGGCGGCCAGCCCAATCGGCATCCAGCTCGAGTTTGACTTGGGTCACACGCAATGTTTGCCAGCCAGGGTATGCTTAAGGGGCAGCTCGCCTCTCGGTGCGGGCGAAGCCTGCGAGATCGGCACGCCATTTCCGGCATGACTGAGGTGAACTGGTGGCAACCCGACAGATCGTGCATATCGACGAGGCGCTGTGTGATGGATGCGGGGCGTGTGTCACTCCGTGTGTGGAGGGAGCCATCGCCCTGGTGAACGGCAAGGCCAAGGTGCTGCGCGAGGAATTGTGCGACGGGGCGGGGTTCTGCCTCGGCATCTGCCCGACCGGCGCGCTGAGCGTGGAATTGCGCGAAGCGCCGCAGTTCGACGCGCTGGCAGCGGCGGCATCACACGACGGCCACGAGCCCCGTTTCATTCGGCAGACGTGTTTCTTGTGCGGGCAGAGCGAGGAAGACCGCGTCTTGCTTCCCTGCCGCCGAGGCGGCCAAAGTCTGTGGGTTTGCACCCGCTGCCTCCCCGAGTTGATTCACGGACGGTGAAGATGTACGACGCCTTCAGTTCGGATTACGATCGCTTTGTCGATTGGCCCGGACGGCTGAAGCTCGAGCTGCCTTTCCTGCTCAGCCAACTCACCGCGTCGGGCGCGCGCCGAGTACTGGATGCGGCGTGCGGGACAGGCCGGCACGCGATCGCTCTTGCCCAGCACGGATTCGACGTGGCGGGGGCCGATTTGAGCGCGAGCATGGTCGCGCGAGCCACGGCCAACGCGCGCGAAGCCAACGTGACTGCAGGATTCAGGCAGGCGGGATTCGGCGATTTGGCGTCGGCCTACGGCCGGGCCTCCTTCGATGCCATCGTTTGTCTCGGCAACTCCCTGCCGCACGTGCTCGATCCCGCGCACCTGACCAGAACGCTGGATGACTTCGGGGCCTGCCTGCGCCCGGACGGCGTGCTGATCGTCCAGAACCGCAACTTCGATGCCGTGCTCGCCTCCCGCCAACGCTGGATGGAACCGCAGATGCGCCGCGAAGGCGAGCGCGAGTGGCTCTTCGTCCGTTTCTACGATTTCGACCCGGACGGGTTGCTCACCTTCAACGTCATCACGCTGCGGCGCGAGGCAAGCGCAGCATGGGAGCAAGCGCCGGTCTCGACGCGGCTGCGGGCGCAGCCTCAGGCCGAGCTTGCGAAAGCTCTTTCGGAGTCCGGGTTTGCATCGCTCGCCTTCTTCGGGGATATGTCCGGGTCGGCGTTCGACGCAGTCTCGAGCGGCAATTTGGTCATTGTGTGCCGGACAAACAAGGGCAGCGCCTGATGCCGATTTGCCAGGAGGACCTTGGCATTGTGGGCTCCGGCAGTGCATTGGCCATTTCGTCAACGCGATCCCGGCGCAGCCCTTGTCGGGGCACGCCACAACCTGCCCCATAGGTCATTGCGAGTAGTGTTGCGCAGCCAAGCTGTGCAACGCAGCAATCAAGGACCGTCCACAGTTCAGACGGCTCCCGCGCGGCCGCGCGCTGCAGAACGAGGCGCGCAACGACGGACTCACTCTTTCTTCACTCTGTCGGGGGTCGGCTCGGCGAGGCGACCATGAATTGAGATCTGCCTGAAATGGCGAATCCGCCGGCGAGGTGGATTCGGTGTGCCCCCAACGAGTTTCGAACTCGTGTTTTGGCCTTGAGAGGGCCACGTCCTGGGCCGCTAGACGATGGGGGCCCGAGATGGCAAGCGCCCAACCGGGCGCCTAGTGCGCAGCATTCTAACATGCGGGCATGGGTCGGTC
>CAYGXJ010000092.1:0-4011 GCA_964353865.1 uncultured Anaerolineales bacterium | reverse complement strand
TGGGGTGGATCAGGCCCTGTCGCTGCCGTCAACGTTTTCGTTTACAGGGACTTGGGCGGCCTTCCCTACACTTTGATCGCCTCGCGGACCGGTATCCTTCCCTACTACGGCCCGGAACCTGGTGACTTGGCCATCCCCATTGCTCCTCTGGTGCTCACCTCCGGGCCATACTGGATTTCTGTTCAAGCCGTCATGGACTTCTCCCCGTATGGCCAATGGGGGTGGAGCAACCGCACGACCTCGGTCAACAGCCCAGCTGCCTGGCAGAATCCGGGCGGTGGGTTTGGAGTCTGCCCAGCCTGGGAGTCGCGAGGCGCCACTTGCGCGATCGATGCGGGTGCGCCTGATCAGGTGTTTCGATTGGTCGGAGTGCGTTCGGTCTTCCTGCCGCTGATCATGCGATAGCGCCGGCGGGCGGCTTTCGTCTGGCCGCACTTCAAAGCAGGGGCGGGGCGGTCCCATGGTGAGGCCGCCCCGCTTTCGTTTGAGTCGAATTGACGGGAGCAAGCATGTGGCGAGGTCGCCGCATCGCGTCAAGTTCGGGGACTGGTGAAGCCGGTCCTACAGAGGGGGGACGCCGGCTGACAATGGCATGTCCGCCGCCTATCCATTGACGAGCGATTGCAGGCCCCCAGCCAGCGTCGCAACGATCTCGCCCGCCAGGGCCTGAGCGTCGGGCCGCAGAGCCGGCGTGCGATTGACATCCAGAACAACCGGCTCCCCATCCCGCATGACGAAGTCAATCTTGCCAAAGTCCAGGCCGTGTTGCAGGCGGTAGGCCTGGAGGGCCACTGGCGCCGGCACTCGCTCGATGCTGTGGGCATTGCTGAACTTGGTGGCCGGTTCGGTCGAGCGCAGCCGGTAACATAGGCTGGCCTGCCCGAGAAAGTAGAAGTAACGGATGGCAAAGCCCGTGCCATCCCGCTCGGGGATGAACTTCTCGACGACCAGGCGGTGGTTGGCGAATACCTCGCGCGGCACCTCGCCCAGCGACGAGAACACCGGATAGGCGCTGGGCTCCAACGCTTCGAGGTGTTTCCAGCCGCTAGCTTCCAAAGGCGCCGCTCTGCTCGATGGGCTCGGGCGGCCGGCGATCGCATGCCACGCGCGGGTGAGAGGCGAGCCGGGCGTCAAATGCTGTTCGGGGAGCCCGCCGTAGTTGCGGTCGGTTTTGACGATCACCGGACCGGCATGGGAGTCGTGCGGCCCAACGAGGTTGGTGCTGATGCGCGACTTGGAGATGTCCACCAATTGGCGGTTGACCACTAGCGCATAGCGGTCGAAGAATCGACGATAGGGGCGCGGCGTGATCGTCAGATCGAGATGGGGGACGAGCACGTCCGCCGGCGGCCGGCGGCCGAGACCGCGCATCACGTCCACTTGAATCCCGGCGGCCTGCCAGGCCTCGATCAGCGGTTTGATCAGGTAGTGAATTCCCTGGAAACCCTGATCGTTTTGATGGAGCAGGACGACGACCGAACGGATGGGCATGAGCCTCTCGCGAAAGTCCAACCGATCGACCGAACGCATTCACTACGCTTCCGCACCGAAACGTCAGCGATCCCATCGCTGCGACGGGACCGTCCGCCGAACGCCGCTGGCTAGTTACCCTCCCGCGTAAACTCCGCGGTAGAAGGCATACAACTCGTAGATGCGCCGCAAGTAGGTGCGCGTTTCGGAGTAGCGCACGACCTCCGCCAACAGGTCGTCATCCTGGCCGGCCAAGTCGAGCCAGACCGCGGCATTCCCCGGCCCGCCGTTGTACGCAGCCAGCGCCGCAAAGATGCGCCCGTCGAACGCGTCGCGCTGGCGGGCAAGATGCGCGCTGCCCAGCCCGCGGTGACTCACAAGCGAATGCCGCGGACAGTCGAGGTCATTCTGGGAAAACGACCAAGGCTCGCATGAGCAGGAGATTCCCGGGGGTTCGCTTCCCTTCCGCCCGAGCGCGGAGGAGGCCAAGCCGGGCTGTGTCAAGAGCAATGACCCCCGCCCTTCGCGGAATTCACGGGACGCCGCGCCAGGTCATCCGTGATCCCATGCCGACAGGTCAAACTCAGCAGCCAATGGATTGACAAAGCGCACGCCCTCCAAAGAGGCACCCGCGCTGAAATCCTCACTCAACACGATCGCGATCTGGTTGAGCCGGGCGATCGCCCACACCTGGGCATCCCAGTAGTTCAGTTGGTGATCGCGCGCGCCGCGGGCGGCCTCCAGGACCACCTGGGGTGTCAGGTCAAGGATGAGAAAGGCACGCGCCAGGCGTTCGATATGATCGAAGGCCATATCGGGCGTAAGGGGAGGGCGCAGCCGCCGGGTCGAGGCGCTGTAGAACTCGGCCAGCGCCTGGACACTCAAGCGGCCGATGCCTCGCAGTTCGATCTCCCGGAGGAGATTTACTGCCCGATCCTGGCGCACTGGATCGTTCTGATCGAAGGCGTACACCAGCAGGTTCGTGTCGATGAGCAGGGGCATGGCTTAGCGGTCCGGCGCTGGCGGGAAAGGCGTGCGGTCAAGATACAGGGCCTCGCGATCCCATTCGTAGCGCGCGCCGGCCGTGCCGTGCCGGCGCCGTGCAAGAGCCGAGCGCAGCACGGCTTCCAGCGCGGAAGGATCCCGCACAAGCGTTGGCTGCACGCGGGCGCCGAGTTGCTCGTCAAGCGCCTGGCGGATAATCTCAGCCTGGCTCACCCCGCGCGCTTTGGCCAGACGCTTGAGGAGCTGTTGCTGCTGTTTGCGGACGTAAATCTGCTTGCGTATCATCTGTGCCATGCCTCGCCCTAATATACATCACATTATACATCACACTACGATTAGGTCAAGGGGGAGATCTCAGGGGACCATGGGTTAGGGCCCGTCGAGCAACGAGATCCTGCTGGCGGAGAGATGCCAGCCTGCAGGAGGTTTTCAGGGGATAGATAAGAGGCGCTCGCGGATCTACCCTCCCGCGTAAACCCCGCGGTAGATGGCATACAACTCGTAGATTCGCCGCAAATAGGTGCGCGTCTCGGAGTAGCGCACGACCTCCGCCAACAGGTCGTCATCCGGGCCGGCCAAGTCGAGCCAGACCGCGGCGTTCCCCGGCCCGCCGTTGTACGCGGCAAGTGCCGCAAAGATGCGCCCGTCGAAGGCGTCGCGCTGGCGTGCAAGATACGCGCTGCCCAGCTTGACGTTGATCATCGGGCGGTACAGATCGGCCTGGGCATAATTCGTCAGCCCAAGGTAGCGGGCCACGTCTTCGGCCGTTGAGGGCAGGAGCTGCATCAGCCCGTGGGCGGAGGAGGTCGAGACCGCCGTCACGGCGAAGAGCGACTCCTGGCGCACGACGGCGAAGAGCAGAAGCGGATCAAGTTCGTACGCTTGCGCCTCGGGCAAGAGGATCTCGGAGAAATATGGGCCGAAGCGCACATGGTTGAAGTAGGCCGGCGCATCGAGGGTCCCCGCGTCGTCCAGGCCGGCCAGGTCCAACACCTGGCGCGCGGCGAAGATTGCCCCCGGGTATTCCCCAATTTCAAGCAGCATCCGGCTCAGGTAGAACGAGGCCGGTCCATCCTGGACGAGCGCGCGGCGCAGGCTGTCGAACTCGGCCCGCGCCTCGGCCGCGAGGCCGAGATCCCACAGCGCACGGCCGCGCACGAAGCGCGGATCGGCGGCGAGCATCGCGCGCACATCACTCGCCGGCTCGGGTGTGGGCGGCGCAAATTCTGCCAGAACCCAGGTTTCCGCCTCGCGCGCTTCAGCCTGCAGGTCGAATGCGAAGTTGGGTGCAGCGCCCCCGGCATAGGGCGCGCGCCCCGCCAGCACGTCTTCAGCGCGTACCGAATAGTAGCCGGTGGGGTCGGCCGCTGCGCCTGCGCTCCAGGCCGCCTGCGCTCCCGCCGCGTCGCCGCGCGCCGCGCGCGCCTTGCCCACCCAGAACCAGGCGCGCGAGACCAGCACTGGATCCGTCGCGCTGGTCAGGGCGCCGAATTGCGCCTCGGCGGAAGTGCTGTCGCCTATTCGATAGAAAGCGAT
>CAYGXJ010000091.1:0-19745 GCA_964353865.1 uncultured Anaerolineales bacterium | reverse complement strand
ACCGACGGCGGCGTGAGACAGCCGGGGTGGTTCGATTACAACGACCACTTCTCATCGGACCAGGCCGGCTCGCCGCTGGTCGAGCTCAAAGAGCAGTATCCGCTCAAGGAGTTGTTTGCGCTCGACAACACCTGCCGGCTGGCATACGGCTTTGTGCCATACGGCGGCGAACCCGGCATGTGCGAGATCCCCGGCCTCCCAACGGCGACACCGACGCATGTGCCGGGTCTCTTCTAAAGCTCGCGCTTCGGTCGTGAGAACTGCGGACACAGACTCAGGCCGGCGTTGCGCCGGCCTGATCGTCTTCTTTGTTGTGCTTCGACCTCGAACCTAGTCGAGCACGAAAGCTGGTCGAATCTCACCCGTCGTCAGGCCTCGCCAGTTGGTGAGCGGCCGCTGGTCGAAACCCGCCAGTGCGACCTGGTCTTCTTCATCGAGCAGCCGCAGTTGGCGCAGCACTTCAATTGCCACAAGCGGTGCGGCACGTGCCGGGCTCTCGCCCAGGGGTTCCGTGCGCATTGTCGTGTCGCCGTCGCTCACTTTGAGGGCGATGCCCAGCGCCGGCGCGCCGCGCCCGGCCGCCCCGGCCCGCACCCCGATCAATTGATAGCCCTCCGCGCCGGCTTTGGCGATCCAGCGCCCGTGGCCGGCGCGTATCAGCACTGTATCGAAGCGCCCCTCGCCCGCCACCATCTCGGGGTGGGTCATCATGGCGGCAGTGATCGAGGCACACGCCTGCTGGCGCGCCTCCTCCAGCCCGGCCGGATCCATCAGGCGGGCGGCGGCATGGGCCGCGCGTTCAAGCGGCACCGCGAAATTGGGCGCCGAGCAGCCATCGATGCCCACCTCGACCTGGGCCGGATCCACCGCGCACATGGCGGCAAAGGCCCCCAGGATCTCCTGTTGCAGCGCTCCGGCCGGATCGATGTAGGAGTGACCCTCGGGCGAGCTGACCCCGCCCCAGCGGTAGCGGGCGAGCGCGAGCATCGCAGAGTGTTTGCCCGAACAGTTGTGATGCAGCGAGGTGGGCGGCTGCCCGGCCCGCATCAGGCGTTCGGCCTCCGCCCGGTCGCCCACCGGATGCGTGCCGCACAACAGATCCTCGGGTTGCACGCCGGCCTTGCGCTGCAGGCTGCGCACGGCTTCTTGATGGGCCGGGCTGCCGCTGTGCGAGGCGCAGGCCACGGCCAGCTCGCGTTCGTCGAGGCCGTAAGCCGTGGCCGCTCCGCTCTCGACCAGCGGCAGGGCCTGGAAGGGTTTGGCGGAGGAGCGCAGGAAAGTGGCCCAGGCTGGATCGCCGGCGGCAGCGATCAGGCGGCCGCGCGAGTCCACCACCGCAATCGCCCCGACATGCAACGACTCGACGATGCGGCCACGCGTGACTTCGACGAGCGGCACGAACATGCGCACTCCCGTTATTGGAGGGTGAGAGGCCGATGGACTAGCTACCCGAAGCGCGCCCGGGCAGCGAGCCGTGCTCGCGTTCCCACAGCACCTGCAACCCGAGGCGCAGGCGCGATTCGACCATCAGCCGGCGCTCCCGCGGAAATCGAAAATAGACACTGAGCGAAGCCGCCGCACGGGTCAGGTCCTTCTGCGGTTCGCTCTTCGACTTGAGGGTCTCGAGCCGGTGTTGCACCGAACGCAGGAAGGATGCGAAGCGTGTCACCTGCGCCGGCGAGACCCACCCGCCGCGCGCACTGAAAAGGCGCGCCTCTTTGTAGGGCCCGCGGCGCAGCCGGGCCAGGGCCTCCAACCACGCCGGCAGATCCGCTTCTCCAAGGTAGGGCGGCATGTCGGTGGCCAGGGCATCCCCAACAAAGAGCAGCCTCTCCTGCGGCAGGTGCACCCACAGCGCGCCCGGGTTGACTCCCGGCACGTGCACCAGCTCGACCGTCGTCTTATCCCAGTGAAAGGTGAGGCTCTCGGTGAAAGTCACCTGCGGCCGCACCCAGGGCGGCAGCGCAAACTCGCCACCCTGGAACCCGGCCCCCAGCGTGGCCAATACCGCGCCGGTGCGCAGGGAGTCGGGCGAGGCGCGCATGACTTCCGCCGTGTGCTGGTGCGCCACCACGGTCAGCTGCCCGGCCTGTGGCAGGGCGCGCAGGTTGGCCACCCCCACCGCCCGCTCGGCCGAGGAGTCCATCTGCACAACGAACGCCAGCCGCGCCGCGCCGTGTGCGCGCAGCGCGGCGATCCATTCGTCGGCTTCCAGCGGCTGGAGGGGCGCATCCAGGCACACGGTCCCGCGCGATCCGAGAATGGCGGCCGTCGCCGGGCCGCGCCACCGCGTTTCGCTCACCACGTTAATGGGTAGCTTCGCCATGCACTCCTCTAAAGCCGCGCTCTAGGCTTGCGCAGCAGCCGGCGCCTCGGGTGCGCCCGCCCGCGCTTCATCACCCGCGGCCGGCAGCGGCAGCGTGAAATGGAAGGCGGCGCCGCCGCCCGGCGGGGATTCGGCCCAGATGCGTCCGCCGTGGGCCTTGACCGCCATGCGGCAAAAGGCGAGCCCCAGCCCCAGGCCCTTGGGCGCGCCGACCCGCTCGACCCGCCCGTATTTTTCGAAGATACGGTGCATCTCCTCGCGCGGGATGCCCGGTCCGCTGTCGGCTATCGTCACCCGCACCGAGGTTTCGACGACCTGCGCGCCGACGCGGATGTTGCCGCCGCCCGGTGTGTACTTGATCGCGTTCTCGAGCATGTTGATGATCACCCGCCGCAGCATGTCGCTGTCGGCATCCACGGCCGGCAGGCGCAAGGGCAGGGCGAGTTCGAGCGAGATATTCTTGCCCTCCGCCGAGGGATGGACTTCTTCGGCCGCGTCGGCGGCCAGCGCAGCCAGGGATACCTTCTCCTTGCGGATGACGGCGCGGCCCTCCTCCAGGCGGTGCAGGTCGAGGAGCGAATCGATCATGCGCGACAGGCGGCGCGCCGAGCGCAGCGCAATGGCCATCACCGAGCGCACCGTTTCGTCGGGTGGCAGGCTCTCCGAGAGGAGATGCAGACTGGAAAGTATGCTGCCCAGCGGCGAGCGCATGTCGTGGAACAGCATCGAGGTCAGGTCGGCCCGCAGCTCGTCGAGCGAGGCGCGCTCGGCGATGTCGCGCACGATCCACTGCACCCAGGCTTCCTCGCCGTGAGGGATGCGCTTGACATGAAACTCCACCGGCATCTGGCTGCCGCCGCGCGTGCGCAGTTTGCTCTCGTACGAGCGCACCTCGCCCGGGCTCATATCCGAGAATCGTTGGCCGAGCTTGCCGGTGTGCACCGGGTGCAGCGCCTGGATGCGCAGCTTGAGTAGTTCCTCACGCGAGTAGCCGGTGTAATCCAGCGCGCGCTGGTTGGCGTCGGTGATATGCCCGTCCAGGTCGGTCATGAGGATCGGGTCGATGCTGTCCTGGAACAAGGTCAGGTAGCGGTCTTCGGCGGCATGGGCCGTCTCATACATCTGCGCGTGGGCAATGGCGGTGGCCGCCAGGCCGGTGAGATACTCGAGCACTTGCAGCGTCTGGTTGGTGAAGCGCCCGCGGTGCGGGTTGATGACCTCGATCACGCCCAGCACCTTGCCGCGCAACTGGATCGGTGCGGCCGCCACGGCGCGCGCCACGAACCCGGGCTGCCTTTCCACCTGGGTCAGCGCCCGCGGGTCGACGCGCGCTTCCGGCACAACCAGCGCGCGGCCATTCTGCGCCACCCACCCGGCCACGCCCTCGCCCAGACGGACGCGCATGCCCTTGACTGAGGCGCCGTGCGAGCCGGTGGCCTGGCGGAACACCAGTTCCCCGCTGGCTTCATCCACCAGGGCGATCGAGCCGGCCTCCACCTCGAGCAGCGTGACCGTACGCGAGAGGAGTTGCTGCAGCACTTCCTCCAGGTTCAGGCTCGAGACCACCACCCGCGAGGTGCCGGCCAGCGCGGCCATGGTGCGCGTTTGCTGCTGGCTGGCGGCATACAGGCGCGCATTGACCACCGCCGTCGCGGCGTGATCGGCAAAGGCCAGCACCACCTCGGCATCGCGCTCGCGGTAGCCTCCCTTTTGTTTGGAATGGATCGACAGCAGGCCCACCGGCTGCTCGTTCACCAGGAGCGGGGCCCCGATCCAGGCGCGCGTTTCGCGGGTCTCCGGCACGTCCTGCACCGGAGTCCAGCCGGCCGTGGATTGCAGGTCGTCCAGCACGATCGGCCTTCGGTCGCGCAACACCTGCCAGCACGGATCCTTGGGGTTGAATTGCAGCGGCTCCTGACTGAGGGTCTCGGCGTGGGTGAAGCCGCGCGAGGCCACCACCCGCAGCGTCCGGCCCTCCAGGAGATACATCATCGCCGAGTCGAAGCGGATGACGCCCGCCAATTGCTCGAGCACCATCGCGAAGACCTTGTCCGGCACGAGCGACGAGTTGATCGTGCGCGCCATTTCCTGCAGGGTGGCGGCCAGAATGCGCCGCTCGCGTTCGGCGGCAAACAAGCGCGCGTTCTCCACCGCCAGGCCGACATGTTCGGCGGTGGACTGCAAGAGGCGCAGATCCTGCCCGGTGAAGTGATCGGTGTCGGAATGGACCAGGGTGATCACGCCCACCACGCCTTCGCGCCCGGGCAAGGGCGCCGAGACGGCCGAGCGGGTGGGGGCCACGCTGCCGGCGCTTTCGCGGTACTGGTTGGGGTCGGAGGGGATCCAGCGCGGATCGGTCTGGGTGTCGGCCACCAGCGCCGCGCGCCCGTTGCTGATGACCCAGCCCGCCAGGCCCAGGCTCAAGACCGGCGCAAGCTGCTTGGCCGCGTTGGCATGCAGCACGCCGCCCACGGTCAGGGCTGCATCCACCACCAGGCCATCCTCGTCCAGGACGGCGATGCTCCCGCCGGAGGCGTTGAGCGCTTTTTGTATGAGATCGAGCGTGCGGCTGATGACTTCGGAGAGCTCGAGGTGGCCGGCCAGCTCTCGGCTGATGTGGTACAGCAGGTCCAGATGGAGGCGATCGCGGGCGACGCCCTGCTCGTCCATGGGTTAGACCTCGAGCGCGGCCAGTATAGCATAGGCCGTCGGCGGCTCCGGTCGCGCGAGGCGATTCACGGCCCCTCGCCCGGCAGGTGCGAGTTGATGCTGGCCAGCTCTTCGGCCTCGAAGATGACTTCCGTCTGGCCCATCAATCGTTCTTTGACCTTGGCCAGCACCAGGTCGAGGTGAGCTGCATGGCGCACGAAATCCAGATCGTCGGCGGGCACCATGAGCACCGGGCACAAGTTGAAGCGCCCCAGCCATTCCTCATACAACGCGTCGAGCGCCTCCAGGTAGGCGCGCGGGATTTTGCGTTCAAAATCCCGCCCGCGGCGCAGGATGCGCCCCTGCAATGTGTCCACTCTCGCCCGCAAATAGACCACCAGGTCCGGCGCCGGCAGGAAGGGCAGAATGGACTCGTACAGCGAGTGGTACGACTGATAGTCGCGCTCCGACATGAAACCCTGGCGGTACAAGTTGGTGGCGAAGATCTCCGCGTCTTCGTACACCGAGCGGTCTTGCACCACCGAATTGGGGTGTTCGACGATCTGGCGCAGGCTGCGCAAGCGGTTGGAGAGGAAGAAGACCTGCGAATGAAAGGCCCACGCGGCCATATCCCGGTAGAAGTCAGCCAGGTAGGGATTCTCCGCAACCGGTTCGAAGAAGGGCTGCCACTCCAGGCGTTCGGCCAGCCGGTGCACCAGCGACGACTTGCCGGCCCCGATGCTGCCGGCCACCGCAATGAAACGCTTGGTCATGGGCGCCTCGCCAGATCGGTCAGGTCGTTCATCCCCGAGAGCGGCAGCGTCGGCTGGTAGGGTACCAGGCCCAGCGCGGCGCGGATGCGGTCGGCAATGAACTCGAGATGCTCCGGCTGGGTGACGAAGTTGAGCCGGTTGGTATCCACCGTGAGCACGGGCACCGCGCGCAGCGGCCCGCTGAGGAACTCATCGTAGGCTTGGCTGAGTTCGTCGATGTAAGCACGGTCCATCTGCCGTTCGTACGTCCGGTCGCGCAGGGCGATGCGCTGCATGAGCACATCCGTCGTCGCACGCAAGTAGACGATCAAGTCCGGGTCGGGGATGCGCTCGGCCAGCGCCTCGTGCACGCGCTGGTACATCTCCATCTCGCCGCCGCGCAGGTTGATGCTCGCAAAGAGCGCGTCCTTGGCGAAGGTGTAGTCGGAGATGAGCGGCCCCTTCTCCAGAGCCTCGGGCACGCCGTGCTTTTGCTGCGAGTAGCGGCTGAGCAGAAAGAAGATCTGGGTCTGAAAGGCGTAGCGTTCGCGGTCGCCGTAGAAGAGTTTCAGAAAGGGGTTTTCCTCGAACACCTCCAGCAACACCTCCGATGAGAAGATGGGTTGCAGCAGGCGGGCGAGGGTGGTCTTCCCGACTCCAATGACCCCTTCAATGGCGATATACATTCGGCGCGGCTCCTTCGGGAGGTGCATCTAGGATACCCGAGAGAGAGGTGTGGTGCAAGTGGGAGGGGCGAGCGAAGCCGGTGATGCCCGACGAGAAGGCGGGAAGGCCTCGCCTCCCCGAGTGCTTTCAGGGCTCGCGCGGCGAGGAGAGCCCCATGGGCCGTGGTCGCAGAGAGTGATGCGGGTCACCGGATGTCAGTTTCGCGATGGAGACTCACAGCATGCCCTCCCCGAAAGGCAGTCGCGCGCCCTCGGGGCGCGGCCCCGGCTAACCTCTCAATCGCTTGGCCATGAGAATATCCGGCTTGCCTAGGCCGTTGGCATCCGGAATGGCCCCTACGATCACGTAGCCTAGCTTTTGGTAGAACTCGTAGGGATGGCGCTTCAGATTCCTGATTCGAGTCAGGTGCTGCAGCACCTGCGGGTAAAGATCCATGTGCGCGACCGTGGTCATGCCGTCTTCATCATCCGTTCCAAGATAGACCGTCCGACCGCCCAGCGAAAGCACGTGCGCTTCCAGATCGGTCACCAGCGCGCGGCCGATGCCCTGGCCCTGGTGTCGCGGATGGACCACAAGCGGATGGAGTTCCCACGCTTCTCCGCCGTACCCGCGGAGGCCTCCGACCCAGCCCACCACGCTGCCCGTCTCGTCGAGCGCGACGCGGCTAATGCGGCCTGGCCCAAAGGACTCTCCAACCTCGGCCCGCGCCGCCTCGTGCGTCGGCCATGCCTTTGGCCAATGCTCCTTGAAGCCCAAGACCAGCAGGGCCGCCGCCTGCTCAACAGCATGCACGTCGGCTGCGGTCAAGTCCTTGATCTGCATGGGTTTACCACCCAGAGCGGGGACGCAGGCCGCCGAGGCCCAGCCGCCGAAGACTTGTGCCGCTCACCCTACTCCCGCCTCATCTGCAAACAGTAATGATGCACCGTGTTCGACACCCAGGCGCTGCCCAGGCCGTACGGGGCGAGACGCACGTTATCCTGGCACCAGATGCGCTCGTCTTTGAGGGCATACGTCGCACTGAGATTGCGCGCCAAATCCCACGCCAAGGGATAAATCGTGCCACCCTTCTTGACATTCTTGACGATGATCGTGAGATAGGCGCCCGGGCGAAAGAGCGGCTGCAAGTTCGCATACAGCGCGGTCAGCCGGGCGAGAAACGCCTGGTAATCGCTCACGTTGCCCAGGTCGCGGGCATCCTCCGAGTAATACACATCCAGCTCCGGCGCGGCCCGGCGCGCGCGCTGCGTGGCCGCACCCCGCGCGCGAAGCATGTCCCAATACGGCGGCGAGGTGATCATGTAATCGATCGGCGGGAGTTCACGCGCGGCCACGAGCTGCAGCGCCTGGCTCGCGTCACCCTCGATCACCTCCGCCCGCAGCCGCGCCGCTGTGCGGCCGGCCGCCTCGCGCGCCGCCTGCACCTCGCCCCGCGCAATCTCCGCATAGCGCGGGTTGAGCTCGATGCCCACCCCATTGCGCCCCGCCTGCAGGCACGCCACCAGCGTGCTGCCCGTCCCCAGCATCGGGTCGAACACCCAGCCGCCGCGCTTGGTGAAGAACTTGACAAACTCACACACCAGCGTTTCGGGGAATTTTGCCGGATGCGCCAACACGCCTCGCCGCCGCGGCGGCGGGTTGTGAATGAACCATGATTTCTGGAACTTGAGCCAGTCGCGCGGGGCGAGGTCGTTGAGCTTGTTAGGCAGCGTGCGCGGCGATGCGGCCTGGGCCGCCGCGGGTTTCTTTGCGCGAGTTGTGGGCATCAGCATCACCTCGAGCGCGGGTCTTCCCGGCGCAACGCTACCAGCGCGGCCGCCGCGGCCCGCGCCCGGTTAACCGCCGCCAGCGGTAGCGCCAGGTCGGGCCGCCGGGCAAGCGCTGCGGGCTGCGCAGCAGGAAATCCTCCGCCGCGCTGCGCCCCAGGCGCACCAGTTCATCCACATGCGAGAAGTCGAAGAAGGGCACCCCGCCCGCCGAGAGCGAGAGGTGATGCAGGCGCAGCCCCGCCTGGCGCGCGGCCTCAATCTGGGCCTCGGTCTGGCGCCGGATCATGATCCCGATCGCCGCGAGCCCGATGTCGCGCATCGAGGTGGAAGCCGGGCGGGCTGCGGCATCGTGCAGGTCGAGCACCACCGCCTCGCCCGCGCCGTGCGCCATGGCTACCTCCAGCGGCAGGTTCGAGAGCACGCCGCCATCCAGGTAGCGCTCGTCGCCCACAGACCACGGTGGATAGTACGGCGGCAGCGCGGTCGAGGCCATCGCCCCGTCGATCAAACGGTCGCCGCGCTCTTCGCCGAAGACGCGCACCCGCCCGCTGCGCAGCCCCACCGCCACCGTCAGCGCGCGCACACCCGTGCGCTCATACACCTCACCGAAGGTGCCCAGCCCCAGCGGCAACGAGCGCGCGAGATAATCGCGCAGGCGATCGTTCGAGAACAGGCTCTCGCGGCCAAACATGAATCGCCGCGCCAGGGTGAACACGCCTGGCGGCCCAAGCCGCGCCGGCTGCGCTCCTTGCCATACTCGCTGCATCGCGCGCGCCCCTTGCGGCGTCGGGTCGGCGGCGACGAAGATCGCATTCAACGCACCGGCCGAGGTGCCCACCACGATCTGCGGCCGCGGGCCGCGCTCGAGCAACACCTCCAGCGCTCCCGCCTGCAGCGCGCCCAGGCTTCCCCCGCCGCTCAAGACGTAGGCCAGCATCCTGCCCGCCCCCTTTCCATCGCGCGATATCCCCGCATGCCTCCATTGTACGCATATCAGCGAGTGCTCTCATGGGATGAAGCCGAGTTACCGAGTTCTTCGGCGGAGGCGGCCGCGCCGCCCCACGCCTTGCCCCCACCCCATGCGCTGGTCTGTAGGTGACTCGTCCCGAATGTGGGTTCCGTATTCCGGCTTGTCATGTCCGAATCAGGACAATTGCCACTTCGTCCCTCGCCGGCCTCTTCATAGACTCTGAGGACACTCACCGAGGGTTTCCGACCGCAATCCCATGACTGAGCAAGAGTTGTCGCGCTTCGATCTCTTCCGCGGTCTCGACCCGCACAAGCGGGACCTCATCACGCGCCTGGGCACACGAACCGCATTCGAAACCGGCGACCTCATCTTCAGCCAGGGCCAGCCGGCCACTCATCTCTACCTTCTCTTGCGCGGCAAAGTCACGATCCGCTTCAAGCCCGACGACGGCGACCCGATTGTCGTCACGGTGCTCGAGCCGGGCGGCGTCTTTGGCTGGTCGGCCGCCCTCGGGCGGGGGCGTTATACTTCAGGGGCCATCTGTCGGGAGCCCAGCGAGGTCCTGGTCATCTCGGGCGCGGCCTTGCGCCGACTGTGCGAGACCGATCCAGAAACCGGCGTGCTGATCCTTGAGCGCCTGGCAGAAGTAATCGCCGAACGGCTGCAGGCCACGCATGCGCAAGTGCTGGCTATGCTGCATCAGGGCATGCAGCCACAGCCGCGCTCATAAGGAGGCCCGATGGCCCAACCTACGCCCGCCGTGCCGCCCGATGCGACCCCTCAGCAGCGCATGAAAGCGCTGCTTGAATCGCTCAGCGCCTACATCGAGCACTACCATGGCGGCTCGGTGCGGCTCGTCTCCTTTGACGGGCGCGTGCTCAAGGTCAAGATGGGCGGCGCGTGCCTGGGTTGCCCGCTCTCTCCGGCCACACTGCACGGCTGGGTGGAAGGCACCGTGCGCCAGTTCTTCCCCGATATCGAACGGGTGGAGGCCGGCTAGTCCTCCACCGTAGCATTTGTCCTTCCGCCGCTTTGACGCTAAAATCGCGCCCATGACGCTCTCGGTAGGGGAACTCCTCCAAAACCGGTATCGGATCGAGGGACTGCTGGGCCGGGGCGGCATGGGCGCGGTGTACCGCGCCTACGATCTTGTCCTCTCCACGCCGGTCGCCATCAAAGAGAACCTGAACTCGGCGGGCGAAGCCATCCGCCAGTTCAAGCGTGAGGCGGTGCTCCTGGCCTCGCTGCGCCATGGAAATCTCCCGCGCGTCACCGACCACTTCGTCATCGGCTCACGCCAATACCTGGTCATGGACTACGTGGCCGGGGAGGACCTCAAGACGCGCCTGGAGCGCGAGAGCCCGCTGGCCGAGCCGCAGGTCCTGGCCTGGGCCAAGGAAATTTGCAACGCGCTCTCCTACCTGCATACGCGCCAGCCGGTCGTCATCCATCGCGACATCAAGCCGGCCAACATCAAGCTCACGCCCGACGGACACCCGATCCTGGTGGATTTCGGCATCGCCAAGGTGGCGGATGTGGGCGGCGGGACCTCGACCGGCGCGCGCAGCCTGACCCCGGGCTTCGCGCCTCCCGAACAATATGGCAGCCGGCCAACCGACTCGCGCAGCGATCAGTATTCGTTGGCCGCTACCCTCTACACCTTGCTCACCGGCACCATCCCGCCCGACAGCCTTGAGCGCACCCTCGGCCAATCGAATATTCGTCCGGCGAGCGAGGTCAACCCCAAAGTCAGCCCGGCCGTCGAAGCCGCCCTGACGCGCGCCCTGCAACTCAACCCGGAAGACCGTTACCCCTCCACCGTCGAATTCTACGAGGGCTTGCTCGGCCGCGGCCTGCCGCCGCCCCCCCCGCGTCCGGCCGCCCCGTCGCCGAACGCCACCATCCGCAAGCCGATCGCATCGCCTTTATCCGTGGCCGCCACCGCGGCTGTTCCTTCAAAACCCGCGCGCCGTTTCCCGTGGGTGGTTGCGGTGCTCCTGAGCCTCACCGTCCTGACTGGGCTCGCGGTGATGGCGCTGCTCTACTTGCTCAACCCGCCGCTGGCCGACCTTCCGCTCACGCCGGTGGTGCTTGTGCCGACCGCCCTCGACAGTCCCAGCCCGCTGCCGCAAGCCTCGCCCACCGCGCTGCCCGTTGCGGCGCCGATCCCCACGGCCACTCCCGCGCCCACTCTCGCGCCGACCGAAACCGCGGCGCCGACCGCCTTGCCCACGCCGCTCGGCGGCAGTTCGCTGATCGTCTTTGCCAGCACGCGCTCTGGCGACGGCGTCTATCAGTTGTTTGTGCTCGACCTCGCCGATGGCAGCACGCGCCAGCTCACTTTCGACTCCGGCAACAAGGGTCACCCGCATTGGTCGCCCGACGGCCAGCGCATTGTCTACGACGCCGAGAGCGCCGATGCGAAGAAGCGCGATATCTTCATCATGAACGCCGATGGCAGCGGCATCCAGAACCTCAGCAACAACCCGGCCGACGATTACTACCCGGCCTGGAACCCGCGCGGCGACCGCATCGCCTACGTCTCCGACCGCACCGGCGGCGCTGTGCAGATTTACCTCGTCCGCCCCGACGGCTCAGGGCTCATCAATATCAGCAAGCTGCACCACAACCAGCCGGAGGAATGGGACCCGGCGTGGTCGACCGACGGGCGCTACCTGTACCTGGTGCGCAAGCCCAGCGGCCCAGTGCGCATCTTTCGCTGGGATCCGACCACGCCCGAGGTGGAACCGCTGATTGCGACAATGTTCGAAGGGGATTACAGCGAGTCGGTGCCGGCCCTCTCGCCGCGCGGAGACCAGATGGCCTACGTGCGCCTGGTCGACGGGGGACGGCAGATTTGCGTCTCGTCCACCGACCTCGACCTGAAGAAGCCGTGCGACAACCCGCTGACCAACCTGTCGGGTAATATCGACCCGGCCTGGTCGCCCGACGGGCGAATGATTGTCTTCAGCAGCTTGCGCGACGGCAACGAGGAGTTGTACGTGATGACCGTGACCGGGGCCGGCCAGCGCAACATCACCGCTTCGCCCAGCCGCGACCGCCAGCCCGATTGGCAGCCGGTGCCCGGCGGAGCCACCGGCTTCTGAGCCTGCGCGCGCCTCGCTACGACGCCAACTCGCGGATGTTATCCCACATGAGATACACCGCCGCGGCGATCGCCACACCGGCGATCACTTGCGCGTAGAAGCGGCCAAGCAGAATGAGCGTGGTGACGATCGCCAGCCCCATCGCCAGGCTTCCGATGTAGCGCCGAAACTGACGCCGCAGACCGGCCTCCACCAACCCCAGCGTGACCACGATCGCCACCAACCACAGCGCCCAGAAGCTGGCATGCGCCACAAGCAGCACTGCCAGACCCAGCAACATGAAGGAAATCGAAATCGACGACCAGGCATCGGCCAGCAGGCTCACCGAACGCAGCCTGGCGGGCATCGGCCGGTGGGTGCGCCCAAGGTGGGCGCGCGGCGAACCCAGCTCCCCCTGCCGCACGCGTGTGGCCAGCGCGCGCAGCGCCTCGCCCGTGTCGCGCTGGCGGGTGAGGCCGGTCTGCAGCTGCGCCAGTTCGCGCGATCGCACGCGCGCCTCCTTGCGCAACGCCTCCCGCTCTTTCGACAAAAAGGGTCGCGGCTCGATGGCCGACAGGCGCAGCCCGAGGCGTTGCAGCGCGCGGCGCTTGGTCACAATCTGGCGCGCCAGCCGCCGGTAGGCTTCGGCCGAGGCGCGGATTTCATCGCCCAAGGCCGGTGCCACACGCCCGGGCGGCAAGACCTTGTCGAGCCCCGCCCAGCCGAGGGGATCCGCCCAGGCGCGGCGCACGCTGCCGTCACGGTTGTACATCGGGCCGGAGGGTGCATCCTCGCCGGCGACCAGGTCGTGCACAAACAGCCCCCACAATCCGCGGTAGCGCTCCACCCAAGCCGGCGGCGGATCGATGAGCACGGGCTGCCACGCTTCTGCCTGCCCCGGGCCAAGCGCCGCGCCGTCGCCGCGGGCGTATTCCACAAACGGAATGCGCAGCAAGTTGAGCACCGCCGAGGCTTCCGCCTCAGCGCTCTCGGTGTGGCTCGGGTTGGGCGGCGCAACGAAGCGCTGCAACAACTCCTGCACCCGCACCAGCGGCGCCATGAAAGGCAGCTCGATCTCGGTCAGGTACTCTCCGGCGACGAAGTATGAGGCGTGGGATCCTGCCCCGACGTAGATCACCGGGTGGCCGTCAACCTTTTCGAGCTCGGCATCATCCCAGCGCCGGCGCAGGTCGTCGCCTGAGAAGTCGTGTGAGGCACAGGCCACCCAGCGTGGCGCGAGCCCGACGCTGCGCTCCGCCGCCAGGTACACGTTGACCATTTCCCAATCGGCTTCGTGATCGTTGACCCCGTGGAAGCCGGAGCGCCAGTTGTTGTACGGATAGAAGAACCAGTATTGCAGAATGGTCCAGCCGCCTTCCTGAATGACCCGCCCGTAGTAGGTGTAACACTCCTGGGTGCGCCGCATGCGCGCGTAGGTCAGCGCCGCGGCCGCCGCGGTATCACCGGGCACGCGCCCGCGCAAGAGCAGGGTCAGGCTGTAGATCGCATCCAATATGCGCGAGCTGTAGCCCACCCGCGCGAGCCTGGCCCGCCCTACCGAGAAGCGCCGCGCCCGCTCGCGCAGGTCTTCGATGCCGCGCTGCAAGCGGTAACGCGCCATCTCCGCCAGGTTCAGGGGATCGATGAACTTGAGGAAGTAGATGGCCTGCGGGCCGCGGTCGCGGCCCTCGCCCAGATGGGCCAGGGTGAGTTTGCCCTCCGTCACCAGGCGCTCCACCGGCCGGCGCGGCACTTGGACGTAGAGTCCGCATTCGGCCACATAGCGTTCGACCGCGCACGGATAAAAAGACTCGCCGCGCGTGAAGCGCAGGATGGGTTCGTATCGGTGCAGCAAGGCAAGCTTCTCGGCAGCGTTCATGCGGCCTCCACCTCAGCACTCTCCAGCGTCGGCACTTCCGCGGGCATCAAAGCCTGGCGTACCTCCCGCAGGTTGAGGTAGAACACCGCCGCCGCGCCCAGCACCATCGTCGAGTAGTCGGGGCGGCCGCGCAGGTAGCTCACCAAGCTGACCACCAGCGCCACGCTCTGCGCGCTCATGCCCAGCACCCACGACCGCGGTCGGCGGCGCAGCGTGCCCACGGCCACCCAGAAGAAGACCAGCCCGATCAGGATGTTGATGGCACCGAGGACGAAGACGCGCGTGAGCGCCGGGATCGGCAATCCGCCGAGCGGATCCAGCCCGCCTAGTGCGCGCCCGCTGGTGACGATGTTGTAGATACCTACCGCCACCTTGAGCAGGGCCTGCAGCAGGATGATCAACCCGGCGACTTTCAGGCTGCGCGGATTAACCACACGGCTGGTGGGCCGCGAACTGCGCTTATTCGCTTCAGGCATGTTCGCCCTCCTTACGATCGGATACAGCGGCTCGCGGCTTGGCTTGCCTGCCCTCGCCCCTGCTTCCCGCCCATCGCGCGGATTGTATCTCCGTTCGTGCGCCCAGGCCGCCCATCGCGCGCACGGCTTGGCCGGAACTCCACCGGCGTCATACTTCTCGCGCGGCCTTGGGCTGCCACGCACGGCACACATGCCCGGCCCGGGCGTGCTTGAACCGATGGCCAGGTATGATATATAATGAATTCAACAGAACGTGGCATCCTTCGGGGCAGGGTGAGGGTCACGCTCAATGGACCCAATTCCCGATCGGCGGTGGGTTGAGCACTGCAATGCGCAGGCTCAACGAGCCCGCGAGCCCACGGGTCGCAATGCATGGCCCACGGGCAGGATCCGGTGCAAAGCCGGGGCCGACCGTATAGTCGGGAAGGAAGACAGGAAGCCAGAGCCTCCGCCGTCGCGGCGGGCCGCACCTGCTTTCCCCGAAGCCTCATAGGTTTCGGGTTTTTGTTGGCCCACCGTCCGGCGAGTGCCTGAGTGCAGGCGCGGCAGCCCACGCTGCCCGCCGCGATGCACACTGTCCTCGCGCTCCCGAAGGTCCGCCTTCGGGAGTTCGTTTTTCATGAAGAGGATCGCCCGCTCAGATGAAATCCAGCCGCCCGCCACGCGCGAGGCCGGCCCAACTGCGCTGCGCCTGCTGATGCCGCTGCTTGTGTTGGGCGTGGCATGGCTGGCCTGGGAAGCGGTTGCCCGCCTCAGCCGGCTGCCGGCTTTCATCTTGCCGTCACCGCAATTGGTCTGGCTGCGTGCGCTGCGGGCCTTTGCCGACGGTTCGCTCCTGCGTCACACGTGGGTTACTCTGTACGAGGTGTTGCTCGGCCTCGGCCTGGGAGCCTTCTTCGCCTTTCTTTTCGGCTACCCCTTGGCCAAGTCGGAGGCGGCCGAGCGCTTCCTGGTGCCGTACATCGTCGCCTCGCAGGCCATCCCCTCGGTGGCTATTGCCCCGCTGCTCATCATCTGGCTTGGCCCAGGCATGCTCTCGAAAGTCCTCATCTCGGCGCTGATCGTCTTCTTCCCGGTGCTGGTCAACACCGTGGTCGGCTTGCGTTCGGTGGAGGCCAACCTGCGCGAGCTGATGCGTTCGCTCAAAGCCTCGCGCTGGCAGACCTTCCGCTATCTGGAGGTGCCGGCCGCGCTGCCGGTCTTGCTCGGCGGGCTGAAGGTCGGGGCGACGCTCTCGGTCATCGGTGCAGTGGTCGGTGAATTTGTCGGCTCCGATCGCGGCCTGGGCTTTCTCATCAACCTGGGGCGCCAGCAGTACGATACGGCGCTCGTCTTCGTCGGCATCTTCTCACTCATCATCATGGCCCTCGCACTGTACGGCGCGGTGGCCTGGGCCGAACGGTTCTCGCTGGCCTGGCGCGCCTGATCGCCGGGCTCCAAGGCAGCCTTACCCGAAGGATGGTTTGCATGGTCTCACATCTCTCCCTGTATGCCCTCTTGCTATCGCTTTTGCTCAGCGCGTGCGCTTCGCCCGCGGCGGTGCCCTCCGCAACCGCGCCGCCCTCCGCTGCATCCAGCCTCACCCATATTCGTTTGCCAGTGGGCTACATCCCGGATATCCAATTCGCGCCGCTCTACATGGCGGTGGCTCGCGGCCACTACGCGCAGGCCGGGGTAGAGGTCGAGTTCGACTACAAGTTCGAGAATGACGGCGTGGCCCTGGTCGGTGCGGGAACGTTGCCCTTTGCCGTCGCCTCCGGCGAGCAGGTGCTGCTGGCGCGCGCGCAAGGTCTGCCCGTGGTCTACGTTATGGCCTGGTATCAGCAATATCCAGTGGCGGTGATTGCCAAGGCACAAGCGGGCATCCGCACGCCGGCCGATCTCGCCGGCCGCTCGATTGGCATCCCGTGTCTATGCGGCGCATCCTATGTGGGCCTGACCGCGCTACTCAACTCGGCCGGCCTGCACGAGAACCAGGTGCAGCTGGAGGTGATCGGCTTCAATCAAATTGCTGCGCTGACCGCCGATCAGACCGAGGCTGTGGTGGGCTACACCTCCAATGAGCCGATCAAGCTGCACGCCAGCGGCGTGCCCATCGACGTGCTCAACGTCGCCGACTACGCACACCTGGCGGCCAACGGGCTCATCACCAATGAGACCACGCTGCGCGAACAGCCGCAACTGGTGCGCGCGATGGTGATCGCTACATTGGCTGGCATGCGGGATGCGGCCGCCGACCCTGAGCAGGCTTTCAGTGTGAGCGCGCAGTTCGTGGAGGGGCTTAGCGGCCTCGACCCGGCCGCGCGTGAGATTCAAATGGAAGTCCTGCGCCGGTCGATCGCACTATGGCAGGCGCCGCGCCTGGGGTGGAGCGACCAGGAAGCCTGGCGCAACACCGATGCCACCTTGCGCAGCATGGGCCAACTGACCCAGCCACTGGATGTGAGCGAGGCGTTCAGCAATGCCTTCATCCCCTGAGCGGGTGCGGCGCGCCTCGGCCCGGCCGGTGGCCGCCCCGCTGCTCATCGTCGAGCAGGTCACGGCCGACTTCCCCGACCACGAGCGGCCACTGCGTGCGCTCGAAGAGGTATCCTTCGAAGTCCGCCCGCAGGAGTTCGTAAGTATCGTAGGGCCGTCCGGCTGCGGCAAGAGCACGCTGTTGCGTCTTGTGGGCGGCCTGCTGCGGCCCACGAGCGGACGAGTGGTCTTCGAGGGTGAGACGCTGGCCGCGCCGCGGCGCGATATCGGCTTTGTCTTCCAGCGTCTGAATCTGCTGCCATGGCGCACTACCATGGCCAATGTCACACTGCCGCTCGAGTTGGATGGCGTTCCCGCCGCGGAGGCGCAGCGCCGCGCGCAGGCGATTCTCGAGCTGGTGGGCCTGGTAGGCTTCGAGCGCAGCTTTCCGCGCGATCTCTCAGGCGGCATGGCTCAGCGCGTGGCGCTGGCGCGCGCCCTGGCTCACGACCCGCAGGTGCTCCTCTTAGACGAGCCCTTCGCCTCGCTGGATGCCCTCACCCGCGAGCGCATGTCGCAGGAACTGCTGCGCATCTGGCAGGCGCGACGCAAGACCGTGGTCATGGTGACGCATTCGATTTCCGAGGCGATCCTGCTCGCCGACCGGGTGCTGGTGCTCAGCTCCCGTCCAGGCCGGCTGAAGCTTGAGCTTCCCGTCGCTCTGCCGCGCCCGCGCACCCTGGAGATGACACACACCCGCAGCTTCGGCGATTTGGCGGCCAAGGTGCGTGCGACCATCGAGACCGGCAGTGTATAATCGCGACGTAGGCCCCAGTAGCTCAAAAGGATAGAGCAGGGCACTCCTAAGGCCAAGGTTGGGGGTTCAATTCCCTCCTGGGGCACCTCGGATTGGAACCTTGCTCCGCCTCGGGGGATGGCTGCCTACGAGTCAAGACCTGCCCCTGCCCTTGCGGCAAGGGCAGGTCTCTTCTCTGTCCGGTAGACCCCGTCATTGGGCTCTCAGGCGAGGGAGGCCTGGTGGCGCGCGGGCCCCCGGTGGTTGGCCTAGCCCGCCGCGAAGAATCCCGAGCTGGGCTTCCTCATTCGAGGGATTGGCAGAAGATTGGCTCGTCTCCAATCAGCCTGCACTCCACCCAACTTCCCTCGAAGGCCACCAACACACGGACCGTTGTCACGGTCTCGTCATATCCAGCTACGACAAGGCGATGGCGACGAGGAAGGAGGGTTTCCGCTGGGTTCAGAGCACTGGCGTGGAGGAGCCTTGCCCGTTCCGAATCCATCGCCGCGGGATCGGACAGTCGGAAGGAAATCAGGTCGTCGATGGTTACGGCCGGAACGCGGAGCGGCCGATTGACGAGGCCGTCGACGTCCGCCCCGGAGAGGGCGAACACACCGACCCAGACAAGGAGGGTAAGGGCTCGGCTTGCGGGATAGGTCGCCGCGTTCCAACCTTCGACAAGACTTTGGATCATTACCCCGGCGACGAAAAAGGTCAGCCCGCAAGCGATCGATCACAACGTCCCTCGCCCCGACGGTCCGAAACCGAAGTCGTAGGCCAGGAAGCGCGCGGCGTCTGGCACCTCGCGCGCCAAGACCCAGGGGAAATAACGGAAGGCCAACTGGGCTGCAAGCCAACCGAACAGCACCCCGGCCAGGAGCCACACGATTGCGGACATGGCTCCGCGGCGGAGCCCGATGGAGAGCCAACCGAGCACACTGAGGGGCAATAGAACGCACGCCGCTCCGAGGCATGCTTTGGCCCAGGGCAGGATCCCGTCGGCTCGGTTGAGCACCCAGCCATCGAAGCCCCACGACGCCACCACCAGCGTCGATCCCGCTAGGAGGCCAAAGAAAATACCCGTCCAACGATTGGTTTGGCTGCTGCGAAAGTCCCGGGTGCGGTGCTCGATCTCAATGTGCCCTCCGGTTGCGGCTGACATTCTCTTGCCTTGGACGACGTGAGTCAAATGGCCGGTCTCTCCCAAACCAGGGAAGCGGCTTGAGGCCAGGCGAGATTGTCGCCCTTCGGCTTGACTGTCGCTGTTGCGTACGTGCCGACGACCGACCGCAAAGCCGCAACTGCGAAACGCGACAGTCCAGCCCCCCGATGGTCGAGGCATCAAGGAAGGCGCGGGATAGACATCGGGCCTCACCAACTCAATAGGATTAGGCAGGGCCCCCCGAAGGCCAAGGTTGGGGGGTCAGTTCCCTTCTGGGGTACTGCCCATCCGGCGAGCCGCAGTCGCCCATACGCCGGCGACATGCGCGGCACACCGCAAGACGTCCGGCCCGAACGGCCGGACGTTGTCATTCTCCGCATGCGGTTCACCTCGGTGTAGATGCTTGCCTCGGCGAACGCTTCGCCCAGCGGCGGAACACCGCGGCCCCAATCGCCGGATCTTTTTGCCTCTAGAGCGGCGCGATGATGGTCCGTGGGTGCCTGTCACCCGCGAAGAACCCTTGCGTGCCTGTGCTATACTCTCGCCATGTTCCCCCGGTTCGGTACCTCCCCAATACCTCGAAACACCGCGTCGTCCGCGCCAGGAGGATAGGCCATGGACGCCCTCAAGATGCGCATCCTCACCGACGGCCGCAACCTGGGCAACGGCATCCTCAAGGTAGATGGTTTCATAAACCATCAGGTGGATCCGGTGCTCATTGACGCCTGCGGGC
>CAYGXJ010000090.1:0-3367 GCA_964353865.1 uncultured Anaerolineales bacterium | reverse complement strand
GGGCATCCTGATGGTGCTCATCCTGCGCCCCGGCGCCAGCCGCATGCCGCACAACGATCTCCCGCTGGAAGTGGTGATCCACCCGCCCGACAACCCGCCGCTCTAGAACCGGCGGTCCTCACCTGTGCTACAATCGCGCCGTGGTCCACCACCACCTGCGTCGAGGGCATGGCCAGAGGGGGCCGATCGGGGTTCCTTCATCCATCCCTCGGCCCGGCGGCCGCAGACCCTCTCCACGCGCCGCATGGGCACACGCTCGCCTGCCCGCCCGTCTCATGCCCAGTTTGCATCCCACCTGCCGCTCGGCCTGCATCCTCCAGCGCCCGGCCGCTGGCCGAGGCATCGAGGACACACTCGCATGATTCCCGTCGATCGCGCGCACTTGGAGGTTGTGGCCGCCACCCATCCCGGTGAAGTGCGGGCCACGAATGAGGACCGCTTTGCCGTCGGCACCTATCAGTTGAGCACCGAGGACAACACCCTGTGCACGCTGGCCATACTGTGTGACGGCATCGGCGGGCACGCCGCGGGCGAGGTGGCCGCGCAGATCATCGTCGACCAATTCGTCCTCCAGGCCGCCGGCTTCTCCGGCCGTGACCCAACCCTCGAGGTCAGCACAGCCCTGGTGCGCGCCGGGCGAGCGGTGTACGCCCGTGCCCGCACCGATGCGGCGCTGTACGGCATGGGCGCTACGGCGGCCTCGGCCTGGGTCATCGGCCACCGCCTGTACACGGCGACCATCGGCGACAGCCGTATCTACCTCTTGCGCGCGGACGGCATACGCCAGATCAGCGTCGACCATACCTATGTTCAGGAAGCGCTGGAGCGCGGCACCCTCACGCACGAGGAGGCCCGCACCCATCCGTATGCCCACGTCCTGCGGCGCCACCTGGGCGGCGAGCGAGACCCGTTGCCCGACCTGCGCATCCGCCTCTCGGCCTACGAAGATGACGCCGTATCCATCGCTCACCAGGGCCTGCCCTTGGCCGCTGGGGAGATTGCCCTCCTGTGTACCGACGGCCTGAGCGACCTGGTGCCGGCCGATGAGATTGCGGATGTCCTGCTGGCCCGCCCGCTGCCGCAGGCTGTCGCTCAGCTCATCGACCTGGCCTGCTCGCGCGGCGGGCACGACAACATCACGATCATCGCCATGCGCCATCCCTAAACCGATCCCGGCTGCCTGGCGCACTTTCAAACAGGAGAAGCGCACGGCCGGCCGCGCACGGAACAGGCGGCCGTGGAGGGCGGGCCCCACCGTCGCACGCCTGACGCCATGGGTGGCCGCAGATCCTTCAAAGTATGCTTCGCAACAGCTCGCCGACAAGCAAGCACGACTGCAAGAAGGGGCTGCCCTTGGGGGGCAGCCCCGTTCGTTTCTCTGAAGAGGTGCCTGGCCGCTGCTCAGGGCAAGTCGACGCGCAGCAGACGGTCGCGCCCCGAGAAATCCTGGTGAATGGAATGCACTGCGCGGGGGAAGGCGCGTCGCGCCAGGTCCAACGCGGCCCGGCCGTGGCCCTCCTCGATTTCTAGGAGCAGGGTGCCGCCGGGATTCATGCGCGCCCGAGCTTGCGCGAGCATGCGGCGGATAAGATCCATCCCGTCGGGCCCGCCGTCCAGGGCCTGCAGCGGCTCGTGCCGGGCCACGGCCAGGTCGGCCAGGGCACGGGTCGGGATGTAGGGCAGGTTGGCGCACACCAGGTCCAGACCGCGTGCGAGGGCCGCGATCAAGTCCGTTCGGACAAACCGGATGCGCTCAGCGACGCTGTGGCGCTGGGCGTTGCCCTGCGCCACGCGCAGTGCGCCCGGGGCAATCTCGGTCGCAATGAGGGACAGGCGCGGAACATTCACTGCCAGGGCGACGGCGATGCATCCCGAGCCGGTGCCCACATCCGCCACGCGCAGGTGCTCGGGCGGCATGCGCAGCTCAAGTATCGCGCGCGCTTCATCCACAAGCAGTTCGGTTTCGGGGCGGGGAACAAGCACCTCGGGGGAGACGGTGAAGGGCAGGCCGTAGAACTCCTGCTCGCCGGTGAGGTAGGCCAGCGGCTCGCCCGCCGCGAGGCGCGCGATCTGCTCGGCGTATGCTTCGGCAGCCGAGGCCGCCAGGGCGGTCTCGGGGTGGGCCAGGAGCCACGCGCGCGCAACACCCAGCTGGCGCGCGAGCAGCACCTGGGCCGTGAGCGAGGTCGTCTGGCGATCGAGGTTTGCCGCGCGCCCCCACGCGAGCGCTGCGGCGATGGTCATGAGATCTGGCATGGCGGGAGAGAGGCTCAGGCGGCAGGGTCGGCGGCCAGGCCGGACGCCTGCAGCCGCGCGGCGTCCTCCTGCAGCACCAGTTCGTCAATGAAATCGTCGATCTCGCCCTGCAGCACCGCCTCCATGTTGAAGAGCGATCGTCCCAGCCGGTGGTCGGTCACGCGCGACTGCGGGAAATTGAAGGTGCGGATCTTCTCGGAGCGTTCACCGCTCCCCACCTGCGCCCGGCGGGAGGCCTCGATCTCCGTGCGGCGCCTGTTCTCCTCAATCGCAAAGAGGCGTGCGCGCAGGATGGCCATGGCCCGCAGGCGATTCTGCAATTGCGAGCGCTCGTCCTGGCATTGCACGACCATGCCGCTCGGCAGGTGGGTGATGCGCACCGCGGTCGAGTTCTTTTGCACGTTCTGCCCGCCGGCGCCGGAGGAGCGGTAGACCTCCATCTTGATGTCGCGATCGGGGATGTCGATCGCGACCTCGTCCACCTCGGCCAATACGGCCACCGTGGCGGTGGAGGTGTGAATGCGCCCCTGCGATTCGGTGACCGGGATGCGCTGTACGCGATGGACGCCAGATTCGTACTTGAGACGCGAGTAGGCGCCCTTGCCCTTCACCTGGAAAATAACTTCCTTGTACCCGCCGATGCCGGTCTCGTTCTGCGAAATGACTTCAGTCTTCCAGCCGCGCTTCTCGGCATAACGCGTGTACAGACGGAATAGATCGGCCGCAAAGAGGGCCGCCTCCTCGCCGCCCGTGCCGGCGCGGATCTCAACGAAGACATCCTTTTCATCGCGCGGGTCGCGCGGCAGGAGCATGGCCCGCAGTTGCTTCTCAAGCGCAGCCCGATGTGGCTCGAGCTCGAGAGCCTCGGCCTCGGCCAGGGCGCGCAGGTCGGAGTCGGCCTCGCCGCGCATGGCCTGGGCCTGTTCGAGGGCGCTACTCACCCGCTGGAACTCGCGATAGGTGGCCACCAGGGGTTCGATCTCCGAGCGTTCGCGGGCCAGCTCCGCGACGCGCGTGTAGTCCGTGGCGCTTTCGGCCATGAGAAGGTTGAGTTCATCATAGTGGGCGGCCAGGCCGGCGAGCTTTTCCAACATCTGTTTGAGGTGTCCTG
>CAYGXJ010000089.1:0-2278 GCA_964353865.1 uncultured Anaerolineales bacterium | reverse complement strand
GGAACTCCGGGAGGAAAATGGGGTTGTCGCCCACCCCATTCAGCTCGATCTCGACCTGGCGGCGGGCAAAGGCCAGCGCATCCCGAGCGGCGCCGATCACTTGGGGCGATGAGCGCATGGAGTAGGCGTCCTGGACTTTGCTCTTGAGTTTACCTGTCGCCAGATCCGAGCCCTCGATGCACTTCATGATGGCCCGCGCCGATTCCACGGCGCCCGGAAAACCGCGCACTTGGTGGATGCGTACGTCGTACGGCTTCAAATTGGCCATCAGGGCTTCCAGCGACATGGCACAGGCGATTTCCGCCTGGCGCAGCCAGCGCTCCATGTCGTAGAGATGCAGGGCGCTCATCCCGGTGAGCACGTTCGACCCGTTGATGGCTGCCAGCCCATCCCGCGCCTCCAGGTCCGGGATCGGAATCCCGGCCCGCTCCATCGCCTCCTGCCCGGGAAGGCGCTGGCCCTGGTAGAAGGCTTCGCCTTCTCCTATCAGGAGCAGCGCAATCTGCGACATGGGCGCCAGATCCCCGGAGGCACCCACTGAGCCCTTTTGGCACACGACCGGCGTCACCCCGCGGTTGAGCATCTCGACCAGGGTCTGGGTGATCTCGGGCCGGCATCCCGAATTGCCGTGGGCGTGGACATTGATCCGGCTGGCCATGGCCGCCCGCACATGTTCCTGTGGCGCGGGATCCCCGATTCCCGCGGCGTGGTTGTAGATCAGATAGCGTTGGAACTGCCGAACCTGATCGTCGGTCAGGACGACCTCTGAGAATTCGCCGATGCCTGTGTTGACCCCATACATGATCTCGTGGGCAATGATCTTTTGTTCGAGCATCTCGCGGCATGCCCGAATTCGCGCCACGGCATCATCAGTGAGCTCGACGCGCTCGCCCTGGCGTGCAATGCGCACGAGCTTCTCGAGGGTCAAGCCCGATCCGTTCAAGGCGATCGTCATGTGTGCTCCTCGGCCGTGAGGCCATTCTGGGTGAAGGGTGCTGCCAGGTGCGGCGCGCCGCGTTGACGAGGTATTTTAGGGCCGAGCCGGGGGAGGCGCAAGGATGCGCGATTCCCTAAGTGCCGAGCGCGCCGTCGGCGCGGCCCCACACGCCCTGACCGTATTCTCGAGCATGTCGATGGCGGCGCCGAACTGCGACCCGAGGCCGGCTCTCCATTCAAAGCCCATATCGACACTCCTTGAGGATGACCCATGCATGAGCCTGGAACCAATAGAGAGTCTTACCCGGAAGCCTCAATCCGGTTGTTCCGTCGCTTGCGGACTACCGACCCCATTCCTTGCGCACCCGAGTGCACCTGCACACTCTCCCTACGGGGTGATACGCAACGTCGCGCCTAGGGCTGCGCGGTGACGTATCGCAGGAGTGCATCGTAGACAGCGAAGTAGGCCGGCTTCGGTTCGAGCCGGTCGTCATACAGGGTCGCATCGGCGTTGGGCTGAGATTGGTACGTCTCGAGCCAGGAGTATTTGTCGCCGATGCCCCACACGGTGAAGCTGCGGCAGACCCCGGACTCCAGGCACGCCTCGAGCATGTCGCGGTAGACCGCAGCCTGCAAGGCCTCGCGCTCGGTCTGTGCTCCGCCCACGCGGGTCATATTTACGTCGAACTCGGTGACGACTACCGGGACGCCGTAGCTGCGCATCGCCGCGATCACCGCCTCTTTGGTGGGCGGCGCGCTTCCATCCAGATGCATTTGCAGCCCGACGCCGTCGACCAGGCCCAGCCCCTTGAGATGTCTGACGATCCGCCACGTTTGCGGTGTGGTCCAGCCTTCGAGGGTATGGTTGTCGGTGTCGTTGAAGATCAAGAGAGCCGAAGGATCAGCCTCGCGCGCGGCCTGGAACGCCGTCGCCACGTAGTTCCATCCGAGAGCATCGTAGAAGAGGTCGGCTTCGCGCCCCGGTGAGCGGTAGGGTTCGTTGACCACAACCCACGCTTGCATCTGCCCGCGGAAATGCCCGACGACTTGCCCGACGTGGGCCTCGAGAATGGCCGTCAGTTCGTCCGCCGAGAACGGGCGGGCGAGGATCCAGCCGCGCATGCAGAACGCGCACGACGGGTAGACCAGCGCGTGCCCGCGGACCGTGAGACCGTTGGCCCGGGCAAAGCCCACCTGCCGGTCGGCGATCGAAAAATCAAACTCACCGGGCAGGGGCTCCACGTCGTCGGGCCAGTAGATCCCCGAGTCAATCGTCACGCTGTTGAAATCGGACACCACCCGGTTCTTCCACAGTGGGGCGGCATCGAACATCGGGCCCGCG
>CAYGXJ010000088.1:0-5270 GCA_964353865.1 uncultured Anaerolineales bacterium | reverse complement strand
GGCGCGGCGGCACCGGCGGGGTGGGCCTGCGCGGACCGGGCGAAACGCAGCTCGAAATCGACAAGCGCGAGATCAGCCGCCACATCACGCATCTCAAGCGCGAACTCGAGAAGGTGCGCGCCCACCGCAGCCGCTACCGCGCCCAGCGCCGCCGCTCGGGCACTCCCGTGGTCGCCCTGGTGGGCTACACCAACGCCGGCAAGAGCACACTGCTCAACGCTCTGACGCATGCCGGGGTTTACACCGCCGACCAGTTGTTTGCCACGCTCGACCCGACCACACGCCGCGTGCGCCTGCCCGGCGGGCGAAACGTGCTCCTGACCGATACCGTGGGTTTCATCCAGAAGCTGCCCACCTCGCTCGTGGCCGCGTTCCGCGCCACGCTCGAAGAGATCGCCGAGGCCGACCTGCTTTTGCACGTCGTCGACCTCACTCACCCCAATGCGCTCGAGCAAGCGCAGGCAGTCCATGAGACCCTGACCTCGCTCAACATTCCCGATGTGCCGGTGGTGACCGCGCTCAATAAATCCGACGCGCTCGACCCTTCGCGCGCGGACGCGGCCCTGGCGCAGCATTTCGAATCTGCTGTGGTCATTTCCGCTTTGCAGGCCCTCGGGCTCGAGCAGCTCCTGGCGGCCATCGAGCGGCTCCTGTTCGAGGCCATGCTTCCCCTGCACGTCCGCCTTCCGCATGAGAAGGGCAAACTCATCAGCCTGTATCACGAACACGGCGTCGTCGAAAGCATCTCGCACCAGTCCAGCGGCGTGACCATCAACGGCCGCTTGCCCGGCTACCTGCTCGGGGTGTTCCGCCCCTACGAGGTTGCAGCGAGACGGCCAGCACGGCGGAGCGCGGTCTGAGTGGCCCCCTGCCCCTTGCATGATGGCGTGGGCGCACGCGTCTTGCACTGCGCGACCGCGCGCACTAGCCTTGGTCAACGTGCAACCGCATGCGCGCTTCTGCTTCTGCCGCTTCTGTTGATTTCCGGCTGTTCAACGCCGGCACCGGTTCCCGCTCCCGATCCGGTGACTGAGAGCGCGCCTTCGCTTGTTCCACTGCCTGCGACCGCAAGCGCTCTCCCACCGACCGTTACTCCCACCCCGTCCGCCACGCCGGTTGTCTCGCTACCCCAGCCCAACCAAACGCCGAATACCTCCGGCCGCGTGCATCTCGCCGCGGTCGGCGACCTCATGCTCGGCCGCACGATCGGCGAGCGCATCCTCTCCCAGGGCGCGCAGGTCCCGTTCGCAGGCGTGGCGCATGTGCTCGGGGCGGCGGACCTGGGCGTGGGCAATCTGGAGTGCGCGATGGGCTCGGGCGGGACGGCGGTGCAGAAGTACTACACCTTCCTCGCGCCGCCCGAGGGCGCGCAGGCGCTGAAGCTCGGCGGGCTGGATATCCTCAACCTGGCCAACAACCACTCGCTCGACTACGGCCCGGCGACGCTCGCCGAAACGCTGCTGTTGCTGAGCGCCAACGGCATGCGCGCGGTCGGTGCCGGTCTCTCCGAGGCGCAGGCCTACGGCCCGCTCATCGTCGAGGTCAACGGGCTGCGCATTGCCTTCCTGGGGCGGGTCAACATTCCGGTGGAACTCACCACATTCGATACACGATCATGGGCGGCCGTGGGTGACCGCCCGGGTGTCGCCTGGGGCGAGCCGGCCGAGGTCAAGGCCGCCGTGCGCGCGGCCAAAGCTCAGGCGGATGTGATCGTGCTCCTGTTGCATGCCGGGTGGGAGTTATACATGGCGCCGCCGAGCGAGGAGCGCGTGCTGGCTCAGGCGGCGATCGACGGCGGAGCCGCGCTCGTCCTGGGGACGCACTCGCATCTCATCCAGGCCACCGACACGACCCGCCCGGGCACGCTCATCGCCTACGGCCTGGGCAATCTCGTTTTCGACGAGTTCGACGGCGGCGCAACCGACAGCGCCATCCTGCACGTGGTCCTCACGCGCGCGGGAGTCGAGTCGTTCTCCTGGCAGCCGGTCGAGATTAAGTCCGGCCTGCCGGTGCTCGTCTCCCCAACGCCCACGCCCACTTCCTAGCGGGTCGCTGTAGGTCGCTCTGCCTCACCCCCCTACCCGCTTCCGCCCAACTCCCTTCCGAGAAAAGGCTCTCGCCGGAGAGGGGGCTGGGGGTGAGGTTAAGGAAAGCTTCTCTGCAGTTCTCTAGCGCGCGGCGCTGAGCTTCTCGTGCGCGCCTTGCCAGGGCAGTTCTCTCGGCAATCGTCTGGGCAGGGTCACTCCGGCCAGGCGCGGGGCCAACTGCGCCAGCACCGCCACCGCCTCTTGTGAATTCCCGCTCTCAACCGCCGCGCGTAATCGCTCTCCCGCGCGCCCGGTCCACTCCCACTGCCTGCGGAATTGATCCGCCTTGAGCCAGTAGTCGCGCTTCTCCCAGGCCGCGGTCGACGCATCAATGCCCGTGGCTATCTCCTCCAGCGCCACGACGATGAACGCCAACTCATCCGCGCGGGCATCCAGGCTGCGTTCCTTCATCAGGCGAGCGCAGGCCAGCGCGATCCACTGCATCAGCCGCGTTCGGTTGCGCCCGGCACTCTCGGGGTTAATCACTCGCGACACTGGGCGCCTCCAGGAGTAAAGTCGGGATATGTTATCATGCCTTGCACCTCATTTCCGGCCGCGATTCGCGGCCCATTCGATGTCCAAACCATGGAAGACGCGCTCAAAATCGTTGCCAGCAATCGCAAGGCAGGCCACGACTACGAGATCCTCGATAGGTTCGAGGCCGGCCTCGCCTTGGTTGGCAGCGAGATCAAGTCCATCCGCGCCGGGCAGGTCAACCTGCGCGAGGGTTACGTGTTCGTCGAAGGCCGCCAGGCCTGGCTGATGGACACGCATATCTCCCCCTACGACCCGGCCAGCCGCATGAACCACGACCCGCTGCGCAAGCGGCGTCTGCTCTTGCACAAGAAGGAGATCATCCAACTGCTCGAGGGCCAGCAGCAGAAGGGCCTGGTGATCGTCCCGCTGCGTATGTACCTGGTCAAAGGGCGCGCCAAGCTCGAGATCGCGCTCGCCCGCGGGCGCAAGCAGTACGACAAGCGCCAGGCCATCGCCAAGCGCGACGCCGAACGCGAGATGCGGCGCGTCGCGAACCGCCGCGGCTAGGTTCGCCCGCCTCACGGGGGCCTATGTCCACTCCCAGTTCGATTTCCGGCCTCAACGCGCTGGACCCCGCCGAGCGGGATCGTCTGTATGCGGAGTTCATCCCCGATGTACTCTTCGAGCGCTTCGAGATCGACCCCGCGACCTTCTGCAACCCCTCCGGCCAGCGCCTGCTGGAAGTGAAAGGCAAACCCGGTTCAAGCGCAGTCGAGGTCAAGCTGCGTCACGAGCCGGACGCCAAGGATCCGGTTCTCTACGCGCACCTGACCGACACCGTGAACGGGCAGCTCCTGATCATGCTCTACATCATCAACGACCCGCACTCCGAGCGATTCGACACTGACCGCCTGCCCGACGGGACGCCGACCGAGTTCGGCAGTTTCCGCCGCAATCTGCCTGCGGAAGAGGCCGCCTTCCGCGCTGGGCTCACACCCGGCCAGGTGCGCCACGGGCTGCGGGTGCTCCGCCAATCCATCGAGAGCTTCGAGCGCTTCGTCGCCCGCCTTGGGCTCACCATGTTCTTCGCCGAGCCGCTCTCGTATCACAACGCGGTGGTCTTCGAGCAAAATGGTTTCACCTATCAGCAGGGCCGGCGCTGGATGGAAAGCATCGACACCCGCTTCCGCAAGGACGGCGATCTGCTGCGCCGCCTGGATGGCTCGACCGTCTTCCGCCAGCCGGGCGCCGAGCTCTCCATCCGCGGACGTTCCTGGGCCATCCACGATGGCGTGCTTAATGAGCCCTTCACCGGCGTGCATATGTACAAAATGCTCGGCAAGCACGCCGGCATCTCGACCTTCGCCGACGGCGTGTGGTGAGGTATAATGCGCGCACGGGGATGAATGGCTTCGACGGTTGAGGCTGACCCCGGATGGCAGGCCGAGAGGCGCCGACCTCGTTAACTCAGCGCACAACTCAAGTGCCAACCGCACTTACGCGGCTCTTCCTCTCGCGGCCTAACCCGTGAGATAGGGCCTGGCTCCCTTACCGGAGCCACGTTTGCCCCGTTCGTCTTTGCCCGGATGGGAGCAGACGCCACAATGGCAAAGTGCCGCGGGTCACGCCGCTACACTCGCGAAAGAGGGGCTTTCGGGTCCCAGCGGCTGGCCGGCAGGGTCACCCCGTCGTTCGGGTGCCTGCCGGCGAGAACCAATGGACGACTAAGCCTGTAGAGGTCCTCGGTCGAGTCAACTCGGACGCGGGTTCAATTCCCGCCATCTCCACCTGCAGGGGCGCGCGAGCGCCCCTGCTCGATTCCATTCCCTCTCTCGGGATCGCGAGTTACGCGCGATATCTGCGCCAGAGGTGCGCCGCAGCAGGCATTACCCCTGACCATGCGGTGAGGGGCTGGCCTTGCGTGTGCCGATCCGCTTCTTGATCAGGCATTCGTCGCTTGTCAGGGTTCGATATCGCTCAAGGCGTTCGATCGAGGCAATGGCGTTCCCATGCCGCCCCAACATGAGTGGGCGCGCATCGCGGTCCGTTCCGAGGAGTTGCAGCTACGTCGTGCGCGGATCATTGGGAGGCGGGCTGACCCCGCCTCCCAATCTCCAGGAGAACTTCAATGGTTCCTCAACACGAGCGGCAGGAAGACCTTGAACTGCTCGACGAGCCCGGCCCAGAAGCCGCCCGCGAGAGAGTAGCCGCTGCCCGTGCTCGTGCCGGCGTCCGGCTGGCCGATCGTCCCGCCCAGCGCATAGCCTCCGCCGGTGCTGAGCATCACCCCGCCGCCATCGATCGTGCTCCACGAGAGGTCGTACCCCCCGCCCGATTGCGCCGCCGCCATTCCCATGCTCCCAGCCAGGCACAGGAGGACGAGCGGGAACACGAGGTACTTGAGTCGAATTGGCGGGTTCATTGGTCGATCACCAGGATGTTGTATTGCTCTGCACCACTGAAGGCGCCTGCATCTTGCTGGACAAGATACCAGCGCGCAGCAAGGCAATCAGCTGAGTCAGACGGAAGGTAATAAGGGACCACAGGCTCGCTAAAGCCGCCATACGCGTCATACAACGGCTGGACAAACAGGAGCGCGTCACCGTTACCATTCGTAAGGGGGTTGTCAACCATCGCGGCGGAGTTAGAAGCGCACGTGTGCCCGGTGGTCGCGTATTGGAAAGCCGTCCGGTTCGCCCCGCTCAC
>CAYGXJ010000087.1:0-9051 GCA_964353865.1 uncultured Anaerolineales bacterium | reverse complement strand
GAGGACCCCGCCGCCCGGATGGGCACCAGATGTTCTCCAAGGACCACCACCTGGACCTGGGCGGCTTGGCTCCACGCGCCCGAAAAATCGCGCGCGCGGACGCGGAGACGATGGCTTCCCGGTTCAGTGGGTGTCCAGCGTGCCGCGCGCACCAGGGAGGTCGTGCGCACGGCATTCGACACGCTGTCGATCACGGTGTCGTCGATGGAGAACTCGATGGTAGCGACGCCCGCCGGCGAGTCGGCCTGGGCCACAATGTCCACCGGACCGAGGGCAAGCACGCTTCCCTCGAGCGGCGCCTGGAGCACAATCGTGGGCGGGGCGCCGGACATGGAGGCCGAGGCGCGGTTGCATGCGCTCAGGGCGGCGAGGCTGATGAGCAGCCAAAACCAGGGGCGGCGCCGACCGTGCGATGAGATCGCGCCGATGGCCACAGAACCACGCACGCCACAGGCTGGGTGGATGCGGTTCGGAGCGTGCTCGGGGTTCGATTGGCCAGAGTGTGCCATCAAGCGTCGGGTAGGTGTCTTCTTCCGGTTGGCGAGTCGTGCCTCGGTTCGGGATAGGTCTCCGCATCTTCAATTCTACAGGATATTCCGCCTTCTGCGCCCTCGAGGCGCGGCTCGCTCTCGCGCAGACCGCCTGCGGCGGGCACCCGCCGCGAGCCGGGAGGCGGGCGGTCGACCGCAGCCATTGTGCCCACCCGGCGATTGGCGCAATCACGCTTGTGTGGGTATAACAGGGCGCAGCTCCCGCAACGGACCCGCCTGCGCACCCGGACCGACCGCAGGTAGAAAAGATGCCAACGGCCTCCCGCCATCCTGCCAGCGTCATCTTCCAGGCCGGCAAGCTCGGTCACCTGCCCTATCTCCTAGATGAGATTGCGTGGGCACGCGAGCTGGCACAGCGGGACCAGGCGGTCGATCGCGTCTATGGAGTGAGCGGCGGGGCGTTGACGGCGCTGGCGTTTGCCCTCCAACGGTCTGCGGCCCTCGAGCCGGCCCGCTTCGCTGGCGCGGCCTCGGCACTGGATGAGCTGCATTCCTTTCTGCGCCGCGCCCGCAATCGCGACATTCGCCACCTCAATCTCAACCCGGTCTACGGTCCTTTCAACCTCAATCCCTTGCGAGGGTGGCTGACACGCTGGTTGGCCGCCTGCGGCGGAGGCGGCGGGCTGAACGCGGGCGAATTGCCCGTGCGACTGTACTTGTGTGCGGCCGACCGGGATGCCACCTTCACCCTGTTTGGACCGTCCGATGAGACCCTGCAGTTCGAATATGGTTGGACTAGGGTCGGCCCCCCGCGTGATGCGCCGGTGGTGGATGCGCTGATTGCGGCTGTGAGCACCTGCCTGTCGACTGAGCCTGCGCTTGTCCTGGGTGAGTGGTTTCGCGATTGCCGCCCCGCGGTGGCCGATGCGCGGGCCATCATCACCGATCTGGAGGCCGCCGCCCCTCGTGCGATCCTGTGCCGCGTGCCGCACACCCCGCTGCCGGCCTGGAAACTCAACTGGATCACTTCTTCCTTCATCATGCACCGCCATCACGAACGCAATCAAGCGCTGTTGGCTCGCTACTACACAGACCTCGTGTCGCGGCAGCGTGCGTTGCAGGCGATGAGCGCCACACGTGCGAAGGGCAGGCCCGCGCCAAAGACGAGAGGCACAACGCCCCCCGTGGTTGTTCATCATGTGGACCTTCCCTATGTCGGCAGCACGGAAGCTTTCACTAACATGCGCCAGTCGGTGGCTGAGAAGGAAAGCCTGATGGCGCGATTCCGAGACCTACTGAATGGGCAACTGGACGCGTTCCCGTTCGACCGTCCGGCAAATGTGATCTACGGCGCGGGAGGCTTTTCGGGGATCTTGGCGGGCCTGGTCACAACCCGGCTGGTGGAGGCCGGTTTCGCGCGCGAAGGCGGAGAGATCCGCCAAATCTACGGTGTGTCCGCCGGCGTGCTCAACGGTTTCTTTCATGCCGTGCAGGTGGCAGCCCTGCGCCACCCCGATCTCTACACTTCAGCCGCCCATTCCGCCCTGGGTGACTTGGAGAGCTTTTTCGCTACGATTACCCCGCGCAAGGTGGCGCGCATCAATGGCAACCCGCGAGACTTCTGGAAGGGATGGGCCAGCCTCGGGCCGCTCGAAGCGTTCCTTGTCGAGCGGCTCGAGGCGTACACAGGTTCTCACAGTGCAGCCCAGATTACCTTCGACGATATCGGTTTGCCGCTCACCGTGGCCGCCGCGCGCCTGGACGGCTTTACCGATTTCCTCGGCATGACGCAGGCGGGCCGCCGGCTGCGTCTGGACGGCCTCGAGCTGCCGGTTCGCAAGGCGCCCGTGGTGCGGGCCATCATCGCCGGGTGGAGCATGAACACCTACATCCTGCCGACGGTGCTGGAGGAGCAGGCCTACCGCGACGGGGGCGGCTCGTTCTACGATCCGGGTCTGCTCGTCGCTTGCCTGGACGGCGAGCTGGTGAACCTGCTCAGTATCCATCTTGACGAGCCGGACGGACATTCGTACAACCTTCCGCCGCGGCCGACGCTGCTGCGCTTGCTCTTCGACACACACAACTACACCTTCCCCGAAGAGCGCCGCCGTATGCGCCGCATCACCGACCTGCTCTACGCCCACTACCGTCTTCGAGATGGACTCAGATACCGCCTGGGGCGGCGTGCGGCGGCGCGCCGTGCCATCCCGGCTGACTTCCGCCAGTGTTGGGATATCGCTTCGGAACGGTGAGACCTGCCTCAGTCAAGACCTCGACGGGCAAGGCGCGAAGCGTCTGGTCTCGCGGCGAATAGCTGTAGTTGGAAAGCAAATCCGGTCGTGACACTCTCGGGGTCGGGCGACGCATAGCCGCGGAGCACGACGAGCCCGAATGAGTGAATGGACCGCGTGGGCCCGTACGAGGGGGAATGGCGTCCCCGCACAGCGCGGGGATGAAGTGCTTCTCGCATGTCTGCCTTTTGGAGGGGGTTGGAGCCGACTGCGGTTGCCAGCGGAGGCGGCTCAAACGAAGCCGTCTGGGGGCTGGAAGATCTGTGGTCGTCGCCCTCACAGCAGCCCGGCCTCGGCCTGCTCAAGGAGAACAGGCCAAAGCGCATCCGGCCGGTCTTGCAGGAGTTCCAAGCGGGTCAGCGCGCTCCTCAGGGTGTCGAGCGCGGCCACGCGCCCGACCGCCTCCGCTTTGCTGCCTCCTTCGAGATAGCCGACCCAATGCTCGACCGCCACGCGGAACGAAGTGGGGTCGGGTGCGGCGAACCATACATGCCCATCACCGGGGTGCGCGTAGCGCACAACGCCTTCGGCGTCGAGGAAGAAATCACCCTCACGGTTTCCGTCCAGTTCCTCGTACGCGAGGTGCGGATGTTCTGAGGCCTCGCACATGACGATTTTCATCCGACCGCCATCCAACTCCTTGGATCGCACCGCGGATAATCGCGGTAAGAGACCAACCCGTGAAGGGCTTCGGCGGAATGCGTGGGGTCCGCTGCGGGTGCTCCGAGTTTGACACGGCGGTTCTGGGTGCGGGCGCAGGCGATAGGCCGAATCAGGTACGCTGGCAGGTGCTGCACGACATGCTCGTGGCCTGGCTGCTCACCCTGCCCATGTCGGCCGTGTTGGCTGCTCTCGCTTACGCGGCCGCTCCGGCCCCTGGCGTGAGGCCGCCTCAGCCTTTGCGGCGGGTTGTTGTTTTCCGTTTCGCGCCTCGGCCAGTTGCAGATTTGGTCGCCCGCCGTGAGCCAACATCCGTGCCCGCGCGACGGCCCGCGGCGCCGGTGGGCGTCACCGGCCGCCTGCGGGCTGCCTTCGTCGGCGCTTTCGATGAGGGCGCCGCTTCCCGCGGTTCTCGGGGCGCAGGAAGGTCGGGTTCGACGCGTTGGGGCGCAACCGGCGCAGGAGCCGCCTCCCCGGCACCCGTCGGAAACTGAGCCCGCTCAGGCAGGTGACGCAATTCGCCCACCGCCAGCGTCCACCACGACAACTTGAGAACTTCGATCGGTGCGCTCGCGACGAGGATGGGCGCGCTCAGCACGAGCCCAAGAGCCGGCAGACCCGCGAGGCCACCGATGATCCATGGCAGTGCGCCCTTGAGGAAGACGGCTAACACCCCGCCAACGGCAAGCGCTGCAACCCCTCCAGCCACAAGTCCAACCGGAAGAAGCGCCAGGACGAGGGGCGCGAGCAGAAGGACAAGTGGAACCATCGCCACCATCCATGCCAGGCGCATTCCGGCCCACACCAGCCACACCTGCAGCGCGTGCCCCAGATGGGAGCGAATGAGCCCGATGGCGGTGCGCAGGCTGGCGCTCACGCCCAACCCTTCCGCCGCGCACTGCCGCCGCGCGACTGGCACAACGAGTGACATGGCCAGCAGCATCGCAATCGTTGCTGCTGCGTCGAGGATCAGTAGCCCGCAGGCCAGGGCCGTCCCGAGCGCTCCCGCCAGGATATTTCCGGTGGCCCACAGCAGGAAGGGCGAGAGGGCCAGCGCCAAGCACAGCAGCATGGCCGCCAGCCCAACGAGGTAGACAAGACAATCGACGAGAAGCAGGCGCCAAGCGGATCGGGACCACCCGAGACGCCAGCCCTGCCGCGTGCTTCGCAGGGCCCCGTCCTGGTCGGTTTGCGCAACCATGCGGATGAGCCCGGCCTCCGCCACGTAGCGCGAGGTGAGCAGGACCAACACGGCCAGGGCGAACAAGACCAACCCGCTGAGCACGACCGTACGTACTCCTTCGGGGATCATTCCGCCTAGGACGGTCTCGAGCCCCGTCAGCCCTCCGCTGCCGAGGTGGATGTCGATCGCCTCAGGGCGGGTGAGGTCGATGCTTACCCCTTCCCCCGGGAAGTTGAGCGTGAGAGCGGGGGTGAGGCGCAGTGTGTTGTGCGAAGCCACCTCTCTTCCTCGCCAGACGCTGCTGGCGAGGAGCCCGTTGCCTGTGGTGAGCGCCAAGAGCGCCCCGAAGAGCCACGTCGCGCGGTACAACCAGGCCAGCTTCCAGGTTCGCTTGAAGAGGGCGGTGATGTGCACAGGCCCCATCCTTTCATCCTGCCAGGACGATCCCCGGGCGAGGCTGCCCCGGGAGCCGTCCTCGCAGTGCTTCATGTCTAGTCACCCGGGCGGAGGCCGGGTCGTTCTCCCGTGCCCCCGGACCAAGGTTGCCCATCGGCCCCTCATGGCCAGGCTAGGCAGTCAGTGTCTCCGCGGCCGATCTCAATCGCTGCCGGTGAAGGGCGTAGAAGGCAGCCGTGGCCAGCAGGCCGACGACAAATGAGGCATACCACACCCAGTTCGGATTGAAGTTGTCGAACACCAAGCCGGCGAGGAAAGGCCCCGCGGCATAAGGGATAGACCACGAGAAACTGTAAACCGCCATGTAGCGGCCCCGCATGTCCGCGGGCGACATGTGCGCCACCAAGGCCTGCGCGACCGGCGACACAATCATCTCGCCGATGGTGATGATGACCATCGCCAGGACGAACAGGCCAAAACCGCTCACCACTCCGTACATCCCGAAGCCGATAGCATACAACGCCGTGCCGACGGTCATCATCCACATGGGTGCCAGCTTCTCGATGCGCCGCGTGATCGGGAACTGCAGGGCCACGACCATGGCCGCGTTCAAGCTGAGCAGGAACCCGTAACCCGCTTCGGGTGTGGCATGCACGTCGCGCAAATAGACCCCGAGGGTTGTGTTCATGTTCATGTAAACGAAGACGCTGAGCATCGAGGCCGCCAAGAAGAACATGTATACCCCGTCCCGCAGCACGCGGAAATACCCGGCGAAGGTCGTGCCCACACTCTCGGGTATTGCTCCGGGCTGCGGCGCCGGTTTGGTCTCAGGCATGGCGACGGCCACGATGATGGCCGTGATGAAACTGATGACGGCATCGGCCACGAACAGTATGAGATAGGAGCGAGTGGCCAAAAATCCGCCAATGGCGGGACCAATGGCGACGGCGAGGTTGAAGGCCACCCGGATGATTCCATAGCCCTGGGCACGTTTCATCTCCGGCAAAAGGTCTGCGACGATCGCTTGGCGTGCAGGCCCGCCCGAGTCGGTGAAGATGCCGGTCAGCAGCGCCAGCAGATAGAAGGCCTCGATGGAGCCGACGAATCCCATGATCAAGCTGCTGAGGGAGGTGGCCACCAGGCTGAAGATGAGCATCCCCTTGCGCCCGACGCGGTCGGTCAGCGCCCCGCCCAGGGCCGAGCCGACAAGGCTCGAGATGGAGAACATCGCAAACAGGATGCCCACCTCGGTCATGCCGACGTTGAAGCGGCGAGTGATATACAGGGAGAAGAAGGGGAAGAGCAGCGCACCGCCCAGGTGATCGATGAACGTGGCGATGACCAGCGTCCAGAACGGACGCGGGTACTCGCCTATCATGCCAGCCAGGCGCTGATACTGCCCGCGAATGTAGAGCCGTGGACCGCTCACGATACCGACTGAACCTCAGATACCAATGTGTTTACCCCGAGCCGCGACCTCCCCGCAGAGTCATGTCGGGGTACCGCTGTGCCTGCGGCAATTCGCGCGAGCGGACTACCGCCGGGCCGGGGCGGAGAACATCTTATCATCTGCTGCCCGGCCAGCCCTCATGAAATTGGACGAGACGCCCAAGTATCCCCCTCGGCGTCTGCGAGAGGGGAGAATCTAACCGTCCAAGGGGGGGCGGGGGACCGCCACGGACTGACCGGTCGCAAACTCCTTGACGCGGTCGGGAGGGCGGCTGGCGGGCGCGCACGGGCCTGCACGATGGGGGGGTGACGCGACAACCGGGATCAGAGCAGCGGCAAAGCCTTGAGGGCTTCTGGGACCCAGAAGCTGCCCACGCCGTAGATCGAGAGCGCGAGCGAGAAGAGGAAACACCCGACGCCCAGGGCGATCAGCACACGGTCGCGCGCGTGGTAGTGCAATTCCTCGAGCCAGGTGCGCGGCTGGACGCCGAAAGCACGCAGATCCATCGCATCGATGATGTCCTCGCTGCCGGCGATGGCCTGGATGGTGACGGGCACGATCAGCGGCGCCAGTTTCCGCACTTGGGCCAGCAACCCACCGCGCAGCTTCTCGATCTCGTAGCCGCGCGCGCGTTGGGCATCCATGGTGATCTGAAAGTCGCGCGCGTAGGTCGGGACGAAGCGCATGGTCAGGTCCATGGCATAGGCGATTTTATCCGGCAGCCCCAGCCCGCGGAAGGTGACGCCGTATTGGGCTGGGTTGAAGGAATAGGGAATGAGGATGGTCATACTGGCCAGACTAAACACGCGCACCAGCATGCTCAGTGCGTAGAAGGTTCGTTCGACCGTGATGTGCAACACCGGCCGCCAGCCGAAGAGCGTGAAGGAGGCCTGCACATTGCGAATGAGGTGCTCCTCGGTGTAGAACTCCATCCCGCCCCGGCCGGTGAGGAAGGTGAAGAGCGAGAAGTAGATGATGAATCCGCCGATGAAGAGCCACGCCCGGCGCGTTTCGCGCCAGGCGAGTCCCGAACTGATGACAATCCCCAGCGCGAGGCCAAACAAGATGGCCAGGATGCGAACATCCCAGAAGGAGATGGTCACGCCCATGAAGCACAGGTAGAAGATGATCCACGCGCGAGGGTCGAAGCTCTGCACGAGCGATCGCCGCTTGCGGTAACGCCACGTAACCAGCATGAAGCATGCCTGCCCGCCACAGCCCCGGGGGCGAACACGCCCCCGGGGCTGCGGACTGAGATGCGAACCTAGCGGCCGGTCTGCCGCTGAAGCCCCTTGTAGGCAATGACCAGGATCGGGACCAGGATCGCGGCGAAGATCAGGTTCGGGCCGGCCGAGGGCAGGAACTCGCCCACGATGGCGACCGGCGGCGGATAGCCGTTGATCCAGATGTCGGAGATCGCGGCAAAGCCCAGGCCGATCAGGTTGCCCAGCATGCCCCAGGTGACGGCGGCCGCCACATCGATGTTCTTGCCGAAGGCGAAGCGCACGATCAAGACCAGGGCGAACCCGACCACGATCGAGAGCCCGACCAGCAGCGAGACCGGCTGATCACCGAAGATGTTGTTGGCCGGATCGTAGAAGAGCGTGTTCGGAACCTGGCGGAACAGGAAGAAGAACAGCGTGCCAATCGCGGCCAGGATCGCGCCGACGATCAGCACCGTATCCAGGCTCTTCTTCTTGTCGGCGAAGAGCATGGGGATGCCGGCGATCAGGCCGATCAACCCGTTGCCCACGCTCCACTGCGGGTACAGGCCGAAGCCGGTCAGCGCGTCGCCCACCATGTTGCCCACCGCACCCGTGAAGAATCCAACCACCGGGCCGAAGGCGTATCCGAAGAACATCGGGATGCAGATGGCCGGACGCAGCGCCACCTGGCTGACCGAGGGCACGATGAACACGGTGCCGTTGAAGAGGTAGGAGAACACCGCGTACAGCGCGGCGCCGATGGCCATGTAGACCACCTCGCGCGTGCCCACCGCCCACGCCTTGTTTTCCTTGGTGAATGCGTAGACGAGGAAGGCGGCGACCAGACCGATGCCGACAAAGGCGAAGCGCAACAGCGGCCGTTCGCCGGTCTGGAGACGCTCCACCCCGAGCATGTTGCCACCGACGTACACCAATCCGAGGAAGAACGCGAAGACGATGATGAGTGTGAGAATGACCCCGAGCATCTTGCGATCCATGGTGCCTTCTCCTTTCGTCCGAGTCAGACGCGGGCCAGAGCTTCGGCCCGCACGAATCTGCCTGTCCGCGGCAGACGCTCCAAGTTTGCGTGCAGCAACGAAGTGGGAACCAGACGACAGCGGGTGAGCAGCCCGGTATCGGCCAGGACCTCCTGCGGCGGACCGTCGGCCGCGATCCGGCCCTGGCTCACAAGCAAGACGCGGCTGGCGTAGACGACGGCCAGATCCACGTCGTGGGTGATGAACAACACGGCTTCAAAGCCGGGCATGGCCAGGATTGAATCCATAAAGCTCATGTAGTTGCGGAAATCCTGCCCGGCCGTCGGTTCATCCATCACCAGGATGCGTGAGCGCATGGCCAGGATGGCGGCGATGCT
>CAYGXJ010000086.1:0-12322 GCA_964353865.1 uncultured Anaerolineales bacterium | reverse complement strand
ACCTCGACCGCCGGGTTCACCGTGCTATCGCCAATTGACCTGACACTCCAGCATTTCATCCCCGCGCCTGGACTTGGCCCGCGGGTGGTATCCCGCGACGGGACTCGGGCGGCAACCGTCACCGATCGGGAAGGGGAGGAGACCGTTCAACTCTGGGACTTGGTGAGCGGCCAGACTCTGGGACAGCATCCCGTGCCGCGCTGGCCCACTCAGGAAGACTACTCGCGGGTCGCACTGCTCGATATCTCCCCCGACAACTCCCTCCTGGCCGCGGTCTACAGTGATGGTGTCGTTGCCGTGATCGACCTGCCGGAGGGCAACCTGGTTGAAGTCCTGGCCTGGTACATCGATTACACCGACACCCCGATGTTCCTGCGCTTCAGCAGTACCGGCAAGACCCTGTACTACATCTATTTGGATGTGGGGTACGGCGACCAGGGGATTCAATCGCGGGGACTGGATACGACCTCGTGGACCGAGGAGTCGTACTTCGCCACCAAGAAGGGGCGCGGCCCGTCCCGCTATGGCGTCTTCTCGCCCACGCTGAGCGATACCGGATTCGAGTTCGGCTATTTCCCGGTTGCGTACTACGGTGGCAACCCGCGCTGGGGTATTGATGTCTTCGACTTCACCACCTTGTACGAGCGCTACTTCCTGGAGATGCCGGACTATCCTTCGGCGGTGGGTATCTCGTCGGACGGGCGATGGCTGGTCAGTGCGAGCAGCGTCACCGACAAGGTTGAGGTGCGCGAGGCTGAGAGGAACCGTCCGCCGGTGTTCACCTTCCCGGGGCACGACAACCTCGTGTGGGGCGTGGCCGCGGCACCCGATGGGCAGACCTTCTACTCCGTCGGAATGGATGGCATGCTGCGCAAATGGGTCGCCGGCAGCCAGGCTCCGGCGGCCGAGCAGGACGGGTTCTTGCCTGCCCTGGATGGGATCACCTTCGCGTCGGACAGCGGGCGCTTGCGGGTGGCGGCCCTGACCGGCTCGATCTTTGAGATCGATACCCTCACCGGACGGTTGGTTCAGACGTTTGCCGACCCGCGCGAGCCACGCCGTTACTATTGGAAGGTGAGCACGTTCGGCGATTTCTTCCCCGAATTCCGGCGGGTGGCAAGCACCGAGGGCGATTGCACAATCGCGCCGGGGACCGACGACGCGTGGCTGGCCCAGTCATGCGATTATGGATTCCTGCCGATCCGATTGTGGGATACCGCGCTCGGCAGTGTCGCCCGGACGATCTCCGACGTGAGCTACACCGTGCAAGACAAATGGGGCCCGCGGCTGAAGACGAGTATAGGCAACGCGCTCATGACCCTCTCCGTCGACGGTCAATGGATGGCCGCAACGTATCACACACCTCTCGACAACAATGCCATCCGCATCTTCGAGACTTCCAGCGGCCGGCTGATGCGCACGATCGCTTCCAGGAGAGTCGAGGCCATGGTCTTTTCGCCTGACGGAACACGCTTGGCCACAGCCGGCTGGGAGGCAAAGCAGCCCATCCGCATTCTCGACCCACAAACCGGGAAGGTTGTGAAAGAAACACGGCTGCCGCAAGACTCGAGCAGGATCGATGCACTAGCGTTCACGCCGGATGGATCGTTGTTGCTCGCGCTGGATAGTTCAGCGGGGACTGTGGACGCCTACAACTCAACTTCATGGGAGCTCGCACAGCGGCTCACCATCCCTGCAGAACTAAACTTTGGAATCGAGAAGATGCGCGCTTCACCGGATGGATCGCTCGTCGCGCTGGCGGACTACAGCGGAGCGATCAACTTCTGGGAAGTGGGTTCCGACTCGCTCATGCCCGATCCTGTCCAGTTGCCATACGCGGTGAGGATTCGCGAAATGGCCTTCTCGCCGGAAGGCCGCCTGCTGGCGGTGGTCGGGACTGACAACCGCATCCGGATTATCGGCGTGGCGCCCTAGGCACGCTCACCACGCTTCCCTGGCTCGCACGAATCGGATTTTCACACCTGGCTCGCGCGAGTGGCGCAGACTGGGTGCAGGTCGCGCCTGGCGTGAGGCAGGTCTCGCCGCACAATGGTAAGATGCCGCCTTGCCCGCGAGCCAACTTCTCGCGTGGGCATCCAACCCTGAGATGGACCATCACGTGTCCCTTCCGCGTGCGTCCAAATTCAAAGACCCGGTGAGCGGCCTCACGCACTTCTGGGCGGCGATTGCCGCCGCGCTTGGGTTGATCGTGCTGCTCATCCTGGGGCGGGGAGCTTGGCAGAGGCAGGCCTCACTTCTGATCTACGGCCTCTCGCTGGTGTTGATGTTTGCCTCCAGCGCCGCCTACCATCTGCTGCACTCGGGCCCGCGCCTCATGCGCTGGCTGCGAACCCTCGACCACTCAGCCATCTACCTCCTGATTGCCGGCACCTACACTCCCATCTGTGTGCACTTCTTCACCGGTTTCTGGCGCGAGGGCATGCTTGTCCTCATCTGGACCTTGGCGCTCGTCGGCATCACGGTCAAGCTCTTCTTCTTGCGCGGACCGCGCTGGCTCACCGCGGGCATCTATCTTGTCATGGGATGGCTCGCGGTCGCAGCCATTGGTGAGATGTTGCGCGTCATGCCGCTCGGGGCGCTGTTGTTGCTCGGCCTGGGTGGGCTCTTCTTCAGCCTGGGTGCGGCCATCTACATTGCCCAGCGTCCGGATTTCGCACCGGGCGTTTTCGGCTTCCACGAGCTGTGGCACGTCTTCGTTGTTCTCGGCTGCCTGAGTCACTATCTGCTCATCGCGGTGTTCGTTGCCCCGGCCGCACAATAGACAGAACTTATCAATGGTAGAGGAGAGACTTCGTGATGAGGAAGGAAGACGTGGCAGCCCCGTTGGCTGCACCCCAGCTCATCGCCTTAAGCACACGCGCACCCGTCACGTGGTCAAAGGTGGTCGTGGCGCTCTTGTATCGGCCGTTGCTTTTGCTCGGCGACGGATGTGACTCGTGATCAAGATCGTGACCGACAGCACCTGCAACTTGTCTCCCGAAGTGATCCGCCGGCACGATCTGCGCATTGCGCCGATCACAATCCAATTCGGCACCCAGAGTTACCAGGAAGGCATCGATATTGACCGGGCGCTCTTCTACCGCACCATCGAAGAGCGGCAGATCATTCCCTCGACCTCCCAGCCGACCCCGGCCTGGTACGCGCGGTTATTCGAGGAACTGCACGCCCTGGGTCATGAGATTCTGGTCATCACCGTGACCGGGGAACATAGTGGCACTTACTCCTCCGCCATGCTGGCCAAGTCTATGGTTCCGCAAGCCGCGGTCGAGGTTTTTGATTCGCGTTCGATTTCGCTGGGAACCGGCTGGATGGTGCTTGAGGCTGCGCACATGGCCGAAAGCGGGAGCGGGCGCGCGGCCATCCTCGCGCGCCTGGCACGCATCCGCGACCGCGGGCAACTCTTCCTCACCCCGGCTACGCTCAAGTACCTCCAGATGAGCGGGCGGGTTGGCAAACTCCAAGGAGCGATTGCCTCCCTGCTCAACGTCAAGCCGATTATCGCCCTCAAGGGAGGCCAGCTCGACGCGCGAGAAAACGTGCGCACGCGGAGCCGCGCGCTCGAGCGCCTGCTCGAGTTGCTGAGTGATGCACTCGGCACCCAGGTGCCGCTCAACATGGCCGTCATCCACGCCGAAGCCCCCGACGAGGCCCTGGCGCTTGCCGCACGAGTACGTGCCCAGTTCAACGTTCGCGAGTTTCTCATCGAAGACCTGGTGATCTCGCTGGCCGTTCACGGAGGGCCCGGCGTCATTGGGGTCTTCGGTTACCCGATAGGTTGAGTGCCGGGCGGGCGTGGGAGTGGGGCCCGAGACAGACTGCGGGGGACCGAGGCGACGAGCTTCGGCAGCGGAAGGTCTCGCCTGCCTCTGCCTATTAGGGGTCCCGTCCGACGTCGCTGGATAAACCATCATTTCCCGATTCCGCCATTGCCAAACGAGTCGCTCGGCCGAGGGGTGGGTGCAACAACGGGGGTATTGCCAGCCTGACCAGCCGTAGGCTCGCAGCGGTCGTGGACGATATGTTTTGGGACGCCGTGCCTCGTGACCGGGAGGTGAAGCATGGAGCGTCGCAGATGGTTTCGGGGTGTGATTGTCTCCGGCGCGGCGTTTCTGGCCGCGCTGGCGTGCGCTGGGTCCGCCCCATCGCTGGATGTCACTCCCTCGGTTGCGAGGACTTCTTCGCCTGCGGCCGCCTCCCAGGCGCCTCAATCCGAGGGGCTGTGGTACCTCACGCTCGGCGAGGCCAAAGCCGATCAAGGGTGGGGCGTGGCCGTGGATGAATCGGGGGATGTCTATTTCGCCACGCACCAGCAGTCGTCCGGCGAGCTCTTCTGCGACATGGTGATCTACCGCATCACGCCCGACGGGTCCCAGGTGTGGCTCACGCGTTGGGGCGGCAAGTTCATGGAGAAGGCCTTCGTGGTGGCCGTCGAGTCGGGCGTTGTCTACGTCGGCGGGCTGACGTACACCTCCGCCAACCTCACCCAGGCGGACATGGCCGTCCTCGCCCTGGATGCGGCCGACGGACACTTGCTGTGGGACTTCACGTGGGGCCAGGGCTATGGCTACGAAGAGGTGGATGGGCTTGTGGTCGATGGAGATTCACTGTTCATCTCCGGTTGGACGACAGGCGAGGCCACCAGCACCGACGTGGGTCTGCTCAAGCTCTCCCGCAAGGGTGAGCTGGTTTGGGAAAGCGCGTGGGCAACGCCGCAATGGGCCCAAGGCGATGGGCAATTGGTCGTCGATGATGAGAGCATATTCGTTTCCGGCCGCTACAAAGCGCAGAACATACTTCTCGGCGGTGAAGGTCTTCTAGTCCGGTTCTCCAAGCAGACGGGCGAATACCTCCAGCACACGACCTGGGGCGGCCCGATTGGGACCGATGCGCTCGGCCTGACCAGCGATGGAACCTACCTGTATGCGGTCGGCCTCACGGTCGACGAGGGCCAGGGCGGCCAGATCTTCGTGCGCAAGTACGATAAGCGGTTGAGCCTGATGTGGGCCAGCTTGTGGGGCGGGGCGAAAAGTGAATCCGCGCGGGCAATCTCGGTAGATCAAAGTGGCTACGTCGTGGTGGCGGGAGAGTCGGCTAGTGGAGGCGCAGGCGGCCTTGACATGGTATTGCTGCGTTTCGATCCAGATGGCCGCCTGGTTTGGAGCCGGCAATGGGGAGGGCCGGCCAACGAGGGGGCGCTGGGTCTCGCGCTGAGCGGGAGCGTGGCCTATGTTGTCGGATCAACACACAGCTTTGGAATGGGACAGGACGACGCCGTGCTGCTCAAGGTGGACCCAATCCGGGGATTCTTGCCAGCGCCTTGAGTGGCCGTACATAGGGTGTTTGGGATGATCACCCCTCGAGTCCTGCGGTGCGCCCTCGCACGAAAGGCTCACCCCCTGAGCCCTTGAGGTGTAAGCATCTCTCCGCGGTCACGTCAGCGCCATGTCCTCAGCAATCCGCTCTGCAACGAGCCGCCCTGACACAAGCGCGGCCGGCAGCCCGGTGCCGGGGTGGGTGCTGGCTCCCGCGAAATACAGGTTGCGGTACCGAGCGTGAACGTTGTGCGGCCTGAAGTACCCCATTTGCATCAGCCGGTGCGAGAGGCCGTGGGTGGCGCCTTTCACCAGATTGAAGCGGCGCTGCCAATCCTGCGGGGTGAAGCACACTTCGAATTTGAGGTGTGCCTCCAGGTCGGTTACGCCCACGCTGGCCAGCCTTCGCAGCAGCGACCGGCGTGCCCGCGCCTTGAGTTCCGCCCAGTCCTGCGGATGGGCTTCATTGATATGGCCGACCGGCACGATGCCAACCAGCGTGTCGTGTCCGCGAGGGGCCATGGCGGGGTCGAGGCGCGTCGGCGCGTGGATGTAGATACTCGGGTTCGAGGCAATCGTAAGGTCGCGTTGAATCGCGTCGAAATTGGCCTGGTAGTCGTCCGAGAGAAACAGAAGATGCGGCGGCAATTCCGGGTAGGGCCGGTCCGTCGCCCACAGGAAGTTGATTGTCGAACATGAGTATTGGAGCCGATCCAGTCTGCGCGCCGCCGCCCGGTCGGGGAGCAGATTGCGGTAGACATACGGCAGGTCGGCGTTGGCGACGACTATGTCTGCCGGCAGATACCGGCCGTCGCCTAGGACAACTCCCTGAGCACGGTCTTCTCGCGTGACGATCCTCTCCACCACCGTGCCATATAAAAACTCCGCCCCGTGTCGCTCGGCAGCTTCCTGAAGCGCCATGACCACGGGGTACATCCCGCCGCGCGGATACCACACACCATCGGCCAGCTCGGTGTACTGCATCATCGAGAAAGTGGAGGGGGCCTCAAATGGGCTGAGACCCATGTACATGTCCTGGAATGTAAAAGCCGCTTTCAGGCGCTCCGCGTGAAAGAACCGGCGCATGCCTGCATAGTGAGGCGTCAACGCTCCGACTTTCAAGAACAAATGCAGGTTGGCCGGGTTGAGGAACTCAGCCAGCGTGCGGAAGTTGCGGCACACGATGTGATCCATGGCTAGGTTGTAATGGCGACCGCCTTGCTCAAGGTACTGTGTGTAGCGGGCGAAGCTCCCAGGTTCCATGGCCTCCAGTTGGGATTGCATGCGTTGCATGTCAGAGGTCAGGGTCAGGCGCTGCCCGTCGTCGAATACAAGATGGTAGGTGGGATCGACGCGCTGGAGATCGAGGCGGTCGCGCGCCGAAACGCCCAGGGCGGCGAATTCTTGTTCGAATAGCTTCGGCATGACGTATAGAGTCGGCCCCGCGTCGAAGGTGTGACCCTCGCGCACGACGCGCGCACACCGCCCTCCGGCGCATTCGTTCTTCTCAACCACGGTGACCTGCATGCCCGATCGAGCCAGGTGGGCTGCCGCCGTGAGGCCGCCTGCTCCGGCCCCGATAACGATCGCCTTGCGTCGATCCATGGGCTGCCTCTTGCGAAACGAAGAAGCCATCGCGTCTTCACTGCGCGATGCGATAAGCGAGCACAAAGAGCTATACGTCGGCCACTGGAGAAGATGGCCACCGACCATGAGCCGCGGCAGATGCCACCGTGCGCGGACGGCCGTCGGCCACGCGCGAGGCCTCTGCCATCACGGTTCCGCGAAGGGAATACCCGTTGCGCTTCACTCTGCCTAGCACCGATTCGAAACTTGCGCAGTACGCCAGCCCAGACAGCCGCGCGCGCAGATCAGGCACGTTGCGAATGTAGCGTTTCCCATCCCGGAAGAGTGCCTCCGCCAACGCGACGCGGCTGCGCACCCACCTTCGGTATGCTGGAGCATTGATATCCGCCGGCGACAGGTTGCCGGCCTCCAGCACCTCGCGCGGGATGTTGAAGTAACCAGCCTGCAAGTCGTCGACTGCATCGCGCAACATGTGGCTGATATGGGCGCCGGCCACCGCCGAGTAACGGTCCAAGTGGACAGGATAAGCACGGTCATGCCCGATGAAGTAGGTCAACCCATCCATAACCGCGGTTGCCAGCTGGCGCGTGTAGTCCTCCAACTCAGCGGCGCTGACCAGCCGGCCGCGGCGGCCTGCGTCAAACGCCATCACCTGCATCATGCTGTTCACATAGGAGGTCAATCCTGGGTGACCGGAGCGATTCCCGCGGATCAGGTCTTGCAGGAGCTGCTCCTCGGCACACGCCGGCTGAGGGAAGTCCCCGGCGAAGGCACGGCGCGCCAGCTCCGCCTGATCCTTGACCATGGCCAGGCGCTGCCGGCGGTCGCCGAGCTGCAGATCGAGGACGTCGTCGAGCCACCGGAAGTAGGCGTAGGCACGGAAGCCGTCCTCCACCAGGCCGCGGTCGACCATCCAACGGATGACCAGGTAGGTGTGCAGGCTGCCGCGGCGAGTGAGTCCAGCCGCAAGGGCCAGGAGCGATGCATCGTGTGCACTTGACATGGCCTAAGCCTGGATGTGAACGGTCCGAATAGCCCAGTGAAGGAACCTTCCTTCACGCGCGGCCAATTCAACAAGGTATACGAAATACCTGCCTCGGGAGTGTCGCGAATGTCACCTGGGGACCTGAACAACGTATCCGGCGCCTACAACTAATGAGGGAGCGTCACAGAGGATGGTGCAGGGAGGTGCGTTAACTCCGCAGATTGCGCACGGCGACGCGGCACGCAACGGGCTCAGGCGGCGAAAGCAGACGCCAAATGCCAACCCGTGCGGGTGGATTTCTGTCTAAGTGAAACCTCGTGGGGCGATGCGGGCCAGACCCTCAGGTCTCAACTAGCTAGGAGGGCACCTCGGCGAACACGTGCGCCGGCGCGTAGGCGACGCCCACCATGGTCGGCCCGGTGTGTGCGCTCAGGACGAGCGACAATTGACCGGTCGGTCGCCAGTCGCACCGAAACCGCTTCTCGATCTGCTCCCGCAATAGCTGTGCGCCGCCGGGGTTGCTGGCATGGACGACCTGAAGGCGCATGTCGCTGCCCGGCGCGTGCTGGCCCGCAATCACGCCGACCAGCCCGGACACCGCGGCCGCGAACGTGCGTGCACTGCCCCGCTGGACGTACGTCCCGCGTACCTTCTCCACGCCAATCATCGGTTTGATGTTCAGCAGCGAGGCGATCAAGCCCTTCATGTGACTGATGCGCCCGCCGTGAATCAGGTATTTGAGTTCGCTGAGGGTGAACAGACTGTCGGTTGCTTCCCCGATCTTGCGCAGCATGGGCAGGATGGTCGAGATCGACCACCCGGCTCGGGCTGCCCGCGCGGCCGCCTCCACCTGCCAGCCGGAGGCCGCCGAAAGCGTCTTGGTGTCGACGTGCGTCACGTTCACCTCCGGCACCAACTGGGCTCCCGCCACCGCCGAAGCGTATGTGCCGCTCAAGCCGGACGACATGTGTATTGAAAGGATCTCCTCACTGCGTACGGCCAGGCGGCGATAGATCTCTGCGAAGTCCCCTGCCGATGGCTGCGAGGTAGTCGGCAAATTCTCGCTCGCCTCCAGGCGAGGGTAGAAGTCGGCCGCCTGGATGTCGACTCGCTCGCGGTAAGCGACTCCGTCCATCGTGACGACCAGCGGCACAACATGTACTCGCAGGTCGGTGAGCTGACCGGGGGCCAGGCTAAGGTCAACGCCGGAGTCGGTGACGATTTCCATGAGCTACTCCTGGTCTGGGCGCGACCTGATCCGTGTCGCGCCAATGCTGTTGTGGGTGTGCCGTTCCTCGCGAAGGGCGATCGCGCTCAGGGCGGCCAACTTAGTCAACCCGTTGGGCAACCCGGCGCCGGTGCATTGTAGTCTACCTCGCAAAAGCGGTGCCGTTGCACCGTCAGTTGCCCGGTACCCCGCGTCATGATGGAGGCCCAGTGATCGCGCCCTCGAATCGGCGATCCGCGAACAGCGCCCATCAATGGGGGCGCTTGTCTGTGACGCGTTGGCTTCGCGGGTTCCACGAGTACTGCGATGGCCATGGCCGTATTGCCGATGGCGAGAATCCGTTTGCGGCCGCCCTTGTGCGTCCCCGCGTCGAATGCGCGGGCGGTCATCGTCAAACCTCCTTCATCCTCCCGCCGTTTGCGCCGGTCCTGCCTCCAGCACCTCGCGCGCCACCAACCCATCATACTGCTTGAAGTTCTCAATGAACCGGGCGGCCAGCGCCTCTGCGCGTGCGTCATAGGCTTGTGCATCGGCCCACGTCGAACGCGGGTCGAGCACGCCATCCGGCACACCCGGGCAGCGCGTGGGCACCGACAGACCGAACCAGGGATCGCTGCGGAAGGGCACTCCCTGCAGGTCGCCATGCAGCGCCGCGCTGACCATCGCCCGGGTGTGGGGCAGGGCGATGCGCTGCCCAACGCCGAACGGGCCGCCGGTCCACCCGGTGTTAGCCAGCCATACCTCGGGCTGATGTGCCGCGAGCTTCTCGCCGAGCAGCCCCGCATAGGTTGTGGGCGGGAGCGGGATGAACGGGGCGGCGAAGCAGGAGGAGAAGGTGAGCTGAGGCTCGGCCGCCAGCCCTTTCTCGGTACCCGCCAGCTTCGAGGTGTAGCCCGAAAGAAAGTGGTACATCGCTTGGGACGGGGTGAGACGTGCCAGCGGCGGCAGAACGCCCGTGGCATCCGCCGTGAGGAAGAATATCGTGCGCGGATGTCCGGCCCGGCCATTGACCACCGGGTTGGGAATGAAACCCAGCGGGTAGGCTGCCCGCGTGTTCTCGGTGAACGTGCCGTCTTCAAAGTCGAGGCGCCGGCTTTCCACGTCCATGACGACGTTCTCCAGCACCGTTCCAAAACGCCGCGTCGCTTCCCAGATGAGTGGTTCAAGTTCGGGTCGCAGGTGGATCGTCTTGGCGTAACAACCTCCCTCGAAATTGAATACGCCGTCTTCCGCCCAGCCGTGTTCGTCGTCGCCCACTAGGCGGCGGGCGGCATCGCTCGAAAGCGTGGTCTTGCCGGTTCCGGAAAGGCCGAAGAAAAGCGCCACGTCTCCTTGTTCGCCGACGTTGGCCGAACAGTGCATCGACAGCACCCCGCGCTGCGGCAGGAGGTAGTTCAAGACGGAAAAGATCGCCTTCTTGATCTCGCCGCCATAGCTCGTTCCGCCGACGAGAATCAGTCCCCGTTCGAGATCGAGCGCAATGAACACTTCCGAATTGGTGCTGTCTTCTTCGGGGATGGCGTGAAAGCGCGGCGCGTCCAGCAGGGTGAACTGGGGGACGTGATCGGGCAGGGCGGCGGGCGGCAGGCGCAGGAAGAGATTGCGGGCGAACAAGCTGTGCCATGCATACTCGGTGACGATGCGGATCGGCACCGAGTGCGCAGAGTGCGCCCCGGCAATAGCATCTTGAACGAACACATCCCGTCCTTGGAAGTAGGAGCGCATGCGCAGGTGCAGGCGCTCGAATTGCGCCGGGGTCATCGGCCGGTTGACCTTCCCCCACCAAACCCGCGAATCACTTGGCGCTTGTTGGACGATGAACTTGTCGTTGGGCGATCGTCCGGTGTGATGGCCGGTGCGTACGACCACCGGCCCGAGATGGGCCAGCTGTCCTTCGCGGCGCGAGACAATGCGCTCAACCAGCATCGCCGAGGGCAGAGTCCAATAAGCCAAGTTCAAGTTGGTCAGCCCGTGGTTCTCTAGCCCGTGGCGGCTGGGGGTACCTATTGCATTCGGCATATCGTCTCCCTACGTTCGATGGATGATGACAGGCTCAGTTCGCATTACGATCTGGAATGAGAAGGCCCCGGCCGAAGGCCGGGGCCCAGATGTTGCGCGAGGTGGCACGTCATGACGCGCGTATCCCGGACCAGACGGCCTTCTCGGGGCCACGGCAGGTATTCAAGTCCTTGCAGGTCGGGTGCGCGCTGCGACTACCCATTTCAAACATTGTAGCACCCGTGTCAAGCCCCCCAGGCGCTGGCGAGCGAGATCCTATGCTTGAACCGAGTTCAGCCCTTCCCTCAGTGCGGCTTCCTCAGGAGGCCTTCAATGTGGGAATACGTCGCAGCGCAAGTGTGGGGCGCGACTCGCTTGAGGGAGGGGCGTTGCTAAGAAGACGCAAGAATCGCCCGGTTGGGGAGATAGGGCACCGAGAATGGGTTTGTTCTTGACAGTGCGCCTCGAGCGGGGATCGTGATCGCCCTCGACCTACCCGCCGCTAGGTCTTGTCGAGCTCCCTCGGCTCGCGTTGCTCCGCAGCAGCACCCAGTAGGCCAAGAGCATCAGCGCCAGCCCGGCCCCGTCGAAGAAAATGAACCGCACTCCGGTGGCCCACAGCACCGGGTGACCGGCAGGCAGGCTCAGCACCAGCCAGGTCTCTCCCGCCAAGCCGATGACTTGCTGAGCGAGAATGACCGCAAACAGCGCAAGGTGGCTTCGCGGCCGCCAAACGACCGCGGGATAGGTGGCGTTCCACATCAGAAAAAGAATCCCGAAGGCCTGGACGATTGCCCGCCCCGGCGCGCCGCCGACTTCAAACGAGCCGGCAAAGTCTTCCGGCCAGCCGAGGAACGTCGCCGCGCACCAGATGTTCGTCAGGAAGACCGCACCGACCGCCGCGCGTGTAACCCAATCGGCGAGTGCCGGGCTCACACCTCTAGGCTTATCTTGTGTCCCTTTGTTCATCGAGTCCCGCACTGGTGAGGACGGAAACCCTGCGGCCGGATGTTATAATCTCCCGCGCCGCTGCCGAATCGCGGCGTAGGTTCTTGAATCGAATAGCACGTCATGGAGAGGTAGCGTAGTTTGGCCTAACGCGCGCGCCTGGAGAGCGCGTGAGCCGTAAGGCTCCGCGGGTTCAAATCCCGCCCTCTCCGCCTGAGGCACCGAGCAATCGGTGCCTTTGCA
>CAYGXJ010000085.1:0-10255 GCA_964353865.1 uncultured Anaerolineales bacterium | reverse complement strand
GTGCTAGCCAAGAGCCTGGCGCGCTCGCTGGGATGCAGCTTCAGCCGTATCCAGTTCACCCCGGACATGCTGCCGAGCGACGTGACCGGCGTTTCGATCTTCAATCAGCAATCCCGCCAATTCGAATTCCGACCCGGGCCGATCATGTCGCAGGTGGTTCTGGCGGATGAAATCAACCGCGCCACGCCCAAGACTCAAGCGGCGCTGCTGGAGGCGATGGATGAACGCCAGGTGACGGTGGACGGCGTGACCCATCCCCTACCCTCGCCGTTCTTGGTGCTGGCCACACAGAATCCAATCGAATACGAGGGCACCTTCCCGCTGCCGGAGGCGCAGCTCGATCGTTTCCTCATGCGACTCAGCCTCGGCTACCCGTTGCCCACGCAGGAGATGCGCATTCTTGAAAGCCAGCAGACTCGCCATCCGCTTGACGATCTGCCGCAAATCACTTCCGCCGATGAATTCACTGCGGCCCAACGGGCGGTCCGCGAGGTCTATGTAGATCTATTGGTGCGCCGCTACATCGTCGAGTTGGTCAACAACACGCGCCGCTACAGCGAGGTTTACCTGGGTGCCAGCCCGCGCGGCAGCCTGGGCCTATATCGCACGGCGCAGGCGCGGGCAGCGCTCAGCGGCCGCGACTACGTGCTGCCCGATGACGTCAAGCACCTAGCGGTGGTGGTGCTGGCTCACCGATTGCTCCTCGAACCCGCGGCCCGCTTGAAAGGCGTGGCCCCCTCCGCGGTGATCCAGGAAATCCTGAATGCCGTCCCCATCCCCGGGGGAGACGTCCGGCGGCCGGCCTGAGGCACCCGGCTTCGCCATGCGCGAGAGTGAGTTCCCTTCCGGTCTCGAGCGCCAACGCGCTCGCCGGGCCGCCCTGCGGCGGCGGGTGGTCATCCTGCTTTTCTTCGTCTGCCTGCTGGGCGGAATCCAGACGGCCTCCCCGGCGTTCTACGGTTTGGCCTATTTGTGGGCAGCGCTGCTCGCCGCCAGTTGGGCATGGGCGCGCCTCGGATTGGTGGGGCTCGAACTGCAGCGTGTGCTGCGTTCACCGCGCTCGCAGGCTGGCGCCATCATCGAAGAACGGTTCGTCCTGCGCAACCGTTCGCGCCTGCCTCACTTCTGGGTAGAGCTGTGGGATGAATCCACCCTGCCCGATCATCAGGCGTCCACGGTGTTGACCGGGCTCGGGCCGCATACCAGCCGCCACTGGGTGGTGCACACGCTGTGCACCGAACGCGGGCGTTTTCAACTCGGCCCGCTTACGGCACGCGTCGCCGATCCGTTCGGGCTGTTCCTCAACGAGAAGCGCTTCCCGCAGACGGCGGATTTGGTCGTGCATCCGTACGCGGCGCGTCTGCCGGCTGTGATTCTGTCGCCCAGCCGGCTGCCCGGGGGCACCGCGGTGCAGCGCAAGACGGCCGCGGTGACGCCCAGCGCAGCCGGCGTTCGTGAGTATGCCCCGGGCGATTCCCTGACCCGCATCCATTGGCCCTCGACGGCCCGGCGCGATCGGCTGATCTCCAAGGAATTCGAACTCGACCCGAAAGCCGATGTGTGGCTGGTGCTCGACAGCCAGCGTGACGTTCACTGCCGGCTGCCGCAGGCCGCGCCCCCCGAGTCGGCCAAGGACGTACCCTTCTGGGCGCGCCGCCCGCAGTTCCACCTGCCCCCGGCAACGGAGGAGTATTGCGTGGCGGCGGCGGCCTCGCTCGCCGACTACTTCTTGCATCACGACCGCTCCGTGGGCCTCGCGGCGTATGCCCAGCAGCGCGAGGTGATCCAGCCCGATCGCGGCGAGCGCCAGCGTGAACGGCTGATGGAGCGCCTGGCCACGCTGCGTGCCGAAAGCGATCTCTCTTTGGCCGACGCGCTGCGCCTGGAAGGCGCAAGCTTTCCGCGCGGGTCGACGGTCGTGCTGATCTCGCCCTCGGCCGAATTGGAGGTGGCCCTGGCAGCTCAGCATTTGCGCAGCCGGGGGATCGAGGTGGCGGTCGTTCTGATCGAGCGCGGCAGCTTTGGCTCGGAGAAGAGCGTGGCGGAAGTGGCCTTGCGTTTGCGCGGACTGCGCGTGGATGTGCGCCTGGTGCGGCGCGACGACGATCTCTCCACTGCCCTGATCGGGCACAGCCTGGCGCCGCGCTTGACGCCCTGGCGCCCTGCTGTATAATCCCGCCCAATCGAGGTAGCCAAGACCAGCGCGGAGAGAGTACACGCTGCACTCGCCCAGAGAGCTGCCGCCCGGTGCAAGGCAGCGCGAGAGGCGTGGAAATCCACTCCGCCGGCCCTAGCGGCCAGTCGCCCGCGAGAAGGTGCTCTCCAAGCGGGCCGGGTTCGCCCGTTAGCGCGATCCATGAGGCGGCGCCGGACGGCGCAGCAAACCCAGGTGGCACCACGAGCGGTCCCTCGTCCTGCGGTCTCTCAGCGTGAGAGACGCTTGACGGTGGGACCGATTGCTTTCCCAGTGGAGGAGGTGGCCCGATGCTCGATCTAGCGTACATTCGCGCCCATCCGGACGAAGTGCGCCTGGCGCTCGCCAACCGCCAGAGCGAGGCCTCGCTCGAGCGTATCCTCGAATTCGACCAACGCCGGCGGGCGGTACTGACCGAGGTCGAAATGCTCAAGGCTCAGCGCAACGCGGTCAGCCGCGAGATCAGCCAGATGCAGGAGGCCGCCGCACGCGAGGCCAAGATCGCGGACATGCGGGCGGTCGGGCAGCGCATCAACAGCCTGGATGCGCAGTTGCGCTCCGAAGAGGACGAGTTGCAGCGGCTGGTGAGCCTGCTGCCCAACCTGCCCGACCCGCGTGTGCCACTCGGCCGCGACGAGAGCCAAAGCGTTGTCGTGCGCACCGTGGGGGAACCGCGGGCCTTTGCCTTCGCCCCCCGGCCGCACTGGGATCTTGGCCCCGAGTTGGGCATCCTGAACTTCGAGCAAGGCGCGCGCCTCTCGGGCTCGCGCTTCTACGTCCTGCATCGGACCGGCGCGCGCCTGCAGCGTGCACTCATTGCCTGGATGCTCGATCTGCATGCGCGCCAGGGATATGCCGAAGCCTATACGCCCTTCATGGTGCGCCGCGAAGTTCTCTTCGGGGCGGGCCAGCTGCCCAAGTTCGCCGACAACCTCTTCCACGATGAAGAGGACGACATGTGGATGGTGCCCACGGCCGAGGTGCCCCTGACCGGGTTGCACATGGGCGAGATACTCGAAGCGGATCAACTGCCATGCTGGTACACGGCCTACACGCCCTGTTTCCGGCGCGAGAAGGCCGCCGCCGGGCGCGACGTGCGCGGCATCAAGCGCGGACAGCAATTCGACAAGGTGGAGATGTACAAGTTCTGTCTGCCCGAAGAGTCGGGGGCGGAGCTTGAACGCATGTTGGCGGATGCCGAACAAACCTGCCACGACCTCGGCCTGACCCACCGGGTCAAGCAGTTGTGCACCGGCGATCTGGGTTTCTCGGCGCGCATCACCTTTGACATCGAAGTGTGGGCGCCCGGCTGCGGCGAGTGGTTGGAGGTCTCGTCGGTTTCGGACTGCGGCGATTTCCAGGCGCGGCGCGCCAACATCCGCTACCGGCCCACGCGCGGTGCCAAGCCCGAATTCGTCCACACCCTCAACGGGTCGGGCCTGGGCCTGCCGCGCACGCTGATCGCCGTGATGGAAAACTACCAACGCGAAGATGGAACGATCGAGGTGCCGCCCGTGCTCCTGCCGTGGATGGGCGGAGTGCAGGTGATCACTCGCGACACACTCGCCGCCACGCACTCGGGACGTGAGCCCGTCCGATGAACGAAACGGTCTTGGTCATCGGCACCCTGGTGCTCATGTTGATCGGCGTGGTGGGCGCCTTCTTGCCGGTCATCCCCGATGTCGCCATCATCTGGCTGGCCGGGTTGGGCTACGGCCTGGTGCATGGCATGGACTGGATCGGGGTAGTTGTCCTTGTGCTCATGGCCGGTGTAGCCGTCGTGGCCGAGTTGAGCGAGACGTGGATGACGGGCCTGGGGGCGCGCGCCACCGGCGCCTCGCTTCTCGGCATTCTGGTCGGGCTGGGCCTCATGCTGCTGGGGACGCTGCTGACCTCGCCCATCGCCGGAATTCTGGCCGGGTTGCTGGGCATGATCCTGGTGGAGTATCGTCGCCACCGCAACTGGAAGAGAGCGGTCGCTTCGGCCACCGGCGCGGCCGCCGGCTGCGGGTTATCTTACGTGGTCAAGGTGGGTCTCTCGCTGGTGATGGTCGCGATGTGGGGAGTGTGGGTGTGGCTGGCCAATGTGAGGTGAGTGTTTTTGATCGTCATTCCCGCGTGATCTAGGCGGGACCCTGCGAAGGTACAAAGCCCTGGGCCCCCGCCTCAAGCATGCGGGGACGGCGATCTTGTTCTTAATCGGTGCGTTGGGTTGGGTCTACGGTGCGAAAAACACGTAATTCTGCCCAAGCCGCTCGAGCCCGATCTCGGCCCAATGCCGCACTATGGTGGAATGGTCTTCGAGCGCGGCAAACAGAGGCGCGATCGCCTCGGGCTGGCGCAACTCCGCCAGAGCTCGCGCGGCCTCAATGCGCGTCTGCGGCGTGCCCTCGCGCAGCGCCGCGATCAGCGGCTCGAGCGCCTCACTCCCCAGGCGGACGAGCGCATTCCCCGCCAAGCGTGCGGCCAGAGGGTCGCTCCCTGCCAGGTGGGCCGCCAGGTCCGCCGTGGCCTGCGGCGTGGGCTGCTCGCACATCGCCCGTAGCGCGCACAAGCGCACCTCGCGATCAGCGTCGAGCAGCGCCTCGAGCCGCAGCCTCGCCGCCCACGGCCCCGGCAAAAGTGCCAGCGTGCGTACAGCCCAGAAGCGTCCGTCCACCTGGGCCGAGTCCAGCAGCGGCCGCAGCGCCTCGAGCGCCGCCTCGCCGTAGGCGGCCAGGCTCTGAGCCGCCTGCTCCGCTCGCTGGTCGTCCCCGCTGGCCAGTTCGCCGGCCAGCCGTGCTACCTCAAGGCTGTTCGCATCACCCATCTTGCACCTCGCGCCGCAGTATAATCATGCGTGCGCGTCTGTGAGTCCTAATTCAACGAAGTATCACACCCGTGACGCGGGCCCGGCGCAGGCCAGGCCCGCTGGTTGGCTGAGAAGGAGCTTGGCATGAAGCGGTTCTTTTCGTTTGTCCTGGGCGCCACAATCGGCGCCGTGGCCAGTGCCACCGTCGCCCTGCTCGTGACCCCATACTCCGGCGAGGAACTGCGCGCCCAGGCACGCGAGGCGGCGCTGGCCAAGCGCGCCCAACTGGAGGCCCGCTTGCGCGAATTGCGCACGACCGTCGGCGCGACCACCCCCGAGAAGCCGGCCTAGCTCGCGCTCCAACCTTGCGGCCTTTCGCCCGGCCTCATGGGACTACCTCGAACTGGTAGGGCGCCCGCTGCCGTGTGAAGCGCGCCGACCCAATCACCACCAGCACCGCGCGCTCACCCCGAGCGATCACCAGCGGCGCTTCACCCATCATGCGCTCGTCCAGGATGAGCGGCGTGACGGTGGTGGAGCGCCCATCCTTGATGAGCAGCACTTCGTAGCTTTGCGGTAACACGTTCTGCAGGCGCACGAACCCCTGCGCCTGCCACCCTCCAAGATCACTCTCGAAGTCGGCGGAGTAACCTGCCGCCTGCAGGCGGATGTCGTCGAGTAACAGCCCCTCCTTGTTCAATACCGCATCGGTAATGTACTCGAATCGAATGAGCACACGTTGACCGGCATAGGCCGAGAGGTCTATCTGCTCGTCGATCCATTCGGCCTGAAAGCCACCTCCACTTCGGCCGCTGTAGCCCCACCTGTAGTTGTTGCCTTGGGGGTTGGCGTCGGTTCCCGAGGGCGTGTCCAAGATTGTCCAGGTTTGGCCTTCGTCTGTTGACACCTCGACGTAGGCGTAGTCCCAATTCTCTTCGATGTCGTACCACAGCTTGAACTCCAACGTGATGGGCCCGCTGCTCGGTAAGTCGAAGGCGCGTGTTAGGGTCATGTCGGATTCGTCGCCGCGATTCGACCAGACGAAGTAGTCGCCTTGGGGAGCCGTTGCCGGCAGCGGCTTCACGGTGGATGCCCCGGCAAATCGCAAGCGGTATTCACCAGCGCAACGAATCTGTATGTAGTCGATGCCGAATTGGGCAACTTCCCGCTCCTGGACGCCGGTCGGGCAATCGCTGATGACTTCCGCTAGGCGCGGCAGCGGGGCCCCGGGGTAGTTGGTGAAGGCGTACCGCCCTTCGGCGACGGCCGGGTCGTTGAGATACAACGCCGCGGCGAATTCGGCGAAAAGATCCTCCGCCTTCATCGTCCGGCCGGTTCCGTCATCCACGACTCCCAGCGCGGCCAGCGCCTGATCGATGCTTTCCAGCCCGTTGGCCTCCGCCCGCACCAGCGTCTGGGTGGCCTCCGCCCCAAAGCGGTTGAGATAGTAGTCGAGAAAAAGAAACCCGACCCCGTAATGGGGGCTGGTGTCTTCTTCGTCCTCGTCGGGCCAGTAGTTGTACTGCACGTCGGTGTTTGCGGCATAGGTCTGATCGAACCCGCCCAGCTCGAAGCCATTGAGGAAGACCGCCAGTTCCGATGCCCCTTCGTTGATCCAAGATTCCTCATTGCGGTCCAGACTCCAATGAATCATGTGCTGAAACTCGTGAGCCAGCACAGCCGAAGCATACTCATGCGCCAGCCCGGTGTTCTCGGCATTGATGAAGAACATCTCGTGACCGTTCGAGTACTGATTGGCCAGAGGTGAGTACTCGTCCGCCGTGGAGAAGTAGCCGGCCACATTCTCACCCAAGCCGGTGGCGTACAACATGTACAAATGCGGGTCGCCGTCCACCCCTGGCGTCCATTCCGAGCCGAAGAACTCGCGGTTGGTCGGGTAACTCCTGTTCTCGAATCGATCGACCAGCGCGCGGATATCCTCGTCGCTCGCCTGCACGCCGTTCTCTACCCAGAAGTAGACGTGCGCTGTGGCGTAGCGCAGCGTGGCGGTCACTGTGCTGTTCTCGTCCGTGTCGGAGTCGATTACATTGAAGGTCTGGTTCGCGCCCAGGGAAATCGGTTCGGCGCTGGTCGCGAGAACTCGGGGGACGTCGGGCTTGCCCCCCAGGCGTGCCGCAAGTTCAACCAGATCGTTGATCGGCACCAGCGCGTTCTCGAGCGCGGCGAGCGTTTCGCCCGCATCCGCGGGCGGCGGGCTGGCCACGACGAGCGGGGTGGGCGTAAGCGACCGCGGCTGGAACACCTCCGTTGGGCCAACTGGACCGCTAGTGATCTCGGGGATTGCATTCAGCGCCGAGTAAGCCAACCAGGCGCCCACGGCGCCGACCGAGAGGCACAGGCAGGCCACCAACCCGACGACCAGCACCACCACAACGATTTCAGTTCGCTTCACCCAACACCTCCAACAGCAAACTTCTGCCCGCCCTTATGCGGGCGGTTGACGGCTTGTGCTGCCCGAGATACGTCGCCGGACCGTGGTCTGATCGGCGCCTCCGGCCAGCGGCAGTCGCACGGTGAATGCCGCGCCCCCTCCAGGCTCGTTTTCGGCGGCTATTGTCCCACGATGCGCCTCGATAATGTCCTTGCAGATTGCCAGACCCAGCCCGGCTCCCTGGCCCTCCCGATCCGCCCTGAAAAAACGCTCGAATACGTGCGCCAAGGCCTCGCTCGGGATGCCCGCGCCGCTATCCCAGACACGAAACACGGCTGCCAAGCCATCGGCTCCCACCTCGAGACGCACCCGGCTGCCAGCGGGCGAATGACGCAACGCGTTTTCGAGTAAGTTGTCGAACACCTGCGCCAGGCGGTCTGCGTCCCCCAAGATCGACAGAGGGCCGGGAGCGGAGACATCCAGGGTTACACCCGCTTCACGCGCGCGCGGAGCAAAGCGTGCCACGGCGGCCGCCACCAACGGGCTCAGATCGAGGCGCGTGCGGACCATCGCCGCGAGACCCGCTTCCAGGCGCGCCAGATCGAGTAACCCCTCCACCAGGCGACGCATGCGCTGCGCCTCCTGGTGAATGACGCCGGCGGCCTGGCGCACAGCCTCGGGCGTGGCGGCCGCTCCCTCCAGGATCGCCTGGGCAAAACCGACAATCGAGGTCAGCGGCGTGCGCAGCTCATGCGAGACATTGGCCACCAGGTCGCGCTGCGATTTGAGGCTGGTCTGGACGCGGCGGCCCATCTCGGAGAACGAATCCTGCAACTCGCGAAGCTCTTGCGGGCCGGCCCGCGCTACGGGGACCTCGAACTCCCCCTCGGCCACTCTGCGCGTGGCGCTCACCAGGTCTTGCACTGGGCGTGAAACCCAGCGCGAGATCAGCCAGGCGAGCACGAGTGAGAAGAAGAGCGCCACCAGCCCGGCCTGGAGAAAGAGCGGAAGCACTTCATCGGCCATAATCGCTGCGATGCCGGCTGGCGGCTGCAGCTCGGCGGCCGCCAACCCGCGATCAGTGCCCAGCGGTCGCACGACGAAAAGCCAGCGGGCCCCCGACGCATCCACGAACGTGCCGCTGCGTGCGGTGCTCAGACCGGCGACGCCGCGCCGCAGCCGCGTGGGAGCGCCGCTGGCGGGGCGACTGTCGGCCAGGATTTGGCCAGCGCGATCGACAATAATGAAGCGCACGTCGAAGGCTGCGTCGGCGGCGCGTACCAGCGCTGGGTTGTCGTCGGATCGGACACCCGGCAGGCGCTCGGCCACCTCCACTGTCTGCGCCAGGCGCGAGAGCACCTGGCGCGTGGGGCTGGGAAAGCGCAGCAGGAATACCACAGCCGCTGCGGCCACGATGGTCAGGACGAGCAGCGTCAGAAAGAGATAGGAAGCCAGCAGGCGCGAGCGCAGCGAGGAAAGCATGGGCGGCCTAGCGCTCGCCGGAGACGACGAGCTTGTAACCCACGCCGGTCACCGTCTCGATGTGCACGGTGCCCCCGGCTATCTTTTTGCGCAGGTGAGCCACGTGCACATCCACCGTACGCGTTTGTCCTTCGAAATCGTATCCCCACACCTGGCTGAGCAGTTGCTCGCGCGTGCGCACCAGCCCGCGGTGGCGCGCCAGGTGCAGCAGCAAATCGAACTCCTTGGCCCGCAGGTCTACCTGCCGCTCGCCTACGGTGACCTCCCGCCGCGCCGCATCCACGACAAGATCTCCAACGTGGACCACAGGCTCTCCCGCTGCGGCCGGCTCGGCGCGGCGCAGGATGGCGCGCACGCGGGCCACCACCTCGCGCGGGTTGAAGGGTTTGGTTAGGTAATCATCGGCGCCGAGTTCCAGCCCGAGAATCTTGTCGAGGTCTTCATCGCGCGCGGTGAGCATCAGCACCGGCACCTGCGATTCCGCCCGCAGCCGCCGGCAGACCTCGAAGCCATCCATCCCCGGCAGCATCACATCCAGGATGACCATGGCCGGCGGGTGGCTGCGCACGTCGCTGAGCGCCGCTTGGCCGCTCCCCGCGCTGCGCACGCGATAGCCTTCGCGTTCGAGATACAGGCGCACCAGGTCCACGATGTGCGCCTCGTCGTCGACGACCAGGATCAACTCACGCGAGCCGGCGGCCGGTGCGGAAGAGGCCGACATCACTCGACCAGCGCCACACAATCGATTTCCACGGCACCGTTGCGCGGCAGGGCGGCCACCTGAACCGTTGAACGCGCCGGCGGCTCGGAGGTGAAGAACTCGCCGTAGACCGCGTTCATCTTGGCAAAGTCGGCCATGTCGCGCAAGAAAACCGTCGTTTTGACCACGCTCGCGAGCGATGCGCCTGCCGCCTTAAGCCCGGCCGAGAGGTTCTGCAACAAGCGGCGAGTCTCGGCTTCCACACCGCCGGCTACCATCTCGTTGGTTGACGGGTCGAGCCCGAGCTGCCCCGAGAGGTAGACCCAGCCGCTGCAGCGGATGCCGACGGAATACGGCCCGATGGGTTTGGGAGCGCCCGAGGTGGAGACGACTTTGCGTTCGGTCATGCCGGCCTCCTGCATGCGTACAAGAATGGATAGATTCGAGGGCGATTGTACGAGGCGGCCAAGTGAAAGTCAACGAAAGCGGGGGATAGATTACAGGGTCGGAATTCTGTGCACTAACCGGCGTTCGCCCCTACCCTGGTGGTTGGAACTATCGGTGGATTGGCTTATTGCCCTTGGGGTCTTGCGAATTCCTTAGGCTGTTGACCATGCGCAGAATGGCTTCGTCGTCATTCGTGGGAATTCTCGGTTCTCTAATTCCGCGGAGATATTCGCGAGCGTAGTGTGCGGC
>CAYGXJ010000084.1:0-4171 GCA_964353865.1 uncultured Anaerolineales bacterium | reverse complement strand
TCGGCCGCCAGCACCGGGTGGCGAGAGCGCGGTTAGCCCTTTTGGCATGGCCCGCAGGGCGCCGAATGTCACCCAACGGCCTCTGGGACTGTGCGCGCGCCATCTCGAAGGGCATCCCCCACGGTAGAATACTATGCACAGAGTGCCTCATGCCGGGAGTGCATCGCAGGCACGCGAGGAATTGGGACGTATGTCAGGAACTGCGCGCCAGCAGCAGGTCAACATTGGAATCGACCTGAACGTGTGGGAATGGCCGGGCGCCGCCCCGGCGTTCGTATTCCTGCATGGTCTGGCGAGCAACGCCCGCACGTGGTCGCAGGTGGCGGAGTACCTGGCGGCGCACGGGCATCGCGTGGTCGCATACGACCAACGCGGTCACGGCCTGAGCGGGAAGCCAAGCAGCGGATATGGATTCGCTGAGTGTCAGGAGGACCTGGCCCGGCTGATCGATGCGCTGCATCTCGAACGACCGATCATCGCCGGGCAATCGTGGGGCGGAAACGTCGTGCTCGAATTCGCCGCCGCGCACCCGGGTGTGTCGCGCGGCCTGGCGTTTGTCGACGGGGGATTCCTCGACTTGCGTGCACGCTCCCGTGCCACCTGGGAAGGCACAGCGCGCGAACTGCGGCCCCCGGCGCTCGAGAACATGTCTCTCGCGGAGATCACCGCCCGGATACGGGGGGAGCATCCCGGATGGTCGGCGCGAGCAGTGGAAGACACGCTGGCCAACCTCGAATTGCTGGCGGAGGGAACCGTGCGCCGCCGGTTGCCCGTTGAGCACCACATGGCCATCGTGCGCGCACTGTGGGAGCAAGACCCGCGTGCGTTGTACCCCCAAGTGCACGAGCCGGTGCTCATCTGCGCCGCCGAGCCCGCCGGACTCCAGGCCTGCGAGCAACGCCACGGCGAAGTGCAGGCGGCGTGCGCAGCCCTGGCCGTGAGCCGGGTGGAGTGGTTCACGCATAGCGACCACGATATACACGTCCACCGGCCGTTCGAATTGTCCGTGATCTTGCGGCGCGAACTCGTCCGCGGCCTGTGGTCCAACGTGGGATTAGACGTTTCCCCCAGGCGGCAGGCCTGGTCGACAACAATATCCACTCAGGAGCAATCGATGTCCAGCAGAGTCAAGGCAGTCCTCGATCCATCCCATGACGTGTTGCGCTACGAACGCCGGGCGCTTGACCCGATCTTCCAGCCCAAGAGCGTGGCGGTGGTGGGTGCAACAGAGTCGGCCGGCAGCGTGGGGCGCACTATCCTGTGGAACCTGATTAGCAATCCCTTCGGCGGCACGGTCTACCCCGTCAACCCCAAGCGCCCAAGTGTGCTGGGCATCAGGGCCTATCCGAATTTGGCGGGCGTGCCCGAGAAGGTGGACCTGGCCGTCATCGTCACGCCGGCCGCAACCGTGCCGGGCATCATCGGTGAATGCGTGGATGCCGGCGTGGGCGGCGCGATTGTCATCTCGGCCGGATTCAAAGAAATCGGCGAGAAGGGAGTGGAGCTTGAACGTCAGATCCTGGCCCAGGCGCGCTGCTCTCACATGCGGCTGATCGGCCCCAACTGCCTGGGTGTGATGAACACGATGAGCGGGTTGAACGCCACCTTCGCCAGCGTCATGGCGCGGCCGGGCAAGGTGGGGTTCATCAGCCAGTCCGGCGCGTTGTGCACCGCGGTCTTGGATTGGAGCCTGCGTGAGAATGTGGGCTTTAGCGCCTTCGTCTCCATCGGCTCGATGCTCGACGTCGATTGGGGCGACCTGATCGACTACCTGGGCGACGACCCGCGCACCGAGAGCATCGTCATCTATATGGAGTCGATCGGCGATGCCCGATCGTTTATTTCCTCGGCGCGCGAGGTCAGCCTCAACAAGCCGATCATTGTCATCAAGCCCGGACGCACCGAGGGCGCCGCGCGTGCTGCCGCCTCCCACACCGGCTCGCTGACCGGTTCCGACGAAGTGCTCGAGGCGGCCTTCCGCCGATCGGGCGTGCTGCGCGTCAATTCGATTGCCGACCTCTTCCACATGGCCGACGTGCTTGCCAAACAGCCTCGGCCGAAGGGTCCGCGCCTGACCATCGTCACCAATGCTGGCGGCCCGGGCGTCATCGCCACCGATGCGCTGATCACCGGCGGCGGCGAGCTGGCCGACCTTTCGTCCGCGGCGACGGACGCCCTCAACCTGCTGCTGCCCCCGGCCTGGAGCCACAACAACCCCATCGACATCCTGGGAGATGCCAGCCCCGAACGCTATGCCAAGGCGGTGGAGATCGCCGTGAAGGATGCCGACAGCGACGGCCTGCTGGTCGTGCTCACGCCCCAGGCGATGACCAACCCAACCCTCACCGCCGAGAGGCTGACCCCCTTCGCGCAATCCACCGGCAAGCCGGTGCTGGCCTCGTGGATGGGCGGCGAGGATGTGGAGGTGGGCCAGACCCTGCTCAATCGCGCCAATATCCCCACTTTCGAGTATCCGGACACGGCAGCGCGGGTGTTCACCTACATGTGGCGCTATTCCTACAACTTGCGCGGGTTGTACGAGACACCCGCCTTGCAGAGCGACGGCGAGGGCGAGCCAATCGATCATGCCGCGGCCGAGAGGATCGTCGGGGCTGTGCACAAGAGCGGACGCGTGATACTCACGGAGTATGAATCAAAGCAGCTGCTGGCTGCCTATGGCATTCCCTCGGTGGAAACGCGTATCGCCTCGAGCGAGGCTGACGCGGTGAAAACCGCTGAGGCGATGGGCTACCCGTTGGTGCTCAAGATCTACTCCAAGACCATCACTCACAAGACCGATGTCGGCGGAGTGCAGCTCAACCTGGCCGATGCGGACGAAGTGCGCCGCGCCTACCGCGCGATCGAGCATGCGGTGAAGACGCGCGGCTCGGCCGCGGGTTCGAGGGACAGCTCGAAGGATTTCCTGGGTGTCACCGTCCAGCCCATGGTGCAAAGCGCGGGCTACGAGCTCATCCTGGGCTCGAGCATCGATCCGCAGTTTGGGCCGGTTTTGCTCTTCGGCTCAGGCGGTCAGCTGGTCGAGGTCTACAAGGACCGTTCGCTGGCGCTGCCGCCGCTGACCACGACTCTTGCTCGGCGCATGATGGAACAGACCCGCGTTTACAAGGCGCTGATGGGCGTGCGCGGACGCCAGCCGGTGGACCTGGATGCCCTTTCGCAGCTGATGGTCCGCTTCGGCCAACTGGTGGTCGAACAGCGCTGGATCAAGGAGATCGACATCAACCCGCTGATGGCCTCGCCGGAAGGACTTGTGGCGCTTGACGCGCGCGTGGTGCTGCACGACCCACAGCTCTCGGTCGAACAATTGCCCAAGCTGGCCATCCGCCCATACCCCTCGCGCTACGTCCAGCCCTGGACGGCCAAGGATGGGACGCGCCTGATGATTCGCCCGATCCGCCCGGAAGACGAACCGGCCATGGTCACCTTCCATGAGGGGCTGTCCGACCACAGCGTGTATCTGCGCTTCCTGCATCCAATGATGCTCAGCCAGCGCGTGCGTCACGAGCGCCTGGCGCGCATCTGCTTCACGGACTACGACCGGGAGATGGTGCTCGTGGCGGAGTTGCAGGATCCCCCTAATGGGAAACCGGTCATCGTAGGTGCGGCGCGCGTCGATAAGATTCACGGCGCCGATGAGGGCCAGTTCTCCACGCTGATCTCGGACTCCTTCCAGGGGCGCGGCCTGGGCCGCGAGATGATGTGCCGCAGCCTGCAGATTGCGCGTGACGAGAAGCTCGCCCAAGTCACCTCCGTATTCACGGAGGACAACCACATCATGCAGCGCATGTTCCAGCGCATGGGCTTCACGGTCATGCCTGCGGATGAGAAGGGCCATGTCACCGCCCACCTCAAGCTGTAGCCTGGTGCAGCGTCTGATCCTCGAGGGAAAAGACAATCGCGGCCGAGACGGCCGCGATTGTTGTCTGGCGGCAGATGTGGCAGGCTTAGGATTCGACAATGTCGATCGAGTTGATTTTCGTGCCAGGCTCCTTGGCGCGCGCCGGGTCGCGATCGGGAATGGCCAGGACGACCTCCATGCCCTTGATTACCTTGCCGAACACGCTGTGCTTGTTGTCGAGGTGCGGTGTGGCGCGGTGGGTGATGAAGAATTGGCTGCCGTTGGTGTTGGGTCCGGCATTGGCCATCGAGA
>CAYGXJ010000083.1:0-5892 GCA_964353865.1 uncultured Anaerolineales bacterium | reverse complement strand
AATTGCGGCCGGCGTGGGCCTGGAGGCCATGCTCGCAACCTGGTGCACCCGTTGAGGCGCAGACGCGCGACCGCGCACGCGGAATCAAACGGCGGGCCAGGGTTGGCCCGCCGTCGCATATACTGCGTGCCCCGCTCACTTGGCGGGCTGGGTCGCCTGCTCGACCGCTTGTTCTTCACGGTGGTTGAATAGAATACCCTGACCCTCGGCGTAGTCGACCACCACGGTGTCGCCGGTCTTGAACTTTCCCTCCAGGATCATCATCGAAAGCGGCGATTCGACGTGCTTCTGGAGTGCGCGGCGCAGCGGGCGTGCGCCGAAGGCCGGGTCGAAGCCCTCGCGCGCCAGCCATATACGCGCCGCCTCGGTCAGTTCCACAGCAATGCCCTGCTCGGAGAGCCGGCTGCGGATTTCCTGCATCTGCAGATCGACGATGCGCTCCATGTCCTCAATCTTGAGCGGCGAGAAGATGATGATCTCGTCGATGCGATTGAGGAATTCCGGACGGAATGTTGATTTGAGCGCCTGCTCGATCTTCTCGTGGCTGCCGTCGCTCTCGCCATTCTCGCCGCGGCGCAAGAAGCCGAGCGACCCGGACCGTTTGACGAATTCTGTGCCCAGGTTGCTGGTCATGATGAGCACCGTGTTGCGGAAGTCGACGGCCCGCCCCTGGCCGTCGGTCATGCGCCCGTCCTCGAGAATCTGCAAGAGGGCATTCCACACATCGGGGTGGGCCTTCTCGATTTCGTCGAAGAGCACCACGCGGTACGGGCGCCGGCGAACGGCCTCGGTGAGCTGGCCGCCCTCCTCGTAGCCCACGTATCCGGGCGGGGCGCCGAACATGCGGCTGGCCGTGTGCTGCTCGCGGTACTCCGACATGTCGATGCGCACCAGCGCATCTTCATCGTCGAAGAGAAAGGCGGCCAAGGCTTTGGCCAATTCGGTCTTGCCCACGCCCGAGGAGCCAAGGAAGATGAACGAGCCGATCGGCCGGCGCGGATCCTTGAGGCCGGATCGCGAGCGGCGGATGGCGTCGGAGAGGGCGTGGATGGCCTCGTCCTGGCCGACAATGCGCTCGTGCAGCCGGTCCTCCATGTGCAGGAGCTTCTGCGATTCAGTTTCCATCATTTGGGTGACGGGGATACCGGTCCATTGGGCAACGACATCGGCGATATCGTTTTCATCCACGACGTCGTCCAGGCGGTGTTCGTCTTCCCATTGCTCGCGCTTGCCGTTGAACTCGGTCTCCAGGCGCAGTCGTTCAGCCTTCTTCTGCGCCGCGTGTTCGTAGTCGCGGGTCAGGCCGGCCTGCTCTTCTTCGGCTTGGACGCGGGTAATCTCGGCCTTGAGCTTCTTCAAGTTAGGCGGCAAGGAGTACAGCGCAAGGCGCAGCTTCGCGGCCGCCTCGTCGATCAAGTCGATGGCTTTGTCAGGCAGGCTGCGATCTGTCACGTAGCGGTTAGAGAGGCGCGCGGCCGCGACCAGCGCCGCCTCGGAGAAGCGTACCTTGTGGTGAGCCTCGTAGCGGTCGCGCAGGCCGCGCAGCATCTCGATCGTCTCTTCGACGTTTGGCTCATCGACGTACACCGGGGCAAAGCGCCGTTCGAGGGCGGCGTCCTTTTCGATGTGCTTGTGGTATTCGTCGAGGGTGGTGGCTCCTACGCACTGCAACTCGCCGCGCGAGAGCGCCGGCTTGAGCATGTTGGAGGCATCCATCGCGCCCTGCGCCGCGCCTGCCCCCACCACCGTGTGCAGCTCATCGATGAACAGAATGATCTCGCCGCTGGCGCGTTGGATTTCTTCGATGGCGGCCTTCAGCCGTTCCTCGAATTCACCGCGGAACCGCGAGCCGGCGATCATCGCCCCCAGGTCGAGCGACACCACGCGCTTGCCCATAAGGATCTCGGGCACGTCGTTGGTGGCGATCTTCTGCGCCAGGCCCTCCACGATGGCTGTCTTGCCCACACCCGCCTCGCCGATGAGCACCGGGTTGTTCTTGGTGCGGCGCGAGAGGATCTGGATGACGCGCAGGATTTCCTTATCGCGGCCGATGACCGGATCGAGCTTGCCCTCTTTGGCGGCCTGCGTCAGGTCGCGCGAGTACTTCTCCAGGGTACGGTAGCGGCTTTCGGCCTGCGGGTCGGTGACGCGCTGCCCGCCGCGAATGTCCTTGACCGTATCCAGGACGCGTTCCTTGCTGATGCCGGCTTCACTCAGGGCGCGCGCCGCGGGTGTGTTGTGTTCGGAAACGATCGCCAGGAATATGTGCTCGGTCGAGATGTATTCGTCGCGCAGGCGGTTGGCTTCTTCATTGGCCAGATCGATGATGCGTTTGACTCGCGGGGTGATGAAGATCTGCCCGGTGCCTCCGCCATAGATGCTGGCCTTGGGGCTGGCGCGCAAGATGCCGTCGATGCGCTGCGCCAGCTGGTCCGCGTTGACCGTCAGGCGCTCGAGTATCTGCGGGATGACGCCCTCCGGTTGCTCAAGCAGCGCCAGCAGGAGGTGTTCGGTGTCGATCTGATTGTGACCGTAGCGCTGGATGATCTCCGCCGATCGCTGGGCGGCATCCTGAGCGCGCTCGGTAAAGCGGTCGAAACGCATCATGCGCGGGTCTCCTCAGAACCTTGGGGGCGCGCCCTAGGGACGCGGGCCGAGTTCATGTGAACGATTATATTACGTGTCTTCCATAAGAATTGTGTTTGTGGCCCAGGATAGGAAAGCCGGCCCTGCGGGGCCGGCTTCTTGTGCCAACGCTTGAGCGTGCCCTAGGCGCGCGAGGCGCCCGGATGGCGGCTAGCCCGTGCTGGGGGTAGGTGCAACCTCGGGGCCAGAGGCGGCGGCCGGGTTTTGGCCGCGCAGGCGGCGGTAGGTCAGCGTCCAGGCCCCCTGGATGTAAGCCAGCAGTATCCCCTGGGCCAGGATCAGCACCGGCAAATAGACCGCCAGGCACACGCCGGCGGTCACCAGACCCGTCGCGAGAACGCCGCGGGATCCGGCCAGTTCGCCGAAGACGATCCCCAGCCCGGCCGGCAACGCCACCAGGATGACCGGCAATGCGATGAGCAAGCTGGCCAGCCACCCGCCGATGCCCAGGATGAGTGTCATGACCACGACCGGACCGACGTTGGCGCGCGCCGTCTCCCAGCCGCGGCGCAGCCCGTCCATGACCCCTAAATCGTCGGAGACCAACGCCACGTTGGCGAGCTGCAAGACGACCGCCACAAGCCACGCCAGAATGAAGATCGCGCACACGATGGGGAGCAAGCACAAGAGTGCGGCGCCGAGAGTGCCGATCGCGAGGAAGATCATGGGGACCAGAATGATCAGCAAGGCCAGCCCGATCGCCAAGCCCACCAGTAGGTTGAGCCCAAACACTCGCCAGAAGTAATGCGTGCTGGCCGAGAAGAGCTCGCTGAAGCCGAGGCGCTCCGCGCCCTCATCGGCCATGCGAGAACCGCGGATGAGTGCAATGCGGCCCGTGAACCCGAGAAAGATGCACAGCGCGACCAGCGCCACGATCCCCAGGCCGATGAGCACAAAAACCCACCAGGGGGTCTGGGCGATTTTCTGACCGAATTCATTGACGTATTGTTGCATGGCCGGCGGAAGGTCGCCGCCGGAGACTTCGTAGCCGGTGTTGCTCCCGCCGCCGCTGCTGCCCCCACCGTTTCCGCCGACGCACCCGGCCAGAATTCCGAAAACCCACAAGATCTTGTGCTTCCACACCGTCTTCCACGAACGCGAAAGGACTTCACCGTATTCCATCGATCCTCCTGTGGGATGTACCGGCCGCGAGCGCTATTCCCATTCGATCGTCGCCGGGGGCTTGCTCGTGATATCGTACACGACCCGGTTAACACCCGCGACCTCGTTGACGATACGCTCGGCCACGCGCTCAAGCACGTCGGCCGGCAGGCGTGCCCAATCGGCGGTCATGAAATCCTCGGTGGTCACAGCGCGCAGAGCCAGCACCTCCTGGTAGGTCCGGCCGTCGCCCATCACACCCACCGAGCGCACCGGCAGCAGCACCGCAAAGGCCTGGGCCGTCTCCTGGCGCAGCAGGCCGGCTCGCTCGAGTTCTGTGGTGAAGATCGCATCCGCCAGACGCAGCCGTTCGACACGCTCCCAGGTGACCTCGCCCAGGCAGCGCACAGCCAACCCGGGGCCAGGGAAAGGCTGGCGCCACACCAGGCTCTCGGGCAAGCCGAGCTGCAGGCCCACCCGGCGCACCTCATCCTTAAAGAGATAGCGCAGCGGCTCGACGATTTCGAAGCGCACGTCGCTTGGCAGCCCGCCCACGTTATGGTGAGTCTTGATGCGCGCCGCGCTTTGTCGCTCCGGCGCGCGCGACTCAATTACATCCGGGTAGATGGTGCCCTGCACCAGAAAGCGCGCCTGGCGCGCCACGCGTTGCGCTTCGCGCTCGAACACACGGATGAACTTTTCGCCGACGATGGCCCGCTTGCGCTCCGGGTCGGTCACTCCGGTCAGCGCCTCGAGAAACTCCTCGGCCGCGTTGACCGCCACCAGCCGGGCGCCGAGTGCCGTCTGCAGCGTCTCAACCACCTGCTTCGGCTCGCCCAGCCGCAGCAAGCCGGTATCCACAAAGAGGCAGGTGAGTTGCTCGCCCACTGCGCGCTGCGCCAGTGCCGCCGCGACGAGCGAATCCACGCCGCCGCTCACAGCGGCGAGCAGCGGTGCCGCGCCCACCTGGGCTTGCATGCGGGCGACGCTGGCCTGCACCACCGACTCGGGAGTCCATTCGGCGCGCAGGTTGCAGGCCGCCAGGAACGCGTTAAGAATCTCGCGGCCGTGTTCGGTGTGATTAACTTCCGGATGGAACTGCAGCGCGTAGCGGTGCTGAGCGGGGTCTTCCATAGCGGCGATCGGACAGCTGGGGCTGGAAGCCGTCTGGCGGAAGCCGGCCGGCATGCTTTCCACCTGATCGCCGTGACTCATCCAGACCTCGAAGGCGGCGGGCAACGCCTCGCCCAGCAGGGTCGAGCTGGCCTGGCGCGTGAGCGCGGTTCGCCCGTACTCCCGGCGCGCGGAGGCCCGCACCCGGCCGCCCAAATGTTGCGCGAGGAGCTGCATGCCATAACAGATGCCGAGCACCGGCCGGCGGCTTTCGAGGACGTACGCTGGCAAGAGCGGCGCGCCTGGGTCGTAGACCGAGTTCGGACCGCCGGAGAGGATGAACGCTTTGGGATCGAGCGCCAGAACCTCGGCCGCGGGCGTGCTGTGGGGAAGCAATTCGCAGTACACACCCGCTTCACGCACCCGGCGCGTGATGAGCTGTGAGTACTGAGATCCGAAGTCGAGAATGACGACGGTGTCCACCCGCGTGCGTGACCCTCAATCGGCGAAGAGAATGCGCCCTTCACTCATGTCGGATATGCGTGCAAGCGACTCGATGGGCACCCCAAGCGGTTTGAGGAACTCGCGTCCGCCCTCGAAGATCTTCTCGATCACCGCACCGATCCCAACCACGGTGGCGCCGGCGGCTTGCGCCAGCTGGGCCAGCCCGGCAATGGTTTGCCCGGTGGCCAGAAAATCGTCGATGATGAGCACGCGCTCATCCTTCGAGAGGTACTCTGGAGAAACGATGAGTTCCACCATGCGGCCCTTGGTGTGTGACGGCGCCAGGGTCAGAAACACCTGATTGGGCATGGTGATGGGTTTGGTCTTGCGCGCATAGACGATCGGGATGCCGAGATGCAGGGCGGTGGTGAGGGCCGGGGCGATACCGGAGATCTCGGCGGTAAGCACCTTGGTCGCCCGCAGGTTGCCAAAGCGCCCAGCCAGCTCGCGCCCGCAGGCGTCAATGAGCACCGGATCCACCTGATGGTTTATGAAACCATCTACCTTGAGGATGCCGTTGCCCAGGTT
>CAYGXJ010000082.1:0-4535 GCA_964353865.1 uncultured Anaerolineales bacterium | reverse complement strand
GAGAATCCGATGATCATGCCCTTGCTCTCGGGCTTCATTCCCTCGGTGACGCTGCACTCGGAGCGCTCGGGCATTCTCGAGCAGTACCGTGTGGCGCGCGTGATCGGCCTGCCGCCGGACATCACCCTGCCTTCGGCCACGCCCTCCAACACGCCCACCGCCTCGAATACGCCGACCAATACGCCGACGCCGACCTTCACCTACACGCCAACGCCCTCCGACACGCCCACACCGACCGACACGCCGACACCGAGCAATACCCCTTCGGCCTCGCCGAGCAACACGCCCACCAAGACGCCAACCAGTACAGCGACCGCGACCGCCACACCCTGCAAGGTCCCGCCCATCGCGGTCATCATTCAGCCCGGCGGCGGCAGCTACTCGACCACGTTGCCCGCGCAGGTGACCGCTTTCGACCCGGACAATGTTGACCCGCTGACCTGCGCCGCCGGCAGCGGTGCGGACGGCACGGGCATCAACCGCGTGACGTTTGACTTCCAGTACTGGACGGGCGCTGCCTGGTCGACGGTCTACTCCGTGACCGATAACACGCGGCCTTACTGCGGTTTCGGAGGGTCGTGCAGCTCGCTCAACATCCTGGCCGGCAAGTGGCCGAACGGGGTCAACATCCTGACCGGCTCGTGGCGGCTGCGGGCCCGCGCGCGCGACGATGAGAGCGTGTGGAGCGCATACGTGTACCAGAACTTCAGTATCGTCGCACCCAACACGCCCACCGTCACCCTGACCCTGACGGCCAGCTCGACCCCCACCCCGACGCGCACGCTCACGCCGTCGCCCATTCCCCCGCCGTCGAGCACACCGCTCCCGACCGCGACCCGCACCAATACGCCGACGCGCACCAACACGCCGACGCGCACCAACACGCCGTCGCGAACGCCGACACTCACGCCGTCGATCACGCTCACACCGTCGAAGACGCTTACCCCGTCGCAGACGCTCACCCCGTCGATCACACCCACGCCCTCCAAGACCTGGACGCCCACCAACACGCGCACCCCGACTTCGCCGTTCACGGCGACGCCCAGCAAGACGCCGACGCCGACCAAGTCGCCCACGCCGACCGCGACCAATACCCCTCCCGCATGCTACGACTGTTAGGTCGCGCGAACCGCCTTACTGTCACCGCCCTAGGCCAGCGACCGCTGGCCTAGGTTATTTCCTGCCCTCCCCACAGGCCAACGGGCAGGCAGCGAGTGTAGAATAGAAGAGCCACGAGGTTCAATCACCCGCCCCGGCGGGCCACCCCTGCAGGCGACTCCGACGTGCATGCCATGCGCCGCCCCACCGTTCTTCACCGGCTGACCCCCAGGCCCATTGCCCTGGCCTGGCTGGTGTGGGCCGTGGGCTACCTCGGCCGCAGCCTGACCCTCAAGCGCCCGGAGGCGGGCGCGCTGGCAGGGTTGCTGCTGCTCTTGTGGCTGCCCGCGCTCACGGCCTCGGCGCTCTTCTTCAATCGCGCCCTGCGCGCGTCCCCCGGCAAGCGGCGGCCGGCCCTCGCGCTTGGGATCGCCTTCACGTTGTGGACTGCGGCCGAGGTCCTGTGGTCGCTGAGCCTGCTCTTCCCCGCCGCCGCCGGGCTGGCCACGCTCGCTGATTGGCTGCACCTGGCAGGCTATCCCGCAGCGTTCGCCGGCCTGTGGCTGCATCCGGCGCCACCGCGCGAGGGGCTGCAGCGGCTGCGCTTTGAACTGGATGTCGCCATCTACGGCGGCTCGTGGGGGCTCCTCTTGTGGGCGATCCTCATCTTCCCGATGTTGCAGCAGGTGGTGCGTGACCCGCACGACCTCTTCTGGGCCGCGACCTTCCCCACCCTGGACCTGGTCCTGCTGGTACTCATCATCTGGTGGCAACGCCAGACCCCGCGCCCGTTGCCCAGCCTGTGGCTCGTGGCGGGCGGCATCTTCTTTTCGGCCGCGCTCAACCTGACCCGCGGATGGCTCGGCCTGCAGGACATGCGTCAGATCGGCACGCCGCTGGACGTCATGTGGATTGTCGCCTTCGGCCTGCTGGCGATGGCCGCCGTAACCCGCGACCCCGCCTGGCCGGCGGCGCCGCCTTCCGAACCCGTCACCTCGCGCCGCCGTTGGCAGCGGCGCTGGCAGCGTGCGGAAAGCCGCCTCCTGCCGCTCGCCACCGCCATGGCGCTGATTGTGTACGTCCTGGTCGAGTGGCAAGGCTACGGCCGCGTCGACCCGATCGCCCTGTGGGGATCGCTGACCATCTTCATCCTGGTCATCCTGCGCGAGGGCGTCTCGGCCGGACAGGCAGAGCTGCGGGGTTATGCAGTGCTGGTGCAGCACATCTCCGACCCGGCCTTCATCTGCGACGAGACCGGGCGGGTGATTCTTGCCAACCCGGCCCTGGGCCGCGCCCTGGGAGGCGCTGTTCCCGGCGCGCTGGCCGAAGTGATTCTGCGGCCGGGCGCCCTGACGGAGGCGGCCACAATGCGCGCGCCGCTCCCGCCTGTGCTCTTGCAGAACGCGCTGGAGCGGGGCTGGGAAGGGGAGGTGTGGATTCGCCCTGCAGGTATCGGCGAGGCCGCCGGGTTCCCTGCCTGGCTCACCCTGCGCCCGCTGCCACATGCCGAGGGGGAGGACCGCCGGCTGGCCGGGCTGGTGCACGACCTGACCCCCCAACGCTTGCACGAGCGGGAACTGCGCGAGGCCTACGAGCAGGCCGAGCAGGCACGCCAGGCGCTCGTGGCACTCAGCTCCACGCTCGAGCAGCGCGTTCACGAGAAGACAACCGATCTCTCGCATGCCCTGGCACAACTCGAGGAACAAAACCGCGCCCTGCGCAGCCTGGATCAACTGAAATCGGAGTTTGTCGCGCTCACCTCGCATGAGCTGCGCACGCCGCTCTCCTCGATCCGCGCCGGGCTGGAGCTCATGTTGAGCGACCCGACTCCGGTGCCGGATACCGCGCGCACCATGCTCGACCTGGTGCACCGCGAAACGCAGCGACTGGGGCGCTTCGTCGAGAGCATCCTCAACCTCTCGGCGCTGGAGGCCGGGCGCTTGCCGCTTCAGCTTGCGCCGACGAGCCTGGCCCAGTGTGTGGAGGGTGTTCGCGCCTCGCTCGCCGCCAGCCACGGCGGCAGCGCGAGCCCGGCGCTCGAGCGCCTGGAGGTGAGCCTGCCGCCCAATTTGCCAGAGATTTGGGCCGACGAACAGATGCTCGGGAGCGTTCTTTTCCATTTGGTGGATAATGCCATCAAGTACGCGCCCGAGGTGCCTATTCGCCTCACCGCCCGGGCGCAGGACCAGCAGGTGGACATTTTCGTCGCCGACCGCGGTCCGGGGGTGCCACCCGACGCGCAGGGGCGTCTCTTGCAGATGTTCTCACGCCTGGAGAGCGCCGATGCGCCGCGCGTCGCAGGCTACGGCCTGGGTCTGTACGTCTCGCGCCGTTTCGTGGAGGCCATGGGCGGCGAGATCGCCGTGGACTCGGCTCCCGGACAGGGGATGACTGTGCGCGTGCGCCTGCCGGTCGCGAGGGAGAGCGAATGACAAGCCGCGTGCTGATCGTTGACGATGACGAGTCGCTGCGCGCCGTTCTGACTCAGTTTCTCGAACGCGAGGGCTATGCGGTGACCTCCGCCGCCACCGGGCCCGAAGCGTTGCGCACCTTCTACCGCGAGCGGCCCCAGGCGGTTCTGCTGGATCTCATGCTGCCCGGCATGGACGGCTGGGAAGTATGCGCGCGGCTGCGCGAACTGTCGGACGTGCCGATCATCATGCTCAGCGCACGCACCGCGCAGACCGACAAGCTGCGCGGTTTCCGCCTGGGGGTGGACGATTACATTTCCAAACCCTTCAGCCTGGCGGAACTCGCCGCCCGCCTGCAGGCTGTGCTGACACGCACCGAACGCACGCGCCGTGAGCCGCGCACGACCTGGGCCTGGCAGGATTTGGCCGTAGACGTCGACCGGCGCCAGGTGCGGCGCGCCGGCCAAGTGCTGGATCTCACGCCCACCGAATTCCGCCTGCTGCTCGCGCTCATCCAGCGCCAGGGAGCGCTCGTCTCGGAGGATGAATTGCGCGAGGAGTTGTGGGGCCGCGAGCGGGCGGTGGATGCCTCCGCCCTGCGCCGCTATATTTGGCTCCTGCGGCGCAAGGTCGAGGAAGATCCGGCCCACCCGCGGCGGGTGGTGGCCGTGCGCGGTGAGGGCTACCGCCTGGGCACGGGGCCCCTCGCATCACCGCCCGAAGAGCCCGGCCCAGACCCCCAGCCCTAGCCCGCGCTGCTCCGCCCCGCGCAAACGAAAGTCTAACGCGGCGATAACGCCGCTCCGATAGCCTCCGAGTATCCTTCCAGATACGTATCGTCATCAGAAGCTCAGGTTTCTCTGGAGGGTGACCCATGAATAGCGTTTATGCTTTGCAGTACGCTCCCACCACCGGCCTGCGCCGCCGGAACTGGCGCTGGACTGAACCGGGCGACCTGGCCTATCAGCCGGTGTCGGTGGATGTTCACGACGACGGCGAGGCCTTCGTGATCTCGGCGCTCATGCC
>CAYGXJ010000081.1:0-72051 GCA_964353865.1 uncultured Anaerolineales bacterium | reverse complement strand
GCCTGGCTCACCAGCGACTGGTTTGGCACGCTCAACGCCCTGGGCCGCCCGCTGGTGGATGCCCACGGCCGGCCGGCGCTTGCGCCCGCCGACTTCGCGGACCTCGTGGAGCGCGTCGTCACGGGCCGGATCACCGGCGCCAGTGGCAAGGCAGTGCTCGAAGAGATGTTGCGCGGCGGGCGCACGTCGGAGGCGATCGTGCGCGAGCGGGGGCTCGAACGCATCGGAGAGGCGGCAGCTTTGCGCGATATCGTCGAACGCGTGGTGCGCGAGAACGCCGCCCAGGCGGACCAGGTGCGCGCCGGGAAACTCAGTGTGGTGCAGTGGTTGGTCGGCCAGGTGATGAAGGCCAGCCGCGGACGCGCCGACCCGCGCCTGGCGCAGGCCTTGCTCGAAGAATACCTGTCATCTGGAAGAGACGGGTAGATTCTCCCGTGACTCGATGCCATTCATCACTGGGGTGCAATACACCCCGGCGGCATCCTCGGAGAAAGCCGAATTCAGGCAAGAAAAGGACGGACTCCTGATGGATAATTCGACCAATCCGTTTGTGCTCGCTCAAGCTCAATTCGACCGCGGCGCGGAGCTCCTCGGCTTGTCGGAGGACGTGCGCGCTATTCTGCGCTGGCCGCAGCGCGAATTCCAGTTCCGCATTCCGATACGCATGGACGATGGGCGCCTGCAGGTCTTCAACGGCTTCCGCGTGCAGCACAACGATGCACGCGGGCCGAATAAGGGCGGCATCCGCTTCCACCCGAACGAGACCCTCGACACCGTGCGTGCGCTGGCCACCTGGATGACCTGGAAGTGCGCCGTGGCCGACATTCCGCTGGGCGGCGGCAAGGGCGGCATCATTGTCAACCCGGCCTCGCTCTCCGACGGCGAAAAGGAGCGCTTGTGCCGCGGCTGGGTCAACGTGATGTGGCGCAATATCGGCCCGCGCCAAGACGTGCCCGCCCCGGACGTGGGCACCACGCCGCAGATGATGGCCTGGATGATGGACGAGTATTCGCGCCTGGTGGGCCAGTACACGCCGGGCGTCTTCACCGGCAAACCGGTGGGCGCCGGCGGCTCGCTCGGCCGCACCGAAGCCACTGGTTACGGCGTGATCTACGTCGTGCGCGAAGCCATGAAGCATCTGGGCATGGATCCCAAGGCCAGCGTGGCTGCCATCCAGGGCTTCGGCAACGTGGCCCAGTACGCAGCCATCGGCTTCAAAGAGATGCTCGGCGGCAAGGTGACCTGCGTCTCGTGCTACGACGGCGGCGACAAGAAGACCTACACCTTCTCACACCCCAGCGGCGTGGAGGCACGCTTCTTGCAGAGCATCACCGACCAGTACGGAACAGTGGACAAGGACAAGGCCAAGGCGGCCGGCTATGGGATAGAAGATGGCGACGCGTGGATCACCAAGGAAGCCGATGTGCTCATCCCCGCTGCCATCGAGGGCCAGGTCACCGGCGAGACGGCGCCCAAGATGCACAATCGCGTGCGCCTCATCGCGGAGGGCGCCAACGGCCCCACCTCGCTGGAGGGGGATGAGATCATTCGCAAGCGCAACATCTTCCTCATCCCCGATTTCCTGTGCAATGCCGGCGGAGTCACCACGTCTTACTTCGAATCGGTTCAAAACGACATGAACTTCTACTGGCCGAAGGACGAGGTGCTGGCCAAGCTCGATCAGAAGATGACCGAGGCTTTCCACGGCGTGCTGCAGATGTCGACCGCGCGCAAGGTGTACATGCGCGATGCGGCTTACCTGGTGGCCATCGATAAGGTGGTCAAGGCCATGAAACTGCGCGGCTGGGTGTAGACTCGGCACACGGTGTCATACCGGGGCGGGGCCACCCGCCCCTTTTTGATTGTACGCCCAGCATGGGCGCTGACTCAGAAGGTGGAAGTCCTTCTCGCGGGGAGATGGCCCCCAGCGTAGCCAAAGGCAAGGGCGCTGTCGCGAGGCAGGGTCCAGAGGAAGCCGGAGGCAAAACCGCGACCTGAGGAACACGAACCCGATAAGAGGCCGTGAGCCTGGACGAGCCCGCCCTGGGCACGCGGGCCAGGGTGGGCAATCAACCACGAAGTCCGAGCCATCAAAGGGCGGGACGGTAGATCGGGCAGGGATGCGGAGACAGCCAGTGCTCTTATCTGGGGAGACCTGCTGCTAAGCCGTCGAACTCCTGAGCGGCAAACCCAACCGAGAAGTTGGACTGAGACAGCAGGGGTCAGCCGAGGCCATAGTACCGTTGCCGTCACAGCGGGAAGGGCCGAACGTTGAGGAGGACAGGAACTTGGGCGGTTCATGGGATGAGCACAGAAGGCAGACTTCTCCGCAAGGAGACCTGCTGGGAGGGTGGAGATGGTGAAGCCAGCGAGACCCGACCAGAGGGCCGAGCAATCCCTGACACCGGACGAGGGAATGTCCGAGGCAGATGGTGAGAGCGTGTGGGAGCAGATGTTTATGCGCAAGAACCTGCTTCGAGCGCTCAAACGCGTCGAGGCCAACGGGGGTGCGCCGGGCGTGGATGGGATGACGGTCAAAGCCCTCCGCCCGTACCTGAAAGCGCACTGGTTGGAGCTAAAGGCCGCCCTTGACGCGGGGACCTATCGACCGAGCCCGGTACGGCGGGTGGAGATACCGAAGCCCGACGGCGGGGTGAGATTGCTAGGGATCCCAACGGTGATGGATCGCCTCATCCAACAGGCGACCGCACAGGTGTTGACGCCTCTGTTCGACCCGTTGTTTTCACCTCATAGTTATGGGTTTCGGCCCGGACGCCGGGCACACGACGCCGTGGAAGCTGCCCAAGGGTACCCTGGACTGCCCCAGGGCAGGCATCCGAGAAGGCTACACCTGGGTAGTCGATATTGACCTGGAGAAGTTCTTTGACCGGGTCAACCACGACAAGCTGATGGCGCGTGTGGTCCGGGTGGTGAAAGACAAGCGGGTGCTGAAGCTGATCCGGCGGTACCTCCAGTCCGGGGTGATGGTGAACGGTGTGGTGATGGAGACGGAGGAAGGGACGCCGCAAGGCGGGCCGCTTTCACCGCTGTTAGCCAACATCATGTTGGATGACCTGGACAAAGAGCTGGAGAAGCGGGGGCATCGATTCGTCCGCTACGCAGACGACTGCAACATTTACGTCAAGACAGAGCGGGCGGGTCAGCGAGTGATGAACAGCGTGCGTCAGTTTCTTGAGAAGAAGTTGAAGCTGAAGGTGAACGAGAAGAAAAGCGCAGTGGCCCGAGCAGGGAAGCGGAAGTTTCTGGGCTTCAGCTTCTTCTTCCGCAAGGGAGAAGTGCTGATCCGGATTGCTGACCAGGCACTACAACGCCTTCGCGAGAAACTACGCGAGCTCACCCGGCGGACACGCTCGGGACGCCTGGAGGAAATCATCCGGCAGATCAACGAATACTTGAGAGGCTGGATGGGTTACTTCCGACTGGCTGATACGCCGAGTGTGCTTGCGGCGCTGGACGAATGGCTCCGACGGAGGCTGAGACAACTTCTCTGGAAACGATGGAAGCGGGGAACGACACGTTGGCGGGAACTAGTCTCGCTAGGTGTGCCCCGATACCTCGCTGGGCTTGGTGCAACGGGCTCAAGCCCGTGGCGCATGGCCGCGACACCTGTGGTTAACATGGCCCTGAACAACGCCTTTTGGCCGGCACAAGGTCTGTGTACACTCACCGCACTTTGCCACCAACTGCATATTCCCCGACGAACCGCCGGATGCGGACCCGCATGTCCGGTGGTGTGAGAGGGAGGATGGGCGACCCATCCTCCCTACTCGATCCCCCTCGCCCGAATTAGAATGCAGCCATGCCGGCCCTGCCGCACGAGACACCCAAGATCCTCTCCCTCACCCTGCACATCGCACAGTATCCGATTCTGGCCGCGACCATCCGCCAGCGTATGCGCGATGAACTGTACCGGCGCGGGGTCATAGCGCCCGGCCTCTTCGAGCGCGAGGCGCGCGAAAAGGCCATCACCTCCCAGCGCCGTGAAGGCCTGATCGATCCGCTGGTCGAGGAGAATCCGGCGCAGTGGGAGGAGAGGCTGCGTCTGATCCGCGACCACCTGACCGATTTCTACTTCGCCAACAACCTGCCGCTCGACCTGTTCACCGGTATTGTGGAATCCGTGCTGGGGGAACGCCCCGGGGGCACGCCGAGGGGCGGGCTGGGCTTCAACCCGGAGCTGGCGCCGCGCGAGTTGTTGCTGCAACAGATGGCCGAGTACGAGAGGCTGCCCCCGGATGAGCGTGAGCGCGTGGCGCATCATCTGGAAGAAATGCGAGTGGTGCTGACCAAGACCATGGTCAGCGATCAGCTCAGCTTTGTGCGCGTGGCCAAGCAGTGGTTCGACGCGGGGGACTTTGCTTCCATCCAGGCCCGCTCGGTGGGCACCGGCAAGATCGGTGGCAAGGCCGGCGGCCTGCTGCTGGGCTGGAAGATCCTGCAAGGTGCGGCGCCGCACCTTGCGCCGCGCCTGCGTCTGCCGCTGTCGTACTTTGTGTGCGCGGACGTGTTCTACGATTTCCTCGCGCTCAACGGGTTGGAGTACCTCAACCAGAAGTACAAGACGCCCGAGCAGATTGCCGAAGACTACCCGACGATCATCACCGCCTACAACCAGGGGCGCTTCCCGGAGGCTGCGCGCGAGGGGTTGCGCGCGATCCTGGCCGAGCTGGGCCAGGTGCCGATCATCGTCCGCTCCTCGAGCCTGCTCGAAGACTCATTTGGCACCTCATTTGCCGGCAAGTACGCCACCTTGTTCTGTGCCAATCAGGGAACGCTCGACGAGAATCTCGAGGCGCTGATCTCCGCCATCCGCCGCATCTATGCCAGCGTGTACAACCCGGACGTCCTCATCTACCGGCGGCGCATGGGCCTCTTGGATTACGACGAGCGCATGGCCATCCTCTTGCAGGAGGTGCAAGGCGAGCGCTACCGCGGGCTGCTCTTCCCGGCCCTGGCAGGTGTGGCCTTCAGCACCAGCCCGATCGTGTGGGATTCTCAGATGCGGCCGGAAGAGGGTTTCGTGCGTCTCGTGCTTGGGCTGGGCACGCGCGCCGTGGAACGGGTGGGCGAGGACTACCCGCGCCTGATCATGCTCAGCCATCCGCGCCTCCGCCCGGAAACCTCACTCGGCGCCATCCGCCGCTACAGCCAGTCGTCGGTGGATCTCATCGAGCTCACCACAAACACATTTGCCACTCGGCCGGTGGCGGACGTGCTCGACGTAGACTACCCCGGTCTGGCCTGGGTCGCTTCGCTTGACACCGGGGATACCATCCTGCCGCTCTTCTCTCTGGGTCCGGAGGTCACCTCGCGCAATCTGGTGCTCACCTTCGACAATTTGATCGGGCGGACGTCCTTCGTCTCTTTGATCAAGGATGTGCTGACCACGCTCGCGCGGACGCTCGGCGGACCCGTGGACGTGGAATTCGCCGTGACTCAACTTGGGCGAGGGGCGGAGGCTTTTGGGCTGCACCTCCTGCAGTGCCGGCCACAGAGCAACCTGCGCGCGGGAGAGGCGGTGGCCCTTCCGCAGGGCTTGCGCGACGCGCAGGTGCTGTTCCGCGCCACGCGCATGATTCCACGCGGCCATGTGGACCAGGTGGAGTATCTCGTGTATGTCCCACCCGAGGCCTATCAGGCCATCCGCGAGGGTGGCACGCGCGCCGAGGTGGCTCGCCTCGTCGGCCAACTCAATGCGCGCCTGGCAGGGATGCGCTTCATCCTACTGGGGCCCGGCCGGTGGGGGTCCTCCAACTCGCGCCTGGGTGTGCCGGTCGGCTATGCCGAGATCTACAACGCCAGCGCGCTGGTCGAGCTTGGCAGCGGGCCGGAGGGCGCGCGGCCCGACCCCTCGTTTGGGACGCACTTCTTCCAGGATTTGTTCGAGGCGCAGATCTACCCGCTGGCCATCTCCACCTCGAACGCAGGTGATTGGCTCAACGAGGCTTTCCTGGAACAGGCCGCCAACTGCCTGCCCGAGCTGATCCCCGACCGCCAGGCGATGGCGGAGATTGTCCGTGTGATTCACATCCCGCACGAGCGACCGGGCTGCACGCTCACCCTGGCCATGGACGGAACACGCGCCGTGGCCTACTTCGCCGCCGCCGCGGAATAGCCCGCTGGCAAGCCTCCTGCAACAACAAACAGCGGACCCCGTAGGGCGGGGCGAACCGATGTATACTTCTGCTTGTCCACCATTCCGGCGCCGGCGGCGCGCGTTCAGGGAGAATCGTCGATGAAAGTCTCGTGCCTGCAGGAGAATCTGGCCCGCGGACTGAGCATGGTGTCACGCGCCGTGGCCGCGCGCAGCGTCTTGCCGGTGCTGGGCAACGTGCTCGTCGCGACCGACGAGGGGCGTCTGAAGCTGGCGGCCACCAACCTCGAGATGGGCATCACCTGCTGGATCGGGGCGAAGGTGGAGCAGGCCGGCTCGACCACCATCCCTGCGCGCACCTTCGTAGACTTCGTCAACGCGCTGCCCAACGAGCAGGTCGGCATGCAGCTCGACACGCGGCGCATGTCGCTCAAGCTGCATTGCGCCAGATTCAGCAGCGAGATCAAGTGCATGGACGCGCAGGAGTTCCCGGTACTGCCGTCGGCCGGGGCGGGCGAGGGCATTGCTCTCAACGTGGACGACCTGCGTGAGACGATCGCTCAGGTGGCGCTGGCGGCGGCCACCGACGACACGCGCCCGATCCTCACCGGCGTGCTGGTCAAAGTGGAAGGCGAGACGCTGACCATGGCGGCTGCCGACGGGTTCCGCCTCTCGGTGCGCACCACCAAGCTCTCGGCCGCGGTCAAGGATCCGATCAAAGTCATCGTCCCGGCTCGCGCGCTCAACGAACTTGGGCGCCTGATCGGCGACGGCGACGAATTGGTGTGGATGTTCCTGCCCGCCGGGCGCGGCCAGGTGATCTTCCGCATGAAGGACGCCGAACTCTCCTCGTCCCTGATCGAGGGCACCTTCCCCGACTTCTCGCCGATCATTCCCAAGTCGTGCTCCACGCGCACGGTGATGACTACCGCCCAGTTCCTCAAAGCCTGCCGCGCGGCGGATATCTTCGCCCGCCAGGCCTCGCACTCGGCGCGCCTCAAAGTGACGCCGGGTGCTGATTCAACACCCGGCAACCTGCAGGTGATGGCCACGGCCGCCGAGACCGGCGAGGGCGAAACGGTGGTGGAGGCTTCGGTCGAGGGCCAGGCGATCGAGATCGCCTTCAACGTTAAATACTTGGTGGACGTGTTAAGCGTCGTCAAAACACCCAACGTGGCGCTCGAGACCACCGGCCCGGCCAGCCCGGGCGTGATCAAGCCGGTCGGTCAGGACGACTTCCTGCACGTGATCATGCCCATGCATCTCGGCCGCTAGCACAGCGGTTTCATCTGGCAGGATGAATCATGCGGGGCTCCGATGAGGAGCCCCGCTTATTTCGTACGCTTGAAGTGCCCCGGGTGGCCCGAGCGCACAAGAGCCGCCTCGCTGGCACGCCAGGCTGGCTCCAGCGCCCTCATCTTTCACTGCGCGCACATCGCGTTCGCCACCGGGATCGACCCGATATCGACCGGGATGCCAAACGCCTCCTCGACGGCGCGGCCGTCCCACTCCCCAGGCCGCGGCAAACCCAACGCCCAAGCGGCCGTCGCCGCCGTATCCATCACGCTGATGGCCGAGACAAGCCTCAGGCCCGGCACCACACCCGGGCCGGCCATGATCCATGGCACGGTGGTGTCCTCGGGCGCCTCACTGCCATGAGTGAGCGCGTGGCCGCCGTGGTCGGCGGTGAGGATGATCAGCGTGCTTTGGCTCAGGCCGTTGACCTCGAGCCCCTCGAGCAGGGTGCCCACCGCCGTATCGGCCCGTTCGATCACGCTCACCTGCTGCGGCGACATCCAGCCGAAGGTGTGGCCCACCCCGTCCACGACCGGCAGGTGCACCAGCATCGCCTCGAAACCCTGGGCCATCTCGCGCACCGCGCGCGCCGCCACATCGCGGTCGTGCCCGGCCACGTAGGCGAACACATCGGGCGTGCCGCGATGAACGATCTGGATGAGTTTCTCTTTGCCCACCACCATCACCGTGAGTCCGCCGGCGGCATGCACCAGGTCGAAGAGCGTGACGGCGTGCGTCTCGCCCAGCTCGGGGCGGTAGTCGTTCCAGGTAATGGCATGTTTCGCCAGACAGGAGGCGGAAATGATTGACGCATGCGCTATGAGCGTGGCGCTGGGCAGAACAGTCTGGGCGCTCAGGCTGCTTGCGCCGCGTTGCATCAGGCCGGCCAGCACGGGCATGCTCACCCGGTAGAGGGCGTCGGCGCGCAACCCGTCAATCGTGATAATGAGAACGCGCGCGGCGCGCGGCGCGGGGGTGAGGGTGGGCTGGGGTGAGGGGGAGGGCGGGGGTGGCGGGGTGAGGCTTGGCAGCGGGGTGGCCGTGGCTACTGGAGCAGCCGACGGGAGGGGTGTTGCAGTGGCTGCCGGTGCGCTGTGCACGATGCACCCCGCGCACAGCAACAGGATTAGGGAAGCCCGCCCGGCGTGTTTCAAGCGCATACGTCGTCGCGCCAGCCGTGTTCGCCAATCAGCGGAACGAAACAAACCGGCGTCACCTCTTCGCGTTCAAGGCCGGCCGGCGTTCGCCGCCAGACCTCCAGCACCTGCGAGCTGGCCTCACCCACCGGCAACACCAGCGTGCCTGCGGGGGCGAGTTGGTCGAGCAGCGATTGCGGCACATGCGGCGCGCCCGCCGTCACAATAATCCCGTTGTATGGCGCATGCTCAGCCAGTCCGCACGTTCCGTCGCCGACGACCACCTCGACGTTGCTGCAATGCAAGCGGGCGAGCACATGGCGTGCACGGGCGGCAAGTTCGGTGTGGCGTTCGATGGTGAACACCTCGCGCGTGAGAAGGCTGAGCACAGCCGCCTGATAGCCCGAGCCGGTGCCCACCTCGAGCACGCGTTCGTCTCCATCCAAGCCCAGCAACTCGGTCATCAGCCCCACGATGTAGGGCTGCGAAATGGTCTGGTGGCTGCCGATGGGCAGCGGGGTATCGAGGTAGGCCTCTTGGCCAAGATGCTCGGGGACAAAGGCGTGGCGTGGAATGGCACGCAGCGCGGCCAGAACGCGCTCGTCGCGTACGCCGCGCGCGGCGATTTGCTCCTCGACCATACGCTCGCGCGCCACGGCGAAGGGGTCGCCCGCTTCATGCGTGGGTGGCTCGGGGGAAGGTCGCAGCCATTTCAATGCGCGCCCGTTCGGCATGCGCGGCGGCACATCAGCCTCCGCAGTGGGTGCCTCGCGAGGCCGTGCGGCCGGCCTCAAGCGAATCGTTCTTCTTTCCACACGTCGGCGCGGTTGTGGTAGCCGGCCTCTTCCCAGAAACCGAGACGGTCCTCGCGCATGAACTCGAGGCCGCGCAGCCATTTGCCGCCCTTCCAGAAGTACGGCGCCTGAAGATCCTGGCGCCCGGGCAATAAGCCGACGATACCCCGCAGCGGGTAGCCATGATCCGGGGTGAGCGCCTGGCCGGCGTAGTGCGTCGCCAGCAGGAAGGTTTCTGAAAGGGCAACCTCCAGCGGGATATTGACTGTGAACCCGTATTCACAGTGCTGCATGAGAAAGCGGGCCGTGGGCTTGGGACGGACGGCCCCCTGCCCGACGAGATCCTTGAGTGAGACGCCTTCCCACTCGGTGTCGAATTTACTCCAGCGCGTGACGCAATGGATGTCCATGACCCGCCGCGTGCGCGGCAATCGGCTGAATTCATCCCACGTCCAGCGTTTGGGTTCCTCCACCTCACCGAAGACGCGCAAGTCCCAGCTGGCCGGGTTGAAGGCCGGCACCGGGCCGTAGTGCAACACGGGGAATTTCTGGGTCAGCGCCTGCCCCGGGGGCAAACGCCCTTCGCGCTGGACGGCTTCTTCCGCCTGGCGCCGATCGATCGGCTTCTCGCTCATCGTTCCGCCTTTTCCCTCTGGCCGCGCCGTGCGGCCGATACCTACCGATAGATGGGTGCAGGCTACTCGGTGAACACGGGCAAGTGGGCCAGGGCGACGATGTTCTGCCACTTCGCCCGTTCTCCCTCGGTGCAGATGGCTGCTTCCCCGCCAATGATGGCGCCCGCCTTGTCCATCACCATGCGCATTCCTTGCAGGGTCGAGCCGGTGCTGATTACATCGTCGAGCAGCACCACCCGCTTGCCCGCGACCAACGCGCGATCCTTCTCATCCAAGTACAGCGTCTGCGAGGCGCCCGTGGTGATCGAATGCGTCTCGGCCTGCACGCTCTCGCCCATGTAGGGTTTGTAGACCTTGCGCAGGACGACGTAGCCCTTGCCGGTGGCCACGGACAGCGCGTGCGCCAGCGGAATGCTCTTGGCCTCAGCCGTCACCAGCAAGTCGAACGAACGCCCCTGCAGGCGGCGCGCCAGTTCCTCGGCGCAGCGCTGCACGAGTTCCGTGTCGCCTAAGATGTTGAGAATAGCGATACGCAGCCCCGGGGCAACCTGAAACAAGGGCAGCTCGCGCCGCAGTCCGGCCAAGTCGACGGGATAGGTCTCGCGGGTGGGGCTCATCCGGCGCTCCTGGTTCCCCTGACGGCGAGGCGAGGGCAGTACCGAACAATGAGGGCAGGGGACCGCGAAGATTATATTCTCTTTCGGGGCCCTTCCCCATTGCGGCCTCCAGCCGCGGAGGAGGCGGATACCGGGCGGGGGGCGCCAGACCCTCGGTGCCAGGCCCGCGTGCGTGCACCGGCCGGGCAAATACCTTGGCAGCCGCGGTCAAACAGGTTATAAGGGAAGCCAGAGGTCGGATGACACCATGAAACGATCGGCCGTGCCCCTGCTCATCCTTGCCCTGCTTTTCCCGTTCGCGGTGCAGGCCCAAGCCCCGGTCGTCCTCGACCGGCTGCAGGTAAGCCTGTGGCCCGAGTATGATCGCCCGGGCGTGCTGGTGATCTACCGCGCCGTACTGCCCGCCGATCAAACCCTGCCGGTGGGCCTCGCGTTCCGCATTCCGGCGGCGGCGGGCGAGCCAAGCGCCGTGGCTTATCGCCAGGACCTCAACCTGATCAGCCTGCCCTACCAACGCCAGGTGGTGGGCGATCTGGCGCTGGTGACCTTCACCACCAGCGTGCGAGAGGTGCAGTTCGAATACTACGACCCTGCGCTGCTCGTGCACGACAGCGACCACCGCTTTGTCTTCACTTGGCCGGGGGATTATGCGGTCGGCGAGTTCGCGGTCGAAGTGCAGCAGCCCGCGCAGGCGACTGGCATCATTGTGAACCCGGCTCTGGGCAGCGGCACGCTGGGCAGCGATGGCATGACCTACTTCAGTGCAACACTGGGCGGCCTGGCGGCTGGTCAGCCGCAGGTCGTCGAAGTGGCCTACGCCAAAACGGGCAGCGGTCTGAGCTTCGAACGGCTTCAACCGATCGAACCGATCGCGCGTCCAGCTTCGCTGGGAGAGCGGTTGCTGGCCTGGCCCTACTGGCCATGGGTTCTAGCTGCCGTGGGGGTTGTGCTGGTGGCCCTGGCCGTGATCTTCTTCGTGCGCGGCCGAAAGGGAGAGGACAGCGCGCGGCCGGGGCGGCTGCGACACAGGCCGGCCACGGAGGGCGGAGCGCGTCTGTTCTGTCATAACTGTGGAGCACGGGCCGAGGCCCAGGCCGTCTTTTGCAGCATGTGCGGGACCAAATTGCGCCGCAATGAATAATGGTTTAGGCGATTCCAACCGGACTCTCATCCCCGCCTAATCTCGAGCCGCGAAAATGGATGTCATGTATGTAAGAGCTTTCTCAATCGCAGGAGCGGGCGAGACATCCATCATCTACTGGTGAGAAAGAAGCGCGAATTGGAGGAGGAGCGATTCATGGAAGCGACACGCAACGATGCGCCGCGGGGGAGCAGCCGACCGGCTTCCGGCGGGCGCACGAAGTTCATCGTCGGCGGCTTGTTGATTCTGTCGGCAGTTGGCTACTTGATCATCTCGTCGACGCAGGCGGCGGCGCAGTACTTCCTTACGGTTGAAGAATTGGAGTCCAAAGCCTCCAGCCTAGGCAGCCGCAATGTCAAGGTGTCGGGAGCGGTCGTCGGCGACACGATTGCCTACGACCCGCAAAGCCTGACCCTTTCCTTCACCATCGCCAACGTGCCCGGCGATATCCAAGAGATCGAAGCCTCCGGCGGGCTGGCGGCGGCGCTCGAGGCGGCGGTCAGGAATCCATCCGCGGCGCGCATCCCCGTTGTCTATATCGGCCCCAAGCCGGACCTGATGCGCGACCAGGCGCAGGCCATTCTCACCGGTCATTTGGGCGAGGACGGCATCTTCTACGCCGATGAAGTCCTGCTCAAGTGCCCCACCCGATACGAGTCCGCGCTGCCCGAGCAATCCGGGTAGCACGGCGCGCACGCGCCGTCCCGCGAACGACTGGCGCGTCCAGCGAGAGGAGCGCGAAAGTCCTCGAGCCGGCGCGCCAGTGTTGTTGTCTCCGGCCGGTGAGCTGAAGCAGAGAGGAAACACATGCTGGCGAACCTGGGTTTTGCCGTCCTGGTCATCACCCTGCTGGTTTCGATCTACGGCATCGCTGCAGCGCTGTACGGTGCACGCACACGGCGCGAGGCGTGGGTGCTGAGTGCGCGCCAGGCGATGCTGCTGACCTGGCCGCTGGTGACACTCTCGGCCCTGTGCCTGGTAGCGCTGCTGGTGACCAATCATTTCGAAGTGGAGTTCGTCTATTCGGTGACCAGCCGCAGCATGCCGGGCTACCTCAAGGCGACCGCTCTGTGGGGCGGTCAGGCCGGGTCGCTGCTCTTCTGGTCGTGGCTGATGGCGGCCTTCGCTTCGGCGGCCGGGCTCCGCCGCTGGGACCGCGATCGCGAGTTTCTGCCATGGGTGGTGGTCGTGGCTCTGGTGACGCTGGCTTTCTTCCTCAGCCTGATCATCCTCTTCGAGAACCCCTTTGCGCGGCTGTGGGCGGCGCCGGCCGGCGAGACGGTCAAGGCCATGTTCGCCCCGAGCGGTGCGGTGCTGGTCACGCCTGGCGACGGGCAGGGGCTCAATCCGCTCTTGCGCCATCCCGGCATGATCATCCACCCGCCCATGCTCTACCTGGGCTTTGTCAGCTTCGTCATTCCGTATGCCTTCGGCATGGCCGCACTCATCACGCGCCGCACCGACGACCGGTGGATCCGCGTGACGCGGCGCTGGACACTCGTGGCCTGGCTCTTCCTGTCGATGGGGCTGGTGCTCGGCGGGCGCTGGGCCTACGACGTGCTCGGCTGGGGAGGCTACTGGGGCTGGGACCCGGTGGAAATCGCAGCCTTCATGCCGTGGTTAACTGGGACGGCCTTCCTGCATTCGGTGATGATCCAGGAAAAGCGCGGCATGCTCAAGCACTGGAACATGGTACTGGTCATCCTCACCTACTGCCTAGTCATCTTCGGCACCTTCCTCACGCGCTCAGGCGTGCTCTCGTCAGTACATGCCTTCGCCCAGTCGGCCATCGGCCCGGCGTTCTTCGGCTTCATCGGCCTGAGCTTTGCGGCCTCGCTGGCACTCCTGCTCTCGCGCTGGAATGATCTGCGCGGTGAGAATCAACTCACCTCGCTACTCTCGCGCGAGAGCCTGTTCTTGCTGAACAACCTGCTCTTCGTCAGCATCCTCGTCGCCTGCTTCTGGGGCGTTATCTTCCCGCTCATCTCGGAATTGTTCACGGGTCAGAAAGTCACTGTCGGCCCGCCGTTCTATCAGAGCACGACGGGGCCGATGTTCGCTGGTCTCTTGCTGCTGATGGGCATTGCCCCGCTCAGCGCCTGGGGCCGCACCGCTGGGCGCTCGCTGGGGCGGCTGATCATCTGGCCGCTGGCGGCGTCGCTGCTCGTACCGTTGGGACTTGCGCTCAGCGGGACGCACAACCCGGCGGCTCTGCTCGGCTTCTGGCTGGCCGCATTTGTCACGTTCGTAACACTCTCTGAATTCTGGCGCGGCGCACTGGCGCGCCGACGCATCAACAAAGAAGCCCTTCCGGTGGCGCTGTGGAACTTGGCCGGGCGCAACCGCCGTCGTTACGGCGGGTACATCATTCACTTGGGTGTGGTGCTGATGGCCATCGGCATCATCGGCAGCGAGTTCTACCAACAAGAGACGCAAGGCACGCTGGCCGAAGGCCAGCAGATCACGCTCGGCAAGTACGTGATGACCTACGACTCGCTGGCCGAATTCAACGCGCCCGACGACCGCCTGGTCGCCCGCGCCGTGACGACGGTCTACCGCGACGGACAGAAAGTAGCCGAACTCTATCCGCGGCGCGACTTCTACTACACCAGTCAGCAGCCCATGACCATCCCCGGCGTCTACAGCAGCCTGGAAGGCGATTTCTACGTGCTGCTCGTCGGATGGGAGCCCATTGGGTCGAGCGGCGCAACGTTCAAGATCTACCTCAACCCGCTGATCAATTTCCTTTGGGGTGGCTCGCTCGTGTTCATTTTGGGGACGCTGGTGGCCGCCTGGCCGGATCGCGAACGAACACGCGCCGCGGCCCGTGTGACGGCTGGCGTGCTCGTGCATCACGCGAAGTAGAACAGCCCCAAGGAAGAGAAGAACCGTGACTCATCACCGCCCTTCCACCCTGCCGCGCCCTGCACTGATTCTATTCAGCCTCGGGATCGGGTTGGCCTCCTTGATCTCTTTCCCGGCCTCGCCCGCCCGGGCACAGGAGCCGACGCCTTCCGACAATCAGGTCAACCTCGTTGCCAAACAGCTCTACTGTCCGGTATGCGAGAACGTGCCGCTGGACGTGTGTCCGACTCAAGCCTGCGCTCAGTGGCGCCAGACGATCCGCGAGAAACTGACTGCGGGCTGGAGCGAGCAAGAGATCAAGAACTACTTTGTCGAGCAATATGGGGCGCGCGTACTCGCCGCGCCGCCGGCCCGCGGGCTCAGCCTGCTGGTCTACCTGTTGCCGCCACTGGCCTTCGCGGTCGGGGCATACATTGTCTATCGCGCCGTGCGCACCTGGCGACGCGCGGCGAAGCCCATCGCCTCGCCGCCCGCGGCCGAAGACGACTACACCCGCCGCATCGAAGAAGAACTCCGCCGACGAGAATGAGACATGTCTGATACGCCCGCTCCTCCACCGCCTGCGCGGAATCTCGGACGCCTCCTGCTATGGGGCGGGTTGGCCGCCCTGCTCGCTTTGGTGGGTTTTGGCCTGTACCGCACCCAGGCCGGCCCGGTTTCAAGTGGACCGGCCCCCGATTTCACCCTGACCACCTTTGACGGAGCAACAATCCGCCTGGGTGATCTCAAAGGTCAGGCGGTGGTCGTCAACTTTTGGGCCTCTTGGTGCAAGCCGTGCGAGGAGGAAGCCGCCACCCTGGAGGCCGGCTGGCAGAAGTACCGCGATCAGGGCGTGTCCTTTCTGGGTGTCGATTACGTAGACACGGAACCCGAGGCACGGGCCTACCTCGAACGCTTCGGCATTACCTATCCCAACGGACCAGATCTCGGCACCCGCATCTCGCAGGCCTTCCGTATCCGCGGCGTTCCGGAAACCTATTTCGTCGATCGTCAGGGCACGCTCGTGCGCGTGAAGATCGGCCCGATCGAAATGAATGAACTCCAATCCATCCTCGATCCGCTGGTGAAACCCTAATGGACGTTGCCGCTCTGCTGACGGCGCTGGCCGTCCTCATCCTGGTTGTCATCTTTCTGGCCCAGCCGCTGCTCGGGCAGCGGGCCGGCGCTCCGCGGCCCGCACCTGGGGTCTCCTCGGGGGAGGCCGAATTGGATCGCACGATCGACACGCTGCGCGAATTGGATTTCGACCGCGCCCTGGGCAAGATCCCCGAGGAGGAGTACCCGGTGCGTCGGCAAGAGTTGGTGGCACAGGGTGCCGATCAATTGCGGCGCCTGGATGAGGCCCGCGGCACCCCAGGCGGGCGCGAGCAAGCGCTCGAACGCGAAACGGCGGCGCGCCGCATGCCCAGCGCGGAGCGTGACTCCGCGCTTGAAGATGAGATCAGGGCTCACCGCGCTCAACCCGCGCCGAACGAGGCGAAGCGCAAAGCGGGCTTCTGCCCCGCCTGCGGCACGCCGGTTCAGGTGGGCGACAAATTCTGCCCGTATTGCGGTACCGCGTTGCGCCACGAAAAGACGACCTGATCGAGCGCTCTCGAGCGAGGTTCCCGTGTCCTTCCTTCTTCATGGCCATCACTCTGCACATGACCGATCAGGCGACTGGCGCCGCGCGCTGGCACTACCGCGAGGTGGAGGAATCGCTGTTCTAACCGTGGTGCTCCTGGTTCCGCTTGGGCTGGCGGGATGCTCACTCTCGGAGGACATCACGCCGCCGCCCGGGTTGGTCCAGCCCGCAGCCGCGACGGCCTCCTCCGCGACGGAATTACCTCCCACGGCTGGCCCCTCGGCCACGCCCGTGCCGGTTGAGCCGCCGGCATCGATCGACTTACAGGCAGGCCGCGCGATCTTTCTCGACCGCTGCGCAGCATGCCATGGCGAGCGAGGGATGGGCGACGGCGAGCTTGCCACACAGCTTTCGAATCCACCCGCGGCTATCGGCAGCATTGACCTCGGGCGCACGGCTGTCCCCCTCCAATGGTTCGGCATGATCACGGTCGGCAATATGCCGCGCTTCATGCCACCCTTCGGGAACGCGCTGACGGCAACCGAACGCTGGAACGTGACATACTATGCGCTGTCGCTCTCACAAGGCGCGAATGATCTCCAACCGGCACGTGCACTTTTCGAGACCCGCTGCGCCGAGTGCCATGGGCCCGAGGGTGCCGGCGATAGTGCACAGCCCGGCACGGCAAGAGTGCCTCTGCGCGATTTGCGCCAGCCGCAGGCCTTGGTCGAACGCAGCGCACAAGACCTCTTCACCCTGATCGGCGAGGGCAGCTCGCAAGGCATGCCGGCCCTTGGCACCACCCTCAGCGATGATGAACGGTGGAGCCTGGTGAGCTACGTGCGCAGCCTGAGCTACGCACCCGGCTCGGCCGTCGCGATCGGGACGGCCCTGGCCGGCAGCGAGACGCCGGCCGCCACATTGCCGGAGGGCATCTCAGCCGTGGCTGAGGTCAGCGGGCAGGTGCTCAACGGCACCACCCAGCAGCCCATGGCGAATCTCCCGATCTCACTGCGCCGCTTTGAGGGGACGCAGGAATTGGATCCTCTCGCCGGGCTGACCGACAGCCAAGGCCGCTTCCGATTCGAGGGCGTGGAATTCTCGCCGCAGCGTGCAGTGATCATCGAGGCAGACTACCTCGGCGTGTCGTACTTCTCGGAAGTGGCGCAAGCCCAGGCTGGCGAGAGCACGCTCGAGTTGAATGCTACCCTCTACGACACCACCCGCGACGCTACGGGTATCAGCGTCGACCGCCTGCACCTCTTCCTCGAGCCCGTGGCGGGCCAGGGTGTGGTGCGCGTTGGCGCACTGGCCCTCCTTTCGAATTCAGATTCGCACGCACTGGTGGCCGCCGGCACGGGCGAGGGCACACTGTTCTTCGATTTGCCCAAGGCCGCGGTCAACCTGCAGATGCAAGAGGGTGAGCTGGGCGGACGCTACCTCCAGACGGAGACAGGGTTCGCCGATACGCTGGCGGTGGTCCCCGGCCAGGGCTCGCACCAGGTCGTATTCTCCTTCGATATTCCTTACACGCGCAGCGTGAAGCTGGAGTTCCCGGTTCGCTATCCGGTCTCGGGCGAAATCATCGTCGTGCCCGACGGGATGCACGTGGAGAGCGAGGCGCTCCAGGAGTCCGGCGCGCGCCAGATCGAAGGCGTGGCCTACCGCACATATTCCGGCGGCGCGCTGGCCGCAGGACAGACGCTGAGCCTCACGCTCTCGGGCAAACCCGCGGCTGCCTCGAACACCGCGGGGGCGGAGGGCAACGAACTGATCAGCGCCGCCGTGGTGCTGGGTGGGGTGCTGATCGGCGCCGGCCTGTGGGGCTGGTGGCGCTCGCGCCGCGACGATGAAACGGGGGCGGATGATGAAGCCGGGCCGCAAGAGGAACGCGAGAGGCTGCTTCAATCTCTTGCCGATCTGGATGACGACAATCAGGCCGGCCGGGTGAAGGAGAGCGAGTACACAACCCGCCGGGCAGCCCTCAAGGAGCGGCTGATGGAACTTGAGGACGGCGAGATGCCATGACCATCGAGGTGCGCAACCTGACCAAGGCCTTCGGCCCGCGCGTAGTGCTACGCAAGCTCAACTTCCAGGTCGCGGCGGGTGAGTTTGTGGTCCTGCTCGGGCCGAATGGGGCTGGCAAGACGACCCTCATTCGCATCTTGGCCTCGCTGATACGCCCTGCCTTCGGCGAAGTGCGCGTGGCTGGGTGCCGCCTGCCGCAGGAAGCCGCCGAGCTGCGTCGGCGCATCGGCGTGCTGTCGCACCAGCCTTTGCTCTATGGCGACCTCTCGGCCGAACAGAATCTGCGCTTCTACGGGCGAATGTACGGACTCGTGGATCTCGCGGCGCGTGTTGAGAAAGCCCTCGATCAGGTGGGTCTGGCGGCTCGCCGGCGCGACCCGGTTCGTTCCTTTTCGCGGGGTATGCAGCAACGTCTCTCGCTGGCGCGCGCCCTGCTACACGAACCGCAGGTACTGCTCTTCGACGAGCCCTACACCGGCCTCGATCAGCAAGCCAGCGAGCTGCTGGATGACCTGCTGCGTGCCACCTCCGCCGCCGGGCGCACGATCGTGATGACCTCGCACGATCTGCTGCGCGCCGCCGCGCTCGGGGACCGCGTGGATGTGCTCTCGCGCGGCGCGATTGCCGCAAGCTGGCGGCGCGGCGAGTTCGCCCTCGACCGGCTGCCCTCGCTCTACCAGGAGGCGGTAAATGCCCGCCGCTGAGCGTGCCCTGCCCATATCGCGCCCTGCGCGCGGCGGGTTCGCGCGCGCCGTGGCCGCCATCGTGTGGAAAGACCTGGCCGCCGAGTTGCGCAGCAAGGAGCTGATCAGCGGCATGCTGGTATTCGCGCTGCTGGTTGTGCTGGTGTTCAACTTCGCCCTCGAGCTGGATGTGCGCGCGCGCCAGAGCGTGACCGCCGGTGTGTTGTGGGTCACCTTTGCTTTCGCCGGCACGCTCGGCCTCAACCGCTCGCTGGCCCTCGAACGCGACGGGGGCTGCCTGGAGGGTCTGCTGCTGGCGCCGGTCGACCGCAGCGCCATCTACTTCGGCAAGGCGCTGGGCAACCTGGTCTTCATGGCCATTATGGAGATTCTCGTCCTGCCGGTCTACAGCGCGCTGTACAACGTCAACCTGTTCCAGCCGCTGTTGCTGCTGGTGGTGGCACTTGGCTCGGTCGGCTACGTCGCGCTGGGCACGCTGCTTTCTGCGATGGCGGTGCAGGCACGCACGCGCGACGTTCTGTTGCCGATCCTGCTCTTCCCGGTCGTGCTGCCGGTGATCATCTCTGCAGTCAAGGCAAGCACCGGTGTGCTCCAGGCTGTGCCCTTGGACGAGATCTGGCCGTGGCTCAACCTGCTCATTGCCTGCGATGTGATTTTCGTTGCGGCGGGCTACATGGTGTTCGACTTCGTGGTGGAGGAATAGGACGGTCGCCGCGCGGAGGGCGATCGAGGGGTCAAGGGAGGCGAGGATGACTGATCAGAAGATGTCGCTCGGGCTGAAGCTCCTGACCGCAGCCGCCGTCCTGTTCGTGCTGAGCGCCGGCTGCCTGGTCTTTCTTTATGCCCCGCGCGAGCGCGTGATGGGCGAGGTGCAACGCGTGTTCTACTTCCACGTGGCCTCAGCCTGGGTGGGTATGTTGTCGTTTGTGGTGGCGGCCGTGGCTGGCGTGACCTACCTCGTGCGGCGCACCCGCACCTGGGATTTGGTCGGCGCATCGTCGGTAGAGATCGGCATGGTGTTTGGACTGATCGCCATCCTCAGCGGGTCGATCTGGGCCCGCCCAGCGTGGAACACCTGGTGGACGTGGGATCCGCGCCTGGTGACGACCACGATTATGGAGCTGGTCTATGCCGCTTATGTGCTCTTGCGCCAGGGGGTCGAAGACCCCGAGCGCCGGGCGCGCTTCGGTGCGGTGTACGCCATCGTCGGCGTGCTCACCGTGCCGATCACCTTTCTCTCGATCCGCTTCCTGCGCACCATCCATCCGGTGGTCATCGGCTCGGGCGATGCCGCGGCGCAAGGCGCCTTCGACATGACCCCGCCCATGCTACAGACCTTCATGTTCAGCCTGCTGGCGTTCTCGGTGCTGTACTTCGCGCTGCTCCTGCACCGGGTGCGCCTGGCGCGTCGCGCGGAAGCGATCGAGATGCGCCGCGCGGAACTAGCTGCGGCCTAAGGAGCTGCAATGATTGAAGCGATTCCCGACACCCGAGCCTACTTGATTGCGGGCTACAGCGTCATCCTGGGCGGGTTGCTGCTGTATGTGTTCAGCCTGATTGTGCGCTGGCGCGCGCTGGCACACGAGGAAGGTTGGCTGGCTGAGATCGAACAGGGGGAGAAGAAGTAGCGCGCGCCGACCTCGGCGCCTAGCAAGCCCAAGAAATCAAAGGACGAACGCCACTGGTGTTCGTCCTTTGATTCGCGAATGCCTTGCGGTCGCAGGCGCACGCCGCCCGCCAGCGGCGCGCAGGCGCACGGAGGTCGGCGGCCCTGCGAGTCACGGGCCGCCCACGCGAGTGCCGCGGCTAAGCGACTTCCTTCGCCGCCAGCATCTTCTCGAGCATGCGTTCCAGGGCCATGGTGTGGCTGCACACGCCGCGCCGTTTGAAGAACTCGCAATCACAATCCCATTTGCCCTGCGCATAACTCAGCTTGTGATCGTTGTTGTCGCCGTGGAACAGCAGTGCAAAGGCGTCGAAGTGGAACCGCTCTGGCTCCTGGGCGTAACGCTTGGCCTTGTCGATCTTGCCGATCATCCCATAGTCCATTCGCGGACTCCTTGGAGGGTGATAGGAAACAAAAAGGCACGCGGGGAGACCCGGTGCCTCGTCAGCCGGTGAGCCTCGTTCCGTGTGCCAGACCGCTCATGGCGGTTTTCCTCCTCGTTCCAGCTTGCCTCTCAAGTATAAAACCTCGCGCAGGGCGTGTCAATGCCGTTCGCCCTACGTCTTACCCACTGAGAGTCTCCAGCGTCCAACCCGGCAATACGTCGATATCCATGGAATCGCGCTGCCCGGCGAGGAAGCGCGCCGTGCCGGCGGCCGCGATCATCGCCGCATTGTCGGTGCACAGATCGGGCGTGGGAGTGCGTACCGGGCAAGGCGCAGCGCCGCGCAGCGCCTCGCGCAGGGCGATGTTGGCCGAGACCCCGCCCGCCACGAAGAGCTGCGTCGCTTCGAACTCCTTGACTGCTTGCACCGCCTTGGTCACGAGCACGTCCACGACAGCGGCCTGGAAGGAGGCCGCCAGATCGGGGATGGGCAACCCCGGCCGCGGCGACTCGAGGCCTGCCTTCAGTTCGGGTTGCAGCTTGCGCACCACACGCAGCACAGCGGTCTTCAGGCCGCTGAAGCTGAAGTCGTAAGTTCCCTCCAACCAGGCGCGCGGGAAGCGATAGGCCTCGGCCCGCCCGTTGCGCGCCACCTGTTCGATGACCGGGCCGCCGGGATAGGGCAGGCCCAGCAGGCGAGCCACTTTGTCGAAAGCCTCTCCGGCCGCATCATCCAGGGTCGCGCCCAATCGGCGGTAGCGGCCGTGATCGAGCATGAGAATGATCTCGGTATGCCCGCCTGACACGATCAGGCACACCACCGGGAAGGTCACCGGATGCGTGTCGTCGAGCAGGAAGAGCGAATAGAGATGCGCCTCGAGATGGTTGACTCCGATCAGCGGCAGCCCGGCGCCCAGCGCCAGGCCTTTGGCCGCGTTCAGCCCGATCACCAACGACCCGGCCAGGCCCGGGCCGCGCGTGGCGGCAATCGCATCCAGGTCGCTCACTCCGATGTGGGCCTGGCTCAGCGCCTGTGTGATGACCGGCCCGATGACCTCGATGTGACGGCGCGCAGCGACTTCGGGGAAGACGCCCCCGTAGGGCGCGTGCAGTTCAACCTGGGAGGCGATGATGTTGGAATGGATGATGCGACCATCCTCGACGACCGCAGCCGCGGTCTCGTCGCACGAGGTTTCGATGCCCAGCACGCGGACGGGTTCAGGTCTTCCTTTGCTCTTCTTCTCAGGCATCGGCGGCACTCATTCGGCGCAGGCGGTCAGCGGCGGCGTGGTTTGGCGCGCCCGGTTGCGCGTTTGATCGTGCGGGCGGGCTTGGCCAAGGCAGGCTTGGCAGGCTTGGCGCGCGAGGCCCCCGCCCGCACGGCTTTGCGCATCGGCAGCACCAAATCCATCGGATACCCAGCCAGCACCTCGATCCGCGCGTCGCGCCCGATCACCAAGGTGTCCTCCAGGCGCACGCCCATTCCGCGATCCGGGTAGTACAATCCCGGCTCGAGGGTGAAAACCATGCCCGGCTCGAGGCGGTCGTTGTTCTGCTCGATGTCGGCGAAGGCCGGGCTCTCGTGAATGTTCAGCCCGACGCCGTGCCCCAGTGTATGCACGTAACCCACCTCGGTGGTCGTGTTGCTGAGCAAGGTCGGGTGTCCCAGGGCTTCGAAGTACTCGCACACACGGCGCTGGGCAAAGCGGCACAGCATGCCGGGTGTGAAGCTGTCGAGCGCCAGTTGATAGGCGCCCTGCACCTGCCGGTAGAGTTCTTCGACCTCCTGCGGCGCATGATCCAGGCACCAGGTGCGGGTGATGTCGTAGAAGTAGCCCCCGCCACTCTCCTGCGGGAAGAAGTCGAAGACGATCGGCTGGCCGGTGCGAATCGGATCGTCCGGCTTGCCGCTGGAGTGCGGTACGCCGCCGTCGCGCCCGATGGCGAAAATGACTCCTTCGCTGTCTTCCAGGCCGAGTTCCATGCACCAGGCCGTGATGCGCGCCTTGACATCGCGCACGGTGAGAACCTGACCGTCTTCGCAAAGGAGGGTATCCCCGCGCACGCGGCGCGTGGTGAGGTACTCGGCGGCACGCGCCATGACGGCGGTCGTGGCGCGCCCCACCTGGCGGATGCGCTCGATCTCCGCCTCGTCCTTGGTGGCGCGCGCGGCGATGAGCAACGTGTCTTCACCCTCGCCGACCAGCGTCACCTCCGGCATATGTGAATGTAGTTCCTTGGCCACAGCCAACGGCAGCGCAGCATCCACCGTGCCGTAGACGCCGACCCGCCCGCGCAAGGCGAGATCTTCAAAGCTGAGCTTGAGTCGAGCGGCCATGGCGCGCGCCCGGTTGCCGCGCGCCTCGCGCAGCAGGCGCAGCGGGTCGTAGTCGTTGATGTTCTTGGTGCGCAGCCCGGTGGCTATCGCGTTGTCGCGTTCCATCGCGAAGTAGTAGAGCACAGGTTCCTGTCCGCGCGGCTTCACCAGGTCGGCGCGGGTGAGATGCGCGAGGCCGGTGAAATAACTCATGGCCGGGTTGTGCAATCCCGGGCCGGTGACCCACAGGCCGTCGAGGTTGCGTTCGCCCATCAACCGATCCAGGTCCGATTTCATGACGCCTTCCCTGTCCGTGGGGTATCCAAGGCCGCGAGCGCCTCGGCCAGCTGGCGCAGGAGGGTCTCATCCTGATCCGGCAAAACGGTGCGCGGGTCGAGCAGCACGCGCTGCTCCTCCACGCGGGCGATGATCGGCGGGCTCGCCTGGCGCAGGCGCGCGAGCACCGTCTGCGGCTTGGGCAGCGAGAGGGCCAGCGCCCAGGTGGGCAGCGCTTCTTCGGGCAGGCTGCCGCCGCCCACGGTCGAGCGGCTCTGGATCGCATGTCCCTGTCCGAGCTCGGCCGCCCAGCGCTCGGCGCGCACGCGCAGCGCGGCAAGCGGCGCGGCAATCATCTGCCACACGGGGAGCGCCTGAAGGGCCTCACCGCGGGCATAGTGGAGCAGCGTGGCTTCCAGCGCCGCCAGGCACAGCTTGTCGGCGCGCAGCGCGCGCGCCAGCGGATGCTTGCGCAGGCGTGCCATCAGCGCCTCGTGCCCAACCAGGATTCCGGCTTGCGGACCGCCCAGCAGCTTATCGCCCGAGAACATCACCAGCGCCGCGCCCGCCGCGAGCGATTCCTGGACCATGGGTTCGTGGCCCAATCCGAAGGCCGCGGTATCGAGTAGCGCACCCGAGCCCAGGTCGTCCACCACCGGCACCTGATGGGCCGCCGCCACGTCCGCCATCTCGGCCAGTGTCGGCTCACTCGTGAACCCGACCAGGCGGAAGTTCGAATGGTGGGCACGCAGCAGCATGGCTGTGCGCGCGCCGAGTGCTTCTTTGAAGTCGGCCGGATGCGTGCGATTGCTCGTACCGACCTCAACCAGGCGCGCGCCCGACTGGCGCATGACATCCGGGATGCGGAACCCCCCGCCAATCTCGACCAGCTGCGAGCGGGCAATGATCACCTCGCGCCCCTTGGCGAGGGCGGTGAGCGCGAGCAGCACAGCGCCGGCGTTGTTGTTGACGACCAGTGCAGCTTCGGCGCCGGTGAGGCGGGTGAGCAACCGTTCGGCGTGCACCGTGCGCGTGCCGCGCTGGCCGGAGGTCAGGTCGTATTCGAGGGTGGCGTAGCCCTGTGCCACCTGCTGCATGGCGCGCAGGGCGGAGGCGCTGAGCGGCGCGCGGCCGAGGTTGGTGTGCAGGATGACGCCGGTGGCATTGATCACCGGCACCAGGCTGGGAGAGGTCCACTCGGCCAGGTTCTGTTGTGCGCTCTCGAGGAGCACCTCGGCCGATGGAACGGGTTGCCCGGCGCGCACAGCATCCCGCGCGCCTTGCAGCGCGCTACGCAACGCATCCAGGGTGAGATCGCGCCCGTAGGCCTCGGTCAGGCGGCGCGCGTGGGGCTGCTGCAGAAGCACATCAACCGAGGGAAGCTCGCGCAGGCTCATGCGGGCGAATCGTCCGAATCCAACTCATCGTCGATGAAAGGAGGCGTGACGAGCGATCCCGTCGGCGGCGAAGCCGCCTCGGCCGGGGGCGTTGCTTCCATAGGGGCCGCGGGCGAACGCAAGGAGGTCGATGGCGCCCATCGGCTGCGCTCATACAGGCGCAGCAGGAGCTCCACAGCGAAGACAGCGCTGGTCAGTGTCCATGCGGCAAAGGGGGTGAGCAAGCGCCCGACGCGCAGCCAAACAAGGAACAACCCCCAGATGCCGACTTCCACGGCCTCGCGCCATAGCACGCCCAGGCTCGGGAATGGATTGGGCGAGAAACGGCGATTGAGGTACCACAGCAGCGGAAGGGAGGTGCCCACCAGGGCGATGAAGAGTGCGAAGAAGAACGCCCAGCGCGGGCCAAGGGTGGGCGTGGCGAGAAAGACAAGCGCGGCGATGAGCGCCCAGCCCCCCAGGCCCATCAACAACGAGCTTGTCAGCAGTTCACGATAAGCCGGGGTGCCGCCGGGTGAGGTGGAAGGCGTGGGCTGGCTCATGCCGTGATTATAGCAGTGCCCTAATTGGAAGCTGTCGTCGGGGCAGTGAAAAGCGTGGCGCGAAACGGGCGGGTTGCGCTTCAGCGGGGAAGGTGCAACCGCACGGACGTGCCGGCAGCGGAGGAGTCAACTTCGAGCGTTCCGCCGACGATGGCCATGAGGGTTGAGTGCAGCGCCAACCCATGGCCCGCGTCGGGGGGATACGCTGCACCCTCCAGCCCCACGCCGTCATCGGCAACGCTCAGGGTCAGGCCGGGCTCTGCTTCGGCGGCCATACGCAGGGTGAGCGGGCGCACGGCATCGCGACCGCGCCCGTGATGGGCCGCGTTGCGCATGGCCTCGCGCGCTGCCAGGAAGAGCACCTCGATCACCACCGGCGCCAGCTCGCGGCTGCGCGCTTGGGCCTCAGTGCTGATGGCCCATTCAATCCCAGCAAATGAATCGCCCAGTTCGAGCTCGGCCGCTCTGCGCAGCGCGCCGAACAGCCCAAGGCGGCGCACTTCCACCATGCTCGACACGGGAATCTCGCGGATGACTTGCGACAGGCGGCGGTGAGTATCACCCAGAAGCTGCACCACCTTGGCCGAGGCCGGCGAGGCGGCTGCGGGTGCGCTGAGCAGAAGGATGGCGGTATGCAGCTCCGGCAAGATGTCGTCGTGCAGAGCTTGGCGCGTGCGCTGATCGATCACCTGCACTTCCGCGAGGCGTTCACGCTGCAGCGCCATCAGGCGCTCGGCCATCGTGGCCGTTGCACGAGTGTCGAGCAGGCGCTCGGCCGCCGCGCGCGCCGCCTCGAATTCCTCCTGCGTGTACGGTGCGCCATTCGTCCTCGCCCCCAGCACCAGCAGCCCGGCCAGGCCGCCCTCGCTCCACAAAGGGATGGCCCATTCGCAACCGGAGGCACGCAGCGGGTCGAGCGGCAGGTATAGCGCGCTCGACCCCAGCGCAGCCGCCTGCGCTTCAAGTTCGCGCGTGGTGCTGGCCGGCAATGCCGTGGCGGCCGGCGGGAAGGTGAACATCTCGCCGGCGAAGTTGGCCAACGGCCCGGCGGCGAAGAGATAGGCCTGCCGCGTGTCGAGCACTTCCTGGCACAACGCGCGAAATGGTTCGCCCAGTTCGCGCTGTGCCGAGCCGGCGGCGCCCTCATGCAGCAGGCGCTCGACAACCCGCGGGCTGGAGAGGAAAGGACGCAGGCGGTGGATAAGCGCCTCGCGCTCCACGAAGGTGCGCCAAGTGAGCAGCGCGTACAAACCTACCGCGAGCGCGGCCCCGGCGAGAGCCGTGTAGATGGAAGGCAACCTTAAGGCGACGGCAAAACCCAGCGTGAGTGCAAACACGGCGCCCATCATGAGTAAGAGGTACCACTGACGACGCATGAGGTTGCGCGGCAGGGCTTTGCCGGTGAACACTTCGTAGGAGGTGATGGCCTGGCCGAGCAGCGTCACAGCGTAGCCGAGCAGAAAGGCAATGCCCAGGTCGAAGCGAGCGACGAGCAGGGCGAGCGCCTCGGGCGGGCCGCCGGGCGTTTCGATGTGGCGCACAATGGCGAGCATGGCCCAGGTGACCAGCAGGCTCACCGAGAGCAGCGTGAGCGAGGTGGCCACCAGCCACGGTCGTGCGCGGTGGCGTGCCTGCTGGCCCATCACGCGCCGGGTGGGTCCCGGCCGACGCAGCGCATCCAGGGCAAGCAGAATGCAGACGGCCATGTAGGCGGCGTAGGTCCATACTAGCAGCGGCACGCCGGCCAGTGAGAGCGCGGGCAAGAGGCGCAGGTGGCTCAGCCCGACGTAGTTGGGCAGCGGGTTGGAGCGCACGAGCAGCACCAGGACAAGGGCGCAGCCCGCACCCGCCAGCAACAGGCCGAGGCTGTGCCAGCGGCGCAACCCGCGCCAGGCAGCCGGGGCCTCGGCGGGCTTCTCCCACAAGCCGGAGTACCACAGCATGGCGACGTACCACGAGAGGGGGGCGACGGTCACCGGTGCCCAGCCCAGATGCCACCACGTATCAGGCGCGGCCAAATCGCCTTCCAGCCCGCGACTGGCGATGACCCCGTGGCTCACGAAGAAGAACGCGCCGGCTGCCAGGCCCAGGCCGATCAGCCACACGCCCCAGGTGCGGCGCTGCGCGTTGAGCAGCACGGTGAGCGCCAGCCACAGAAGTGCGATGGTGTTGAAGAGCGAGATGGAGAGTATCGCTCCGTCGAGGAGCCAGTTGTCGCTCATGGGGATTTGTGCATCACCCATCGTCCCTGTGCATCCATCGCGCGAGGCGTGCCGTCCTCATCCCAGGTGAGCAGCCGCCCCTCGCGCACAATGAGCGCGGCGCGTGTGCGGGCCACCTTCTCATCGACGGGCGTCTGGCTGAGCCCCCAGGCGGCGTAGATCTGCCCGTTCATGCGGCTGATGGTGCGCTTGTCCCGGAAGCCCAACCGCGCCGCAATCTGCTCGTTGCTCAGCCCCTCGGCCAGCATGCGCGCCACAACCTGTTCGGTCGGTTCGAGCAGCGCCATCGGCGAGTTGGCATCCTTGTGGCGTACCTCTTCTACTCGGCTCTCGATCTCCGGGTCGATGAAGCTTCGGCCGGCGATCGCATCGCGCAGAAGAGGCACGATCATCGCCGGCAGGAGGTAGTTCGACTTGCGCACATAGGCATAGTGGCTGAGGATGCCAGCGGTGCGGAAGGCGCGATAGTAGGTCTCGTCGTCCTGGATGGAGTAGAAGACAACCGGCAGGCGGGGAAACTCGCGCCGCAACGCAACCGCGGCTTCGATGCCGTTCATGGGGCCGGCCAGTTGCACGTCCATGAGCACGGCCGAGGGCGGTTCGTGGCTCAAGCAGTACTCGAGCGCCTCTTCGCCGCTGGGCCCGTCGTGGACGACGTGCACTTTGCCGGTTTGTTCCAACCCCTCACACAGCGCCGAGCGCAGGTTGGGGCTGTCTTCAACGAGCAGCAAGTTCTCCATGCGGCCTCCGCCGGCCCGAGGAACGCTCGCACTGGCCGGGGGATTGGCTGTTCGCCAGCGATTGTCGCGGGGTGCCTGGATTCTACACGATGCCCCCGGGCGGGGCTCTCGTCAAGCACTTGGGTGCGCTAACCGTGTGCGCCGAGGGCTGGCTTGGGCGCTGGGGCTGCCCTAGAATGATCCAGCACGCCGGGGATCAGGGGTGTGCGCGCCGCCGTGCCGGCAGGCACGGTGCCCCATTGTCGAGGAGGCTCGGATGAGCACTTCGCCCAACCGCTTCTGGATTACCGCCCTGGTCGTGGCCTGGTCTTTCGATCTGCTCTTCTGGAAGAAGGCCCCGGGCATTTCGTTCGCGCTCTTCGCCCTGCTCTGTCTGGGCGGTGGATTGTTGCTTGCGTGGCGGGAGCGGGTGCGCATGGCCCCGGTCAACCTGGTGCTGCTCGTGCTGATCCTGGTCTTTGCCTCGCTGACCTTCCTAAGAGCCGAGTCGATGACCCTCTTCCTGAGCATGGCCACCACCGTAGGGTTGATGGCCGTGCTGGCTTACTCTTTCATCGCCGGATCCTGGTGGCGCTTCAGCGTCAGCGACTACGTGGTGGGGGCCGTGCGCCTTGCACTCGACACGTTGGCTGGGCCGATTCGCTTTTGGCAGGCAGGCCCGGCACAGCCGGTGAGCGCGGGCGAACCTCGCCGCGGTGCGCCGCGCGGTTGGGCCGTGGTACGGGGTGTGTTGCTCGCGCTACCTATCCTGGCCGTGTTCGCGGCTCTCTTGGCATCGGCGGACCCGGTGTTCTCGAACCGGCTGGAGCAGGTGCTCAAATTCCTACGCATCGAGAACCTGCCCGAGTACATCTTCCGCCTGGCCTACATCCTGGTCGGCACCTTCCTGCTCGTCGGTGTGTTCGCCTACGCTCTCTTCTCGAGCCGCGAGCACAAACTGATCGGGCTCGAGAAGCCGTGGCTGCCGCGCTTCCTCGGCTTCACCGAGGCCGGCATTATTCTCGCCAGCGTCGACTTGCTCTTCGCGGCTTTCGTTGCGATTCAGTTCCGCTACCTATTCGGCGGCCAGGCCAACATCACAGCAGAGGGATTCACCTACTCGGAGTATGCCCGGCGTGGCTTTGGCGAGCTCGTGGCGGTGGCGGTGCTCAGCCAGATGTTGTTCCTCGGGCTGACCAGCCTCACGCGGCGCGGCGAGCGGCGTGAGCAGCGATTGTTCTCGGCCTTCGGAGCCGGGCTGGTGCTGCTGGTCATCGCCATTCTGGTCTCGGCTTACTTGCGCCTGCAGCTTTACGAAACGGCTTACGGCTTCTCGCGCTTGCGTACGTACACCCACGTCTTCATCATCTGGCTTGGGGCGTGGCTCGTCGCGCTGCTGGCGCTCGACCTCATGCAGCGGTTGAGGATGTTTGCCTTGGTGACGTTCGTTGCCTCGTTGGGCTTTGCCCTCTCGCTGGCGGCGCTCAACGTGGATGGGTTCATCGTCCACCAGAACGTGGCACGCGCGCTGGCCGGCGAGGATCTCGATACGGGCTACCTGGCCAGCCTCTCGGAGGATTCCGTGCCGGCGCTGGTGAACCTGCAGCGCAGCCTGTCCGGGGAGATGCAGGCGGAGGTGGGCGGGGTGCTTGCCTGCCGCGCTGCATTCGACGCAGGCGATGAGCGCACGCGGCCCTGGCCGTCGTTCACCCTCGCGACCTGGCGAGCGCAGCGGCTGATGCTATCGGAGGAGCAGGAGCTGGCGGCCTACCGCACCTACGAACGTGACGGCCTGCACTACGTCGAGGTGAACGGCCACGAGCGGGAGTGCTACGCGCCGTATATTGATTGACTCTGCTGCAATGCCTCTTGTTGTGCCGGTGGCTGCGTATGCCTTGGGGCCCCCTCAGGGGCTGATTGGCGGAAGAAGGCGATGCTGCGTATGCTGACGAAGATCATTGCAGCGGCTGTTTCTTCATCGATCGGGCTGGTCGCCGGGGATCTCGTTGCCTCACTGCCGATCGCAGTCATGTACTACTTTGCCGTCGATGGCCCGATCTTCCCGGCCCCGCTGGTTGCCCTGCTCGTGGTTGTTCCGATCGCTCTCTTCCTTCTGCTCATCCAAGGCGTGGTTGTGGCATTTGAGCTAGTATCCCACTCAACGGTCGGGTTGGCGCTGCTGCCGATTGGACTTGCGGCCGGCATGGGAGGAGGATTGAGCCTGTATGCGGTGCTTGTTGCTCCCTACGGAGCCCACCTCTGGTGGCTGCTCGGACTGGGAGCGCTTGGTGCGTTCCAGGGTGCGCTGGTTTTCGCCTCCCAATCGATGATTTCCCGATGCAGGCTGTGTCGTTGAAGATCGTCAGGCACCCTGCTCACGCAGCGCGCCACTTTCGCAATGGACGACTTCACGGCACAGGCCGTCCTGTCGGCGACCGTCCTCATGCGCGAAATGACGGCACGCCGGACCGATCAACCCAACGGCATTCCCGACGCGTGAACGCAATTGGCCGGCGGGTGGACATCAGACGTGCTCGTATGTTCCGTCTTTTGAATTCACTCCAAAGGACATCCAGGCCACGGAGACCAGCACAGTGCCCTGCACATCCGGGCTCCAAACCTTGTGACACCTGTCTCTGCGGACTCTGTGTTCTCCGTGGTGAAAGCTCTGCGCTCTCGGGTTCAAGATCACTTGCCCTCCGCAACATGGCGCATAATGGGCCGGGTGGGGGAGCGGCGCGCCACCTCCACAAACCCGGCCTGGACGAATGCTGAAAGCAGCCCGGTAAAGACCCACGGGTCCGGGGAAACCTTGCCGCGCATATCCACCGGGTAACCTTCGACGACGCGTGCGCCCCGGCGGTGCGCGAACTCGGTAGAGGCCGCAAGCACTTTGGCGGTCAGCCCCTGCCGGCGGAAGGGACGCGCGACGAAGAAGCACACCACGGACCACACCGGCGTGCTATCCAGCGGCGCGAGGACGCGCGATCGCTCGAGCCCGGGGAACTGGCGGCGCGCAGCGATGCTGCACCAGGCGGCGGGCACGCCATCCACGTAGGCCAGAACGCCGGGGGCCTTGCCCTCGATCACCAATCGCTTGAGACCGCGTTTGGCCCCCGCGCCACGCTTGGCGTTGAACTCAGCGCGCGGCAGGCGCCACCACATGCACCAGCACCCGGCGCAGGCGCCATGCTTGCCGAACAAGGTTTCCAAGTCCTTCCAGCGCGATGGGGTAACCGGGCGAAAGGTCAGCGTTCCCGGTGGTTTGCGTGGGGCGCTCATTGTGCCTCCTTGCCGGCCATGAGCTGTGCGCGATGGCGGCTGGCCAGTGCGTCAACTCTACAATCCGACGCAAGCCATGTCAATCACCCGAGTCCAAAGACCTTGGCCCTGCACCTGCAGGGCCAAGGTCTCTCTGGAGATTGGTTCTCTTCCACAGATGTGCTCTGTGTTCTCTGTGGTGAGGGCTCTACCTCTTTCGCAGTTTTGCCATACCAAGCGCCGCAACCATGCCCAACGGCAGCAACGCCGAGGCACACGGGAATGACAGCGGAGTAGCGGGCACGGGTTGAGCCGGGTCGGGCAGCAGCGGCGGGTTCGAGGGGTCGATCGGTCCGGGCTTGAACGGCTCCGGCACGTCCACCGCCGCCACGGGTTCGCCCTCGGCTACGATCTCGTAGGCTACGCCCTGCCAGACGACGATCACCCGCGGGCCGAGAGCGAGCGCCGCGCCCACCTCGGGCGAGACCCCGGCCAACTCGAAGTAGTCGGCCGAGCCGAACGCGATGGGTGCGGCCTGCATGCGTCCGACGTCGAAGGTCGTGTCGATCCACACCTCGCCACGCAGCACGAAGCTGTGCGAGCCCGCGTTGCGCACCACATCCTGCGCTTCGGGCAGGCTCGGGGCGAGAACGCTCTGCGCGCCGGCCAACTGGGATTGTTCCTGTGCCTTCTGCACCGCCGGTGCCCCGGCCACCTGGGTGGGCATCGCCTGAAGCTCGCGCAGCGCCTGATCGGTGATCTGTTGTCGGCTGTCGGCGCTCAAGGCCTCCGGCTCGGTCACCAAGTAGGAGGTGTAAGGTGTGACGATGCCGTAGCGCACGCTGAGCGCCACGACCGCATCCACCATTTCGCGCTCCGCGCCATGCAGCCGGATCTCGTTGAGCAGATGGCCAATCTTGCGCGTGGCCCACAGGCGCGAGAGTGCACTCAAGCCCCCGCTCGCGGAGAAGGTCTGCCCCGGGTAGCCGAACGACCGCGATTGGTTGTTCACCTGACCGGTGAGAGTGATGGTGCTGCTGCCGTTGCCGCGGTAGCGCCCGGCCACCACCAACTGACTTCCGCCGAACAGATCGGGCAGCTCCTGCGGATAGTAGTCGTAGGCCGTGATACGCCCGAAATCGAGATGCAGGTCGGTGAGCACCGGGCTGGTGATACGCGCGTAGAACGCGGACACGGCCTCGTCGAGGCTCTCGCCCGGGGCGACGTAGGTTGTCGCGCCATGGTGCGCCTGGGCCAGGCTGTCGAGCAGCACCGTGTCCACGTCGTAACCGACGCCGAAGGCAAACAGGCGGACCGTCGAAGGGGCGGCCGAGGCAAAGGCCTCCAGTATCTGTTCGCGATTGATGACCCCCTCCGTCGGCAACCCGTCGGTGAGGAAGATCAAGTAGGTTGGTCGTCCGGGGCGCACCATGGCCGCCGCCTCGAGCAGTGCGCGGTGAATGTCGGTTGAACCTTCCGCCGAGAGCGTGGCGATCCACCGCTCCGCCTCGCTGCGCCGGCTGGCGGGCAGCAAGTCACTGGCAAAAGGTTCCATGCCCGTGCTGAAGGCGATCAGCCCGAAGCGATCCTCCGAATTGAGATGCTCGAGCACGTACTGCGCCGCCCGCTGCGCCTGATCGAACTTCTCGCCGTCCATGCTGCCCGAGCGGTCGAGGACGAAGATAACGTCTTTGGCGACCTGCGAGTCGCCGGTGTCCAACCCGGGCGAGACGAGCATGAGGAAGAAGCCATCCGCCTCGCCGCCGGCCGGGTCGTGAAAGGTCATCAGGTTGAGGCCGATGCCGTTCTGGGCCGTGGAGTAGTACAGATCGAAGTCGGTGTCGGGCCGCACGCCGGAGGCTTCGTACCCGGCGCGGAAGTTGTGTTCGCCGTCGCGGGTGACGGAGATGGGATGCGACGGGGAGTAGATGGCACGCAGCGCCTGAGTCGAGCGCGCGTTCACCGCGATGCTCACCTGCTCCAGCGGTTGGGACGAGAACTTCTCGGTGTTGAGCGGGTAGCGGTAGTGCACCAAACCGTCGTTCATCGGCAAAGTCTGGGTGTACTCGAGTTGGATCTGGCGCGTCTCCCCCGGGGCGATGGGGAAGATGCGTGCCTGCACCGCGCCGCGGTCGATGTACTCAAGCAGCGCCGGGTCGCGCTGGCGGCGGACGATGTCTTCGTAGATGGCACGCGCCTCTTCGGCCGTCAGAACCTTGCCCTCCACCTTCTCGCCGCCGACCCACAACGAAAAGCGGGTCACGGAGGACTCCGGCGGGAGCGGGAAGACGTACATACCCTCCACGGTGGCGCCGCTGTCGTTGCGAAAGGCCTGGTCGACGCGCGTCACCGCCAGCTGATCCTGTATGCTGACCGTCACACGGTGATAGACGATGGCCAATTCCCGCCGGGGAGGGCAAATCGTTATTGGGATCGGCGTCGGCCAGGCTGGCATCGCATCGGGGGGAGTCACGAAGGGCAGACAGTCGGGCGGCGGAGGATCGGGGATGATGATGCCATCCGCGTGAACCGCAGCTGGCAGGGCGAGCAGGAAAAGCGCAGCGAGCAGGGCGGAGAACGCAGGTCGGCGCAGCATGGCACACCTCCCGGTTGCTGGGTCTGCCGGTTAAGACGCCTGTGGCCGGCGCGGTGTTCCGCCGCGCACACCGCAGGTGGATGGTTTGGGCTAGAATCGGCAGGCAGCGTTGTCCGCACCTTCGGCGTCGCCCAGGCTGGCAACGCAGGCAAGGGGGGCATAGCGATCCTGGCCGCACGCGAGAGGTCGATTCGTGACCGAACCACCTGAGGCGGACTCGTCCGCGGTCCCGCCCAAGAACGACATCCCCGCCAGTCGGCACGACGGGCTGCTTCCGGGCGATATAGCCAGCACCAGTGCGCGTCTGGTTCAGATTCGCTGGCTGGCCGGCACCGGCGTGCTCATCGGCGCGCTGGCTTCCGTTCGACTGCTGGGTTTGCCGATCCCCGAAACGCCGCTTGTTGCGCTTGGCCTCACTATTCTCTTCTACAATCTTGTGCTCTTGTGGCTCACTGGGCGGATCTTCTCGGACGATGCGGCGGTGTATTCGCGGCGCATCCGGCGCCTGGTGCTTCTCCAGGTGGCACTCGACTGGATGGCGATGGCCGTCTTCCTGCACCTGACCGGAGGCCTGACCAGCCCGGCGATTCCTTTTTTCCTCATCCACATGCTGATCGGGGCCATCCTGTTCCCGGGAACCCACCCGTTGCTCACCGTGGGCATCGGTCTGGGAGCGCTCATCCTGCTGGCCCTCGCCGAAGCCTCCGGAGTGCTGCCCAACCTGCCGGCGCTGCCCTTCCTGCCCCCCGACCTCTACCGGCAGCCGCTTTTCATCCTGGCCCAAATCGGGTTCTTCGGGATGGCAGCCGCGGCGACCGTCGTGCTGAGCGCCTCGATCATGGACCGCCTGCGCGAACGCGAACGACAGGTGGCGGGCCTGCTGCAGGCGACGCAAGCCGTTTCGTCGACGCTCAGCCTGCCGCAGGTGCTCGAACGCCTGGCGCGGAACGCCGCACACGTGCTCTCCACTGGGCGCGCCTCCATCCGTCTGCTGGATGAAACGGGCGAGAGGCTCATCCTGGCGGCCTCTTATGGGCTGCGTGCGGAATACCAGCGCAAAGGGCCGGTGGATCTTTCGCGCAGCCCTATGGATCGCGAGGTGCTCTCGGGGACGCCGGTCATCGTCAATGATGTGCTGGCCGACGACCGCTTGCAGTATCCCGACGAGATCATTCAGGAGGGTATTCTCAGTATCTTAGTGGTCCCGATCATGGGCCGCACGCGCCCGCTGGGAGTGTTGCGCGTGTACGCCGATCAGCCACGGCGCTTCACCCTGGCCGACGCGGACTACGTCACAGCGATCGCACGCGAGGGAGCCGTGGCTATCGAAAACGCTCAGGCGCACGAGGCACTGCAGCAGGCCGACGAGGCCCGCGCGGAGTTCGTGCGCACGGTGACCCACGAGCTGCGCTCGCCGGTGGGCGGCGCGCAGAGCTTGCTGCGGGTCATGCTGGGTGGGATGTCGGGCGAGATGAGCGACAAACAGAAGGACATTATCGCACGCGTGCTCGGCCGCCTCGACCGTCTCATGGCACTCATTGGCGACCTGCTGGCGCTGGCGGCCACCAAGACGATGGGCTTTGAGGAGCACACCGAGGCGGTGGAGCTCAAGCCGGTGGTGCAGTGGGCGGTCGAGCAGCACGCGGCGGCCGCCAAAGTTAAGCGGGTGGAGCTGCGCGTTCGCTTGCCGCGCGAGAGGGTGGACGTGCGCGCGACCCCCGACGGGTTGGCGGGCGTCCTTGAGAACCTGATTGGCAACGCGGTCAAATACACCCCGGCCGACGGGCAGGTGGAGGTCCGCGTCGGTCTGCGCGCCACCTCGGCCGAGGTGGTGATCGCCGATACCGGCATGGGCATCCCGCGCGATGAGATGCCGCGCTTGTGGGAAGAGTTCTTTCGCGCTTCCAATGCGCGTCACTCCGGAATTGTGGGCACCGGCCTGGGCCTGAGCATCGTCAAACGTCTGGTGGATTCCTTTGGCGGGCTGGTCAGCGTGCAAAGTGAGGAAGGGCGCGGTACCATTTTCACCGTGACTCTGCCGCTTGAGGCGCCGGCCTCCGAACCGGGCACGGCTCCCTAAGCACGGCCCGACCGCATGCGGCGGTCGCACGGCAACCTTCGAGGATAACCTGCGTATATCCAATATTGGAGAACATCGCAGCACGGAGGACGGAATGAGTGAGATGGTTCGTGGACCGCTTCGCCGTTCCCGCTCCAGCCGGGTGCTGGCGGGCGTGTGCGGCGGCCTGGGTGAATTCTTCGGCATCAGCCCGACCTGGTTCCGCTTGGGGTTCCTCGGGGCCTGCATGCCAGGTGGCGTGCCCGGTTTGGCCATGTACCTCTTGTGTTGGATCATCATTCCTGACGCGTGACCCGCGGCGCCGGATCCGTGTGGGGCGAAAGGTAAGGAGGTAAGGATGACGAGCAGTAAGCGTGTGGCGTGGTATCTGTGGCCGTTCTGGGCCATCTGGCAGTTGCTCACGTGGATCCTTGGATTCACCGGGCGGCTGGTGGCGGTGATTCTTGGCTTCGTGCTGATGGTAGTGGGCGTGGTGCTCACGATCACCGTGGTGGGCGCGATCATCGGCATCCCGCTGATTATTGTCGGCTTCTTGCTCTTGCTACGCGGGCTGTTCTAGCGCGCACGTCGGCTCACAGACAAAGGGGCTGTCCGAAAAGAGCATGACGGGCAGCCCCGAATCGTTTCTCGAGGGGGAGGTGGGCGAACGAAGCACGGAAGATGGGGGTGGTAGAGGGAGAGCTCAGTTGGCGAGCTTGCCCTCTGTGGGGACTTTGCCCCCTGCCGGGACTTTGCTGAGGTTGTGAGCTAGGCTCAGCAGTCCGAGTTCGATGCTCACTTTCTCTTGTCCGCGTAGCATGAATCGGCGGAACCCCCAGTTGTGTTTCCAGCGGCCAAATACGCTTTCGACTTCAACCCCGCGCCGGGCACGCAGGATCCGCCCCTCCGCAGAGAGTAGATTCTCTCGCACCCGTTGCTTCACCGCCTGCAGTTCGAAACTCACCTGGAGCGCACGGTTTCCGGCTGCGTGCGTGCAACTCGATCGGCGGCTGCAGCCGGCACAGTCCCGACAGGCGTAGTGTCGGCGCTGACTGCGGTAGCCGTTCTCACTGGTGTAGCGCCGTGTGCCCTGATACTCCAACCGCCGTCCCGCTCCACACACGTAACTGTCCGTGCTCGCCTCGTAGCGGAATGCCGCCTCGGCTCTCGTCCCGCGCCGCGGGTGTTGCTCCAGCCCAAACTCCCGGTACTTGACATAGTTGCCCACCCCTTCTCGTTCCAGGTAGGCGTAGTTCTCTTCGCTCCCGTAAGCCCCATCCGCAATCACCTTGTCCGGCAACCGTCCTAGCCGTTCCTTCACCTGCTCCAGGTGCGGTATCAAACAGCCCGGGTCGCCTGCTCGTTGGTGCACGCTGTAGCCCACCACAAACTGCCCCTCTGTCCCCACCTGCACGTTATAAGCCGGGCGCAACGAGGCTCGCCCCAGGCCGCCATCCTTCATGCGCATGAATGTCGCCCCCGGGTCGCTCTTGGCATAGCTTGAGCGCCCAGCCAGTTTCCGCTCCTGCTCTTCATACTTCTCCAGCCGCGGCAGGTAGTCCGTCTTCACCTTCTTCACCGCCCGCGCCAGCTTCTTGTTCTGCGGCTCCTTCTCCAGCCGAGCGTTCAACGCCTCCATCTTCTCCGCTAGCTTCCGGCTGTCCAGCTCGCTTGTCTCCCCCAACTCCTCCAGGTCCCGCTCGCCGTAGGCCTCATCGTCCGCCTCATTCGTCCGCTCGATCTCCTCCAACAGCGCTTTCACCTTCTCCTGCAGCCGACCCTTGTAGCGCCGCGTGCTCTTGGCCCACACCCACCCATAGCGGCTGGCATTGGCCTCCACCTTCGTCCCGTCCACAAAGTACGCCTCCAGCCGCACGTATCCCTCCTCCACCAACAGCTCCAGCACCGAGGCAAACACATCCCCCAGCAACCCCTTCATCACTTCCCCGCGAAACCGGTTCAGCGTCCGAAAGTCCGGCCGGCTGTTCCCGCTCAGCCACATGAAGTACACATTCTCCCGCAGCGCCTTCGCAATCTGCCGCGACGAGTACACCCGCTGCGTGTACGCGTACACCAGCACTTTCAACATCATCTTCGGATGGTAGCTGCTCGTCCCGCCTCCCTTGTACCGGCTCATCAGCCGCCGCAGATCCACCCGCTCGATCGCCGCATCCACCACCCGCACCACGTGCTTCTCCGGGATCAGCGAGGAGAGATCCGTCGGCAGTTGCAGCTGACCCTGAACATAGGGCTTGAACACAACGGCTTCGCTTCGTCTCGTCTTCTTCATGCTTCCATCTTACTCATCCCTCCCCGCCTGTGCTTGACTCTTGCCCTCCTTAAACTCAACGGGGCTGCCCCTTTTGGGACAGCCCCGACGTTCATGCATGCAGCATCGCGGGTTACTCGACCTCAAAGATGCACGCCTCGTATGGCCGCAGGTGTATGCCGCCGCCCTGCAGCGGCTCGTGCGCTGCGGCGTGCGTGCTGAGGCGCAGGCGCCAGGCCGCATCCGGCAGCGGCTCGTCGAACGCGGCCACCAGCGGTTGGGCAGAAAAGTTGAGCGTCACCAGCATCCGCTGGCCTGGCGCATCGCGCAGGTAAGCCTGCGCGTGCCGCGGCGCGCGAATGAGCGGGTGGTAACTCCCCTGGCGCAGCGCCACGCTCGCCTTGCGCAGCCAGATCAGCTGTCGGTAGAACGAGAACACCGAGCGCGGGTCATCGCGCTGGGCCGCAACGTTCACCTCGAGATAATCCCGGTTGAGCGGCAGCCACGGCCGCCCGCGGGTGAAGCCGGCCCCCGCCGCGGCACTCCATGGCATCGGCGTGCGTTCCGGATCGCGCCCGCCGTAGAGCGGCCAATAGCGTTTGCCGGGTGGGTCCTGTATTTCGTCTCGCCGGATTCGTCCGTTACGCATGCCGATCTCCTCCCCGTAGTATAGGAAGGGCGTGCCGCGCAACGTGAGCAGCAGAGCCGCCGCCACCTTGGCGCGCTCGACAGCGTGCCTTGGGCCGTACCGTGAAGCGTGCCGTGGCACATCGTGATTGGAGAGCACGTAGCACGGCCAGCCGCCCTTGGCCAAGGCCGCCTCGCAGTGGGTGATGGCTCGCTGAAATGCAGACGCGCGCCACGGCTGGCGGGTGAACTCGAAGTTGAAAGCCAGCGACAGCAGGCCCGGGGCGCTGTAGCGCGCGGCTTTCTCGGGAGTCTCGTCCATCACCTCGCCCACCGCCATGCCTTCGCCATATTCCTCAAGCAGCGAGTGCAGTTCACGGAAAACGTCCAGCAACTCGGGCTGGTCCATGTCGTACACGTGTGCCTGGCGATCGTAACCGCGTAAGCCCAGGCGTGGCGGGTTATCGCGCAGCCCGGCATCTTTGAAATACGCGTTGACCACATCCAGGCGGAAGCCATCCACGCCGCGTTCGAGCCAGAAGCGGAATGCCGCCATCACCGCGCGCCGCGCCTCGGGGTTGCGCCAGTTGAGGTCCGGCTGTTCTTTGAGGAACATGTGGTAGTAGTACTGGCGGCTGGTCTCGTCCCATTCCCAGGCGCGCCCGCCGAAGACCGCTTCCCAGTTGTTGGGCATACCGCCGCCGGGGCGCGGGTCGCGCCAGAGGTACCAATCGCGTTTGGGGCTTTCGCGTGAGGCGCGCGATTCGACGAACCACGGGTGCTCATGGGAGGTGTGGTTGACGACCATATCCATGATGACGCGGATGCCGCGGCGGTGGGCTTCGCTCACCAGCTGGTCGAAAGCCGCGAGCGAACCGAACCGCGGGTCGATGTTGCAGTAGTCGGCCACGTCGTAGCCGAAGTCGTATCCCGGCGAGGGATACACGGGCGACAGCCAGATCGCATCCACGCCCAGCGATTGCGGGGTGCCGTCATTCAGGTGATCCAGGTGGGCGAGGATTCCGGGCAGGTCGCCTACCCCGTCACCGTCCGCGTCCGCAAATGAGCGCGGATAGATCTGGTAGATGACACCGTCCTGCCACCACGGGGCTGGGTTCATGTGCCCTCCGCCTCCTGCAAAGCGGGAATCGATGCTGACAATTGTAAGGGAGGCAGCAGAATCCGGGTGCGCGCCCGCGAACGGAACGCACGTGTTGGCAACCGTCGTTGGGGCGACGGACCGGTCGCCCCTGCGGAATGCGGACAATGCAATATGCAGTCGTTGGTGTGGTCGCCGACGGACTCCTAGGCGGATTTGGTAGAATCTTCGGCATGGTATTCGATTTGGGCTCCGGTGGCCTGAATCCAGGAGAGGAAGGCCCAAGTGGCCGACAACTTAGAACGCTTTACTCAACGCGCACGCCGCGTGCTCAGCCTGGCCCATCAAGAGGCCGAGCGACTGCATCACCCGACCATCGGTACCGAGCACCTGTTGCTCGGCCTCATCCGCGAGGAAGGCGGCGTGGCCGGACGCGTGCTTCGCGAGTTGGGTCTGGAGCCCGAGCGCGTCCAGGAAATGGTCGAGCGCCAATCCGCGCCGGGCCGCACCACCCCCGAACGCATTGATCTCTCACCCGATACGGAACAGGTGCTGCAGCTGGCCATCGACGAGGCGCGCCGCCTCGGCCATCACTACATCGGCACCGAACACCTGTTGCTGGGCATTGTGCGCCAGCCGGAGGGCGTGGCTATCGACGTGTTGCGCCGCCTGGGGGTCAGCCCCGAACAGGTTCGCCGCCAGACGCGCCGCCTGCTGCAGGAAGCCCCGGCCCAGGCCCGCCAGCCGGCCGCGGCCGGCGCCAAGGCCGACAAAGCCAAGACACCCTTGGTCGATCAACTGGCCACCGACCTGACCACGCTGGCCGAGGAGAACAAGCTCGACCCGGTCGTCGGGCGCGAGACTGAGATCGAACGGGTCATTCAGATTCTCGCCCGTCGCACCAAGAACAACCCGGCCCTCATCGGCGAGCCGGGGGTGGGCAAAACGGCCATCGTTGAGGGCCTGGCGCAGCGCATTGTCACCAACGACGTGCCCGCGCCGCTCATGGGCAAGCGCCTCTTGCAGCTCGACGTGGGTTCGCTGGTGGCCGGCACCATGTACCGCGGCCAATTTGAGGAACGCCTGAAGCGCGTCATCGACGAGCTGAAAGCCTCGGGCGCAATCCTCTTCATCGATGAGGTCCACATGCTGGTAGGCGCCGGCGCAGCCGGCTCGTCGGTGGATGCGGCCAACATTCTCAAGCCGGCCCTCTCGCGCGGCGAGCTGCAGGTGATCGGCGCGACCACCCTCACCGAGTACCGCAAGCACATCGAGAGCGATGCAGCCCTCGAGCGCCGCTTCCAGCCGGTGATGGTCGAGGAGCCCTCGGTGGAGGAATCGATCCAGATCCTGCGCGGCGTGCGTCGCAACTACGAGGACCACCACCGCCTGCGGATCTCCGACGAGGCGCTCGAAGCCGCCGCCCGCCTCTCCGGGCGCTACGTGCCCGATCGCTTCCTGCCGGATAAGGCCATCGACCTGATTGACGAAACGGCTTCGCGTGTGCGCATGTATAAGAGCCCGGAGGCCAAACGCCTGAAGGAGATCATGGGCGAGCTGCGCCGCCTGCGGGCCGAACGCGCCACGGCTGCCGAAGAAGGACGTTACGAGGCCGCCGAGGAAATCCAGGACCGTGAGACCGAGCTGGAGCGTTCGCGACAGGAACTGCAGTTGGCCATGGCCGACCGCGACAAGGGCCCGCGCGTGGTGCCCGAAGATATCGCCGAAGTGGTCTCGATGTGGACCGGCATCCCAGTGATGCAGCTCGCGGAAGCTGAGTCGGCGCGCCTGATGAAGATGGAAGAAACGCTGCGCGGCCGCATCATCGGCCAGGATGAGGCCATCCTGGCGATCTCCAAGGCCGTGCGCCGCGCGCGCGCCGGGCTCAAGGACCCGCGCCGCCCGATCGGCTCGTTCATCTTCCTCGGGCCGACCGGCGTGGGCAAGACCGAACTCACCAAAGCCCTGGCCGCCTTCATGTTCGGTTCAGAAGACGCGCTGGTGCAGCTCGACATGTCGGAGTTCATGGAGCGCCACTCGGTGAGCCGCCTGGTCGGCGCGCCCCCGGGCTATGTGGGCTACGACGATGCTGGGCAGCTAACCGAAGCCCTGCGCCGGCGGCCGTATTCGATAGTCGTCTTCGACGAGATCGAGAAGGCCCACCCTGAGGCGCACAACATGCTCCTACAGATCATGGAAGAGGGGCACCTCTCGGATGCGCGCGGCCACAAGGTCAACTTCCAGAACGCGATGATCGTCATGACCTCCAACGTGGGCGCCGAGACCATCCGCCGCCAGGCCGGGCTGGGCTTTGCCATCCAGCGCGATGAGACCCGCGGCGAGGTGGCGCCCTACGATGAGATGCGCAAGAAGCTGCTGGAGGAACTGCGCCGCGCCTTCCGCCCCGAGTTTCTCAACCGGGTCGATGCGGTGATCGTGTTCCGCGCGCTGAACAAGGACGATATCACCCAGATCGTCAACCTGGAGATCGCCAAAGTGGCACAGCGCCTCCTGGAGCATCACATCGCCTTGAGCGCGACGCCCGAGGCCCAGGCACGCCTGGCGGATCTGGGCTACAACCCGGAGATGGGCGCCCGCCCGCTGCGGCGCGTCATCCAGACCGAGGTGGAGGATATGCTCTCGGAGGCCATGCTCGAAGGCCGCATCCACGACGATCAGACGGTGACCATCGCGCTGCGCGACGGCAGACTGATGATCGAGCCTCAGGCGGCCGAGTCTGAGCCCTCGCCGCAAGAGGAGGGCGAGCCGGAGGCGCTCGGTGCGGCGTGAGGCGGGCCCAAACGGCCCATGCGCCGCACAACCATGCACGAGGAGGACCGAATGACATCCCACACCTTGCGCACCCTGGCGTTGGCTGTGCTGGCTGCATCGCTCGTGCTGGTCGGCTGCAGCACGGTCACGCCCACTGTCACCCAGGTGCCGCTGGCCACTCAGGCTGCGCAAACAGTTCAGGCCATGCTCACCCAGGTGGCGCTGGCCGCCACCTCCACCGCAACCGTGGCGCTGCCGCCGCCCACCGCAACCCTTCCGCTGGCCACCGCCACCCTGCCCGTGCCGCTGCTGCCGAGTGCCACGGCCTCACTCATCTTCACCCCGGCCTTCTACGGCACGCCCGGCGTGCACCCGACCCTGACCACATTCTGCAACGCGGCCTTCTTCGTCGGCGATATCGGGCTCAAGGACGGCGCGGTGCTCCCGGCCGGCGAGACCTACCGCAAGACATGGGACGTGCGCAACATCGGCAACTGCACCTGGAGCCGCGAGTACCGCCTGGTCTTTAACGGCGGCAAACACATGGACGGTCCGGATTGGGCGCGCTTTCCGGAGATCGTTGAACCCGGCGACCATCTCTTCCTCTCGGTGACGATGATCGCCCCGGCCAAGTCGGGCACCTACATCGGCTACTGGATGTTGCAGGCACCCGACGGCAGCAAGTTCGGCGTGGGCGATAACGGCCTCACGCCGCTCACAGCGAAGATCGTGGTCCCCTGAGCCATCGAGCACCGCCTTAGCCTTTCCATCCCTCCCGAAGTGCACCGCGGGAGGGATTTCTTTTGGAGGAGGGGTCGTGGTCGTTGTCAGGTTGCGTGCACCATACGGACACGCCTTACGCACGCGATCGCAGACGATCCGGCGACGTGCGACGGCGAGCGCATGACGGGTCGATGTCCGCGAGGAGGCCGGACCGGCGACGTGGAGGACCGCGGCGGCGTGAGAAGCGCAGCACGGCATCGTGTACCGCATGCCCGAACTCAATAAGCGGGTGCACAACGCTGGGTATAATCGTGGGCAGGGGTCCGCGCATAGCGCGCGGCCGAGGTGTCTATGCCGAAGCTGCATCCGCGTCATGTGCTGATGGCCATCGCGCTGACGGTGAGCACCGTGCTCGCATGCAATCTGACGGCGGCATTGCGTCCGGCGCCGACCCGGGCCGCGAGCGCGCAGCCGGGCGTCGCTGCGCCGAGGTTGTTGGAGACAGGCACGCCGGCGTCGACTGTGGAGACGATGCCCGCCGCGAGCGAGACGCCCGCTGCGACCGAAACGCCGCAGGGTTCCGCCACCTATTCGCTGACGCGGGCACCCTACGGCACGCCGGGAACGAACCCAGCCGCGCCGCTCGAGCAACTATGCAACGCGGCTTACTTCGTCGGTTATGTGGGTCTGGGCGATGGCGCACCGGTGGGCGTGGCGGAAACCTTTAAGAAAGTGTGGGACGTGCGCAACATCGGTACTTGTATCTGGACTCGCGACTACCGCCTTGTCTTCTACGGTGGCGAGCACATGAGCGGCGCCAACTGGGTGGCCTTCCCCAAAGAGGTGCCGCCCGGCGATCACATGTTTATCGGCGTGATCATGATCGCTCCCTACGAGGGCGGGACCCATACCAGCTACTGGATGCTGCAGGCGCCGGATGGCAGCAAGTTCGGCGTGGGCGAGCGTGGCGACAAGCCACTGCGCGGAAGCATCTTTGTTCCCTGAAGAAGCCTCGGCCGTGGAGCAGCGATGCCAGCGGCGGCGCGCGAGGCGCCGCCGCTGGCATTCCGTGCGCAGATGGAATTCGCGGGCGTGCACGATACGGCTGGCGATGCGGGTATAATCCCTCGGGCATCATCCAAGAGAGAGCTGATGAGCGCCGTTGATGACATCAAGGCACGCCTGGACATCGTCGAGCTGGTGAGCGAGAGCGTCCGACTGCGGCGCACCGGCAAGAACTACATCGGCTTCTGTCCCTTTCACCCCAACGTTCACACTCCGGCCTTTGTGGTCTTCCCCGACAGCGGCACCTGGCGCTGCTTCGGCGCGTGCAACGAAGGCGGCGACCTCTTTAAGTTCGTCATGAAGAAAGAGGGCTGGGATTTCCCCGAGGCGCTGCGCCAGCTTGCGGCGCGCGCCGGTATCGAACTTCATCCGCGCTCGGCCGACGAGCAGCGGGCGGAGGAAACCTACGAGCATCTTCGCGGCCTCTTGGAACTGGCCGCCACCTACTATCGCAACTACTTGCTTACCTCCACCGCCGGTGCCACGGTGAGGGATTACCTGCACGGGCGCGGTCTCGCGGACGAGACCCTGGAAGCCTTCCAGGTCGGGCTGGCCCCGGCCGGGCGCGATCACGGTCTGTCCTATTTTCGCGGCAAGGGCTACACCGACGACGATCTACAGCAGGCCGGGGTGGTGGTCACGCCCGAGGGGGGCGGGCTGCGCGACCGCTTCCACAACCGCATCACCATCCCCATCCGGGATAACCGCGGGCGGATGTGCGGCTTCGGTGCGCGTATCGTCGATCCCAACGACGTGCCCAAGTTCCTCAATTCGCCCCAATCGCCGATGTTTGATAAGGGTCACCTGTTGTACGGGCTGGATCGTGCCGCGCGCGCCATCCGCGCCCAGGAGGAGGCAGTCATTGTCGAGGGCTATCTGGACGTGATGACTGCGCATCAGGCCGGCTTCCTCAACGTGGTCTCGCCGATGGGCACGGCCCTCACCGAAGCCCAGCTGCGCATGCTCAAGCGCCATGCGCGACGCATTGTCCTGGCACTGGACGCCGATTCGGCTGGCGATGCGGCCGCCCTGCGCGGGCTTGATCTGGCGCGTGAGACGCTCGAGCGCGAAGGCGAGCCCGTCTTCGATGCGCGCGGATTGGTCCGTTTCGAAGGAAGGCTGCAAGCCGACCTGCGTGTGGCGACGTTGCCGGCCGGGCTCGATCCGGATGAACTCATCCTGCAAGACCGTGAGGCCTGGCGCCAGCGCATTGCCGAGGCGCGGCCGGTCGTGGAGCACGTGCTGGGAGTCATTACCCAGGGCAGAAACCTGAATGAGGCCAAGGTCAAGGCGGACGTCGCGGCGCGCATCCTGCCGCTCATTGAAGACGTCGCCGACCCGGTGGAGCGAGATGCTTATCGCCAGCAGCTGGCGCGATTGCTGCGGGTGGAGTTGGCGTCGCTGCAGGCTGCGCCCGGGCGGCGCCCGACTCGCCGCAGTACGATGCGCGGCGGCCGCGGCGAGGCCCCCTCGGCGCCCGCCGCACCGGCGGCGGGGATGGCGGCCAAGGCCTCCAGCCGCGAGGCCTTCTGCCTGGGAGCGCTTGTGCGCCAACCGCTGCTGCTGTTTCGAGCCAACCGCATCTTCGGTGAACTGGGGCTGGCGCGGCCCGGGCCAGAGGATCTCACCACCTCCGAGAGTCAGTGGCTGCTTGAGATCATCCAGCGCTCGCTCTCTCAGGAGGAAACCGACCCGGCCATCTTCATCGAAACGCATGCCGCGCAAGAAGCGCCTGAGGCGCTGGCCGCAGCCCGCGCGAGTCTCGAGCGCTTCCAGGCCGGCGAAGAGGCTGATGCGGATGATGTGCTGGGAGGTCTCCTGCGCCTGCGGCGGCAGGCGCTGGAGCGCAAGCTGGGCGAGTTGCGTTTTTACATTCTCGAGAAGGAAGCCCAGCCGGAAGAGAGCGGTGTGCCGTCGGCCGCAACGGAGCCGGGCGAGGCGCCGCTGGAACGTATGAACGCAATTAGCGAAAACATCCTACGAATCGATGTCGCCCTGGCTCGAGGCCTGCCCGCGCTGCCCACGACGCGGCCCGCATCCCGTGAGGGCGGGCTGGAGGCATTCTGAATGCCACGACAACGGCCGGAATCTACGCCGCACGAGATAGACGACCTGGAGGGACTGCCCGACTTCGCTGCACCCGAAGGCGCACCCGTCGAGGAAGACGCCGAGGTCGACGAGAGCGTGTTGGTGGAGGAGGAAATACCCTCCGACGCCACTGAAGAAGAGGTGGGCGAGGAGGAGCTGGAAACCCTCGAAGATGAAGGCCCGGGCGAGGAGATCGAGGGCGAAGAGGTCATCGAAACGATCGAGCTGGCCGACGACCCGGTGCGCATGTACCTGCGTGAAATCGGCCAGGTGCACTTGCTCAATGCGGATCAGGAGACCTGGTTGGCGGCGCGCCTCTTAGCTCTGCGCCGCGCGCGCGCCTTGCGCGAGCGGCTGACGGCGCTGGGCCCTGGAAAACGCAGCCTGCCGCCCGGCACGCTCTTCCTGCTCGAATTGTACGGCGACCTGCTCAGCGATTGGAAACACCTGCGCGAGGATGCGCGGCGCCTCGGCCAGCCGTTGCCGGAACTGGCCCCGCTCCTCGACGAAGCCTTCCACCTGCACGCGGCATGGCAAGACAGCGCGCCCTCCTACCTGCGCACCTGGCTCGAACGGGGGCCATGGGGCCGCGACCCGGCCTGGAACAAGGTGGCCCAGAACGCGTTCGACGTGTTCGTCGCGTTGTATCTCCTGCCGGAGGCTCTGGCCCGCAAGCTGCAGGTGGCGCTCAAAGAGCGCAAGACGCCACCGATCAAGAGCACCTTTCAGACGTGGCTACCCAAGCGCAAACCGACCGCGCGCGGCTCGAGCGCGGTGGGCAACTTAGAGGCGGAACTGCACCTGATTGAGCAGCGGGCCGAGGAGGCGCACAAGGCGCTCATCCGCGCCAATCTGCGCCTGGTGGTCAGTGTGGCTAAACGCTACATCGGCCGCGGCATTGCCTTTCTCGACCTGGTGCAGGAGGGTAACCTGGGGCTTCTGCGCGCCGTTGAGAAGTTCGACCCGACCCGCGGTTTCAAGTTCTCCACCTATGCCACCTGGTGGATTCGCCAGGCCATCAGCCGCGCCATCGCCGATCAGGCGCGCACCATCCGCATCCCGGTGCACATGGTTGAAACCATCAACCGCCTGATGCGCTCGCAGCGCCACCTGGTACAGACGTTGGAACGCGAACCCACGCGCGAAGAGCTGGCGCTGGAGATGGACCTCTTGGATGCGGGGGACACGGCGGAGGTCATGCGCCTGCGGGCCACCGATGATCCGCTGCCGCCAGCGCTGGGGCAGAAGTTGACCCGTGCGGTGGAACGCGTCGAGCGCATCCTGCGCCTGGCCCAGGAGCCCATGTCGCTCGAAACACCGGTGGGAGCCGAGGAAAGCAGCATGCTCGGTGACTTCATCGAGGACGAAAGCGTGGTGACCCCGCTCGATGCGGCCTCGCGCGAGCTGCTGCGCGATCAGATCCACAGCGCGCTGGCGTTCCTCAACGAGCGGGAGCGGCAGGTGCTCGAATTGCGCTTCGGCCTGGTGGATGGGCGCGACCACACGCTGGAGGAGGTCGGCCAACGGCTGGGGGTCACGCGCGAGCGAGTGCGTCAGATCGAGGCCAAGGCGCTGCGCAAGCTGCGCCACCCGCGCTCGAGCCGCACGCTGCGCGATTACCTGGGCTAGACCCGTCAGCTCATAGCGTTCGGGGAATCATCCGCGCCAGGCGAATGCCTGGCGCTGCGCTTTCTGAGTAGCACTGGCCTCACACGTTATCGAGCGTCTCTTCTTTCTCGAGCGCCCACACCCGCTGCGCGCGGTCGGTGTACAGCACGCCGTCGAGATGGTCCACTTCGTGCTGGAAGATGCGCGCCAGCCAGCCGCGGGCGCGCAGGCGCAAGGGCGAGCCGCGGCGGTTGAGGCCCTTCACCGAGACCTCGGCAAAGCGCTCGACCTCGCCGGCGTAACCGGGCACCGAAAGGCAGCCCTCGGCGGCCGTCACCTTTTCGACGCTTGGCCGCACGAGTTCGGGGTTGATCACGACGAACAGTCTGCGCGGCGCAGGCGCCCTATCGCCCGAGGCCGGCTGCTCCTGCTCCTCGTTCTCGGCGTACTCGACCACAATCACGCGCTGGCTCACGCCCACCTGCGGCGCGGCCAGGCCGACCCCGGGCGCCTCGCGCATGGTCTCGATCATGTCGTCGATGAGCTTATCGAGCGCCGGCGTCAGCTCGCCCACTCGGCGCGCCTTCTTGCGCAGGGCGGGGTGGACTGCGGTCAGGATTTCGCGCACAGCCATACCTATTCTCTCCCACCTGGTGGGTTCGGCTTCTTCTGCGTCACGTGATGATACGCATCCAGCCACTCGGCGATTTCTTCGCCGCGCGTCTGACGGTCCGTCAGTTCGCGCCGTGCGCGATGCGCCTCCATGCGGCGGTAGATATCCTCTTGGACCCCGACCGGATCGTGCACGCGGTCGAAGACGAACGAAACGTTGCCCACGGTGACGATTACGTTGCCGAAGTTCATCAGGCGCGCCATCAGGCCGGGGCGGTCGTACTCCAGGCTGAGGATATTGCCGAGCGAGGCAGCGCGGCGGTCTTCGCGCCCGAGGGGCGTGCGATGCAGGGCGATGATCTGGTCAGGCGTGACCATATAGAGATCGTTGGCCCAGTCGATCACTTCGTAGGCGCCCCAGCCGAGGCCGGCCGCCAGAAGCGCGCCGGCGACCACCCAGGGAATCCAACCTGCAAAGGGCAGCGAGCCGGAGGCCTCGAGCACGAGCAACACGCCGCCCATCACCAGCACCGCGAGCGGCATGGCCAGATCGTTGACCAGGAAGTAGGCGTCTTTGCGGTAGATGATGCGATCGCCACTCTCGACCCGCATGTCCAACCCCTTCGCGCCGGATTTGCCAGCCGCAGCAGCTTGCCCGGTGGTCTCGCTTTCGGAAAGCGAGGGATCCAAACGCTGGCCGATGGCCGATTCGATCTCCGCCCGCTGCATTCGCTCCTGGCGTGCGCGCAATTGATCGCCCAGCGCCTCGATCCATTGCGCCAGACGGTAAGGTTCCGGCACGTCGGGCAGAATTACAGGCCGGGTAAAGGTGCGCGCTACCACGCTGCCAAAACCCAGCCAGTGCTTGATGGCCGAGGAGTCCACCTCGACCGAGAGCAGCGTGCGCAGTGGGGCTTCGGTGCGGTCTTCATATATAAGCGGCAGGCGCTCGATCACGATCAGGCGCTGATTCGTCGCCAGGAAGAGGTCGTTGAGCCAATCCCACACGGCCCAGCCGCCGCTGAGCAGGGCTACACCCAGCCCGGCCAGCGGCAGCGGCAACAACCCCGGAGCATCCTGCCAAAGCAACATCATCGCCAGCGCGCTCAGGCTGAGCATTGCGATCGTCGAGGGCAGGATGAGCGAGAAGGCCAGCACGGTCTTCGACCGGCGTGTGACCAGGTGAATGGCTTCTTCGGCGCCACGCCATTCCCAATCCTGGCTGAGCGCCAGCCGGCGGCTGGCCAGGGCCAGCCGCACGCTGGGTCGCAAGTACGCGGCGCGCGTGAGCAGTGAGGCGGAATGGGCTGTGGGCAAACGCAGCAGCGTCACGGGCGATTCGGCAACGGCTGTGAAAGGCTCTGCCTGGCGCACAAGCGCCGCCTCGCCCAAGTGGTCGCCCTCGCCAAGCAACATGCTGCGGCGAGCTTTGCGCGGCGGCCCCATCACTCGCACCGCACCGCTGGCGATCAAGCACAGGCCCACGCCCGGCTGCCCCGCCTCGAGAATGATCTCGCCGCCCGCCACGCGTTCTTCGACGAAGAAGCGGCCAACCTCCGCGCGCTCTTGCGGGCTGAGCGCGCGCAAGAGGTAAGCGGTGTCGATGAGCGTGGGCGGAGAGGGTTGCGGCATCATGAACGTGGCCAATCCGTGAGGTCGGGCATCCATCGCGCCGCAGGTTCGAAGGGCCGAGGGGGTGATGCCCGCGGCGCGCTGCTCATCCGGCGACGCGATTATTGTAGCATGGCGACTCGCGCGGAGATACAACGCGGCCTGGTCGCGCAGTCTGCGCAGCATCGCCACCGTATGCCACGGACGGGCATTATCGCTGTGCTATAATCTGCCGCCTCAAGATGCACGAGACGCCCTTCGGACCCTGACCCCCAGTGGGCACATCTTCCAATCGTGGCAAGGCCAAGCGCATCTCGGCGCCCTCGCGCCGAGGCGCTTCACCATCCCGAGGTAGCTCAAATGGCAGCGTTTCGGCTCTCGACCGCCGCCTGGACATCCTCGGTTTCGTCCTGGTCGCGCTGGGTGGCATCGCGCTGCTCGGGCTGATTGCCGCCACGCCGGGGTCGCTCACCTACAAGCTGACCTTCCTTATCCGTCAGGGCTTCGGGTGGGGGGCCTACGTCGTCCCGCTGGTTGTCGTGGCGCTCGGCGCCTGGCTCATCCTGCGCCAGTTCCGCGACTCCCTGCCGCATCCGGGAACAGGCCGTGTGCTGGGTGGGGGCCTGCTCTACTTCAATCTCCTGACTGTCTTCCACGCCGTGCTCGATGCGTTCGGCACAGCGACTTTCCTGGAGCATGCCGAGGCCGGGCGAGGCGGCGGATACGCCGGCGCATTGCTGCTCGTGGCGTTGCTGCGACTCCTCGATTGGCCGGGGACGATCTTCGTCTTGGTGGCCTGGTTCCTGGTCGGGCTGATCCTCGCGCTGCGTATTTCGCTGACGGATATTTTGCGTGCCCTGGCTCGAGCAGGCCGCTGGATTGGGGCACGCACTTCCGGGTTGCGCGAGCGAATGTCGCAGCCCTCGTCGTCCCTGCCCTCGCCGTCGGCGCCGTCGGCGCCGTCGCGCGCAACGCGTGCGGCAACTCCTGAGGTACACCCTGCGCGTGGGGGGTCGGCCCGGGCGGAGGAGTCCCCCGCCAAACCACCCGAAGCTCGACCGGCCCAGCAGCCTGCGCCCGACCTCCCGTCACGCGTCATCGGCGTGCCCGAATTGCCTCCGTGGAATTTACCGGACGTGACGCAGATGCTCAACCCGGGCGTGGAGGCTTCCGCCAGCGACGATTTCGACCGCCAGCGCGCGCGTCTGATCGAGGAAACGTTGGCTTCCTTCGGCGCTCCGGTGCGCGTGGTCGAGGTCAATCGCGGCCCGACCATCACCGAATTCGGCGTCGAACCCGATTTTGTCGAGGTGCGCGGCGGAAAACGCACTCGGGTGAAGGTGAGCAAGATCGGGGCCCTGGCCGACGACTTGGCGCTGGCGCTGGCCGCGCCTTCCATCCGCCTGCAGACTCCGGTTCCGGGCAAGGGATACGTAGGGATCGAGGTGCCCAACAACGAGATTTCGCTGGTGAGCCTGCGCGACGTCGTCGAATCGGAGGCCTTCCACAAGAAGAGCTCCCCGCTGCGCTTTGCCCTCGGTCAGGACGTATCGGGACATCCGGTGGTGGGCGACTTGGCAACCATGCCGCACCTGCTGATTGCCGGCACGACCGGCTCGGGGAAGTCGGTGTGTGTCAACGCGCTCATCAGCTGCTTCCTATTGCATAACACGCCCGACACACTGCGCTTCCTGATGGTCGACCCGAAGCGCGTGGAACTGACCTCCTACAACGGCATCCCGCATCTGCTCGCGCCGGTGATCGTCGAACTCGAACGGGTGGTGGCGGCGCTGCAATGGGTCACGCGCGAAATGGACGAACGCTACCGGCGCTTCGCGAAGGTGGGCGCGCGCAACCTGGACGACTTCAACTCGAAAGCCGCCAACCTGGGCGAGAAGCACTTGCCCTCCTGGGTGGTGGTGATCGATGAGTTGGCCGACCTGATGCTGATGGCGCCGGATGAAACCGAGCGCATCCTCACCCGCCTGGCACAACTTTCGCGCGCGACCGGCATTCATCTGGTCATTGCGACCCAGCGCCCGTCGGTGGACGTGCTGACCGGCCTGATCAAAGCCAACTTCCCGGCGCGCATCTCATTCGCCGTGGCCTCGATGGTCGACAGCCGCGTGGTGCTCGACCAGCCGGGTGCCGAGCGGCTGCTCGGCCGCGGCGACATGCTGTTCCAAGCACCCGACTCGCCGGCGCCGGTGCGCCTTCAGGGCGCGTACGTTTCGGAGGCCGAGCTGGTTCATCTGGTCAACTATTGGCGGTCATCCAACCAGGCGCGCCAGGCGCAGCTCGCCGAGGCGCGGCGCGAGTTCGCGCCCGAGGCGGAGGACGGTCTGGCCGTCGATCGCGCGCCGAACGCCTTCCCCCCGGACGCGCATCTGGAGCAGGTGCCCTTGTGGGATGAGACGCCCGCTAGGGGCGAGGGCGAGGACGCGCTGCTGGAAAAGGCCATCCACATCGTGCGCCAGTGGCGCAAGGCCTCCACCACGCGCTTGCAGCGCCACTTCCGCATCGGCTACACGCGCGCGGCACGCATGATGGATGCGCTCGAGGAGCGTGGAATCATCGGCCCGCCGCAGCCGGGGGCCCAGCCGCGCGAAGTCATCGATTACGGCGAGGAGGGGAGCCAAGGCCCCGAGGACGAGGATGACGAGGAGTAGGCGCGCACCGTGCGCGATCGCGCTGGCCGGGGTGGCCGTCGTGATCGCCCTCACGGCGTGCACGGCGACCGGACGCGAGCCCGCGGCCTCGCCCTCGCCCGAAATCGCCAGCGTACCGAGTGTCACGCCCGCTCCCACCGCACCCGCCGTACCGTCCGTCCTCCTCCTGACCTCCTCCGATGATGTGAACCCGGCCCACCTGGCAGTGCAGGCGGCGCTGGAGGCGATGGCTCGCGAGAAGGGCTGGAACCTGACGCGGCTGGCCGCGGGCGTGGAGATCCTGGAACAGGCGCTGGCTGAAGAGCCGATGCTGGTGGTCAGTGTCGCGACCGGGTTGGGCGCACCCATCACGCAGGCCGCTGTGGCGCACCCGGACCTTCACCTGGTGGCGATTGACGAGGCGGACACGCAGCCGAGCAATAACCTGCTGGTGATCGGTCCGCGCGTGCGAGAAGACGAGGCGGCGTTCCTGGCCGGGGCGCTGGTGGGCATCGCCAATACCAACAATCGCGTGGGGTGGATAGGCGAGCCGGGCAGCGTGCGCGGCACGTTGGTCCGCAACGCCTTCATTCATGGTGTGCGCTTCACCTGCCCGTTGTGCTGGGTGTTCGAAGAGAGCGTGGCCGAGGGGGCAAGCGTCGAAGCTGGAGCGGCCGTGGCCGAGCTGCTGCTGGCGCGCTACGTTGATACCGCAGGCGCATTCCCTAGCCCGGCAGGCGATGGCGCGCTTCTGGCGCTCGCTACTCGTCCGGTGCGCGTGGCGGGTTCGCGGGCGGGCTTCGGCGCACATGTGCTGAGCAGCCAGCCGGACGCGGCGGGGAACTTCTTAGGCGAGGTTCAGGTGCATCCTGAGCTGCTTGTGACCGAAGCGCTGCCGCGCTTCCTGGCGGGGGCGGTGTTTGGTGAGCCGCTGGTCTACGCGATCGAAAACGGGGGGCTAGGCTACGCTCCCTCCTCCACGCCGTGGATCACTCCCGGGCTGCACGCCAACCTGCAGGAGATGATGGGGCGGCTGGCCGCGGGTGATCTGCAGATCGGCGTCAACCCCGAAACAGGCGAAGAACAGTAGGCGCGAGCGGAATCCGGCCCTCTTGCCGGGCGAACGACTTCTCCCTTGACACAGAACAGATGTTCGTGTAGCATGTGGAAAACCTGCCGATGTCCGGGTTGCGGCCGCTTGCCAGACGGATGGGAAGCGGGATGCAGTTCGCGAAGCGTCCGGTCCGCCTCCGGGAACACGGAGGCGGTCAGGCGCCTGGGGAGGTCACCATGGGCGAGGGCAATCTGACGGCCCGCCAGGCCGAGATGAAAAAGTACATCGAGGAATACTTCGCCGAGCACGGGTATGCCCCCTCCTACCGCGAGATCATGAAGAAGGTCGGCATCCCCTCACTCTCGGTGGTGCGCTATAACCTGGAGCGCCTGCAGCGCGAGGGCATTCTGGATCGGGATCCGCGGGTGGCCCGTGGCATTCGCCCGCATACGCCGCAACTGCGCTCGATCCGCGTGTGGGGCTACATTGCTGCCGGCGAGCCGATGCCCGTCCCCGGCGTGACCGAGCCGCTGTTTGGCGCCGACGAAGCGTTGGCCATCTCGCGCGACCTGCTGCCGCGAGACCGGGATTTGTTCGCGCTGATCGTGCGCGGCGATTCGATGATCGACGCCATGGTCCACGACGGGGACTACGTCATCCTCAAACCCCAGCAGCAGGCCCGCAACGGCGAGATGGTGGCCGTGTGGTTGAAGGACCGCGACGAAACGACGCTCAAGTACTTCTTCTACGAGGACGGGCGGGTGCGCCTTCAGCCGGCCAACCCCCAGATGAACCCGATATTCGTCGACAATCTGGAGCAGGTGGAGATTCGCGGGCGAGTGGTCATGGTTGTGCGCCAGCTGGAGAAGCGCGGGGGCGTCAAACACTAGCCTGCCCGATCGCACAAACCGCCAGGCCGCCCGCGAACATCGCGGGCGGCCTCTTGTTTCTGGCGGGTTTGATGGCACCGACGTATAATCGCGGTTGATCCGCCCACCAGAAGGCTGTCATGCGAACCATCGACCGGTCGACGTTCCGCGATGCCAGCGGCCAGATTTCCTTCTCCACTCGCTTGCAGGCCGTCTTTAAGGAAGGCCTCGGCTGGCAGGCTGAGGTGCAGGCTCAGGAGGACATCACGCGCCGCCTGGCGAAAGTCTTCGGCGACGACTACGTTCTCGTGCGCAACTGCCCCATGCCGACCAGCCATGAGCCGGTGCCGCTCATCCTGATCGGCCCGATCGGTGTGCGGGTCATGATGACAACCTCGCTGCGCGGAACCTACCGCGCCAAAGCCGGCCAGTGGATGACGCTGGGGGGCAGCGGAACGTTCAAGTCCTCCCACCCCAACCTGGCCTCGCGCTTGCGCCTGTTCGAAGATGCCGTGCGCCGCTTCGTTACCAGCAAAGGCATTAACCTTCCTGAGGGTGAGCCGGTGCTCATCGTGGCCCGGCCCGAGACCTACGTCGAGAACATCAAGACCTCGCTGCGCGTGGTGCTGGCCGACGGGGTCGAGAACTTCGCGACCAGCCTGATGCAATTGCGGCCGATCCTTTCGCCGGCGGTGGTCGAAGATATCACACGAGCGCTGGGCGGGCCCAAGGACGAGGCGCCGATGCAAGCCGAATCGGTGCAGGCCGCGGTGCCTGTGCTGCCTCGCTCGTCTGCTCCGACCGTGCCCGCCGCACTCGTCGCCACGGCGGAAACTGACAGGCGCGAGATACCTGCCGCGCCGGCCGGCCGGTCCGAACGCCGTCGACGCCTGACCCGCAAGCAGGTGTTGCTGCTGGTGTTGTTGGGGCTGGCCAACCTGTGTGTCGTGGGAGCGCTGGTCGTGGTGGTGGTCACCAACTCGCTGGTCGGCAACTGACTGCTTGCGTACCCGCTACCCGCTCTACATGCTTTTCCCCTTGTCGCACGGTATCCGCGTCCGGCTTTGATACCCCTCGTTGGATGATCTTCGCCTTCATCCTCAGGCAGGGGCCTGGGGACGACATCTCGCCGCGCACATCGTCGGCGCCTCGCCTCGGCACCCGATTGCAAGCGGCCTTTCTGATACAATCCGGCCGACATGGCGGAAGAGATATTCCTCTCGGTCGTCATCCCGGCGCACAACGAAGAACAGCGCTTGCCCTCCACGCTGCGCCGCCTGCAAGAGTTCCTTCCCACCCAGGGCTACACTTTCGAAGTCATCATTGTGGAGAACGGAAGCCGCGACGGCACGCGAGCAGTGGTCGAGCGCGCACGGCCCGGCTTCGCCCAGCTGGGGTTGCTTGCGGTGCCGCAGGCTGGCAAGGGGGGCGCGGTGCGTGCGGGCATGCGGGCGGCGCGCGGGGCATTCCGCTTCATGTGCGATGCGGATCTGTCGATGCCCATCGAGGAGGTCGGCCGCTTTCTGCCGCCGCGGGTCGAGGCGGATGTGGCTATCGGGTCACGCGAGGCCCAGGGCGCACGCCGCTTCGGCGAGCCGGCCTACCGGCACCTGATGGGCCGGGTCTTCGCCCAAGCCGTCAAACTGATCGTGCTGCGCGGCTTCGAAGACACGCAGTGCGGCTTCAAGTGCTACCGCGCCCGGGCCGCGCAGGATGTCTTCTCGCGCCAGGTGCTCCAGGGATGGACCTTCGACGTCGAGGACCTCTTCCTCGCCCGCCGGCTGGGCTACTCCATCGTCGATGTGCCGATCCCCTGGACCTACCAGGCCGAAAGCCGGGTGCAGGTGGCGGCCGATTCGCTACGTATGCTGGCGGACTTGGTACGCATCCGGGTGAACTGGATGCGCGGTGTGTATGACACCTCACGGCCCTCGCCGCCCCAATCTGTGCTATGAAGCCGGGCTGTGGCGCCGCGGCTGCGTTCACGTCGCCGGGCTGGATGAGGTGGGGCGAGGTGCGTGGGCCGGGCCGCTCGTCGCGGCCGCCGTGGTACTCCCGGCTGGGCGTGATAACCTGGCGCGCATGCTGCGCGGGGTCCGTGATTCCAAAGCCATGACACCGGCCGGCCGAGATCATTGGGCGGAGGCCATACTGGCCGTGGCCCACGCCTGGGCCGTGGGCAGCGCGGCGCCGGGGGAGGTGGATGACCTCGGGCCGCTGGGCGCGACGCGCCTGGCAATGCAGCGGGCCCTCGACGCGCTGGCCGTGCCTCCCGATCACCTGCTGATCGACTACCTGCGATTGCCCGAGTGCCCGCTCCCGCAGACGGCCCTGCCACGCGGCGATGCGCGCATACTTTCGGTGGCCGCCGCCTCGGTGGTGGCCAAGGTGTGGCGCGATCGAGTGATGATGCTGTACGACGAGAACTTCCCCGAGTTTGGTTTGGCTCGCAACAAGGGCTATGGCACGCCTGAACACCGTCGTGCACTCGAGCGGCTGGGCCCGACACCGCTGCACCGCGTCTCGTACTACCCGGTCGCCCAGGCGCGGGCTCGATTGGCTCCACCTGGCCGGGACGAAGTGCCCAAGCCGGCCCTCTGACAGGGCGGACCTGCGCCCCAGCGCACCAACTCTTCGATTCCGCCCAAACACCGCAGGCACAATACTTGCACCTCAGGGGCAAGGCACTCTGCGCATCGATCGTGTGCAGAGCGGGACACGCATGGCATCCAAAGATCCCAAGAATCTTTCGGTCCGGGAACTCGAACGGCTGCTCGCGGCCAAACGCCTGGCCGAGCGACGCGACCGGCTTGCGCAGTTCCGCCGCACGGGACGCGCGCTTCACCCGCTGCCCTCACCTCCTGCGGACGAAGGCCAGATTGCTCATGCCAGCCAACCGCCTTCCCGCTCGCGGCGCGTGTTGGACCGGCTGCTGTTGTTTGTCGAGGTCGGGGCAGCCATTGGCTTGGCGCTGGTCCTGATCAACGGGGCCGGGTTGCTCGACAGGCTCAACCGCGAAGTCTCTTCGGCGCTTGGGCGCACAACGCCCACCCCTCTGATTACAGCCGTGGTGTTGCCCTCGGGACACACCCCTCCCAATTCCCCTGGCGGCCCGCAACCCAACCAGGATGAGATTCCTGTCAATCTGCGCGCCCTCGTGCAATCGATGCCGGCGCCGGCGGCACCCACCAGCGGGCCGGAACAGGCATTGCTGTTGGACCTGCCGGCGATTGGCAAGCTGGCCATTCCGGTGGTGGAAGGCGACGGCTGGGAACAGCTCAAGCAGGGTGTCGGCCATCATATTGGGTCAGCCGATCCGGGGCGCCTGGGCAACATGGTGCTTTCCGGGCACAACGACATTTATGGAGAGATGTTCCGCGATTTGGACAAGTTTTCACCCGGCGACGAGGTGCGCGTTTCGACGTCCCGCCAGGTGTACACCTACCGCGTGGTCGGGTGGCGCTTGGTGACGCCGACAGAGGTTGAGGTGATGGCCGCCAGCCCGCGGGCGACGCTGACGCTGATCTCGTGCTATCCGTACATGATTGACACTCAGCGCATCGTGGTGACTGCCGTACTCGTGGACAACTGAGGGCGCGGTATAATTCGGTCCGAGGAGACAGTATATGAGCCGAAAGATGGTACGCCCGACTCGCCCGGAAACCTTTAACCCGAACTATTCACACATCAAGAAGGACCTGCGGCGCATCGCGCTGATCGCCGGTTCGTTCGTGGTGGTGATGATCGTGCTCTCCTTCGTTCTCAAGTAGCCGACTTCATCGCGTCCTTGGCCACGCGTTGCATCAGGCCCGCCTTGACGGCGGGCCATTCGTTTTCGAGAACGCTGTAGACCACCGAACTGCGGCGATGGCCGTCAGGGAGAAGCATGGGTTCGCGCCACATACCCTCACACACGGCGCCCAGCCGCTCCAGCGCGCGCCGCGAGCGCAAGGCGCGCAGGTCGGTCCGGAATTGGACGCGAACGCAAGCCAAGTGCTCGAAGACGTGCTGCCGCAAGAGCAATCTGGCTTCGGGGTTGACGATTGTTCCGCGATATCCTGCGGCCTACCAGCTGCCGCCGATTTCGATAGCCGATTTGGCGCAGCTGCGTTCGTGAAACGGGTGGCGCCCACATTCCTGGCCCGGCCACGATGGAAGACGACGAACGGCTTCCATCGCTGCCGCGGGCCTGGTGCTTGAGCAGCAGGGCCACCCAGGCTTCCATATCCGCCAGTGAGTCCATCCGTCCGTACGGCATGAAGGGCCAGATGTCTTCGTCGCGTCCGATGTCGAAGAGCGCTTGAGCATCGGCTGCTGCCAAGGGGAGCAGCCGGATGAACTGGCCTTCGAAGGTCAACGGCTCGAGCGGAGGCGGCCAGGCCACCATCGATGTATTCTCCTGCTCTCCAACCGAACGAAGGCAGACAGAGATGCCTCCGGTGTTGTGCACGGTCTTCCCTCGCACTGCAATGTTGGCCGAAGTGCGAGTGTTATAATCGACCGTCCGAAACATACCAGAACGCACAATCGCACGAGATCAACGGGATTGGGGAATGTCGTATCTACCAACACCGAAACAACGCGAACCTAAATTGCCGAAGGTCCGGCCGCCGCGCGTGCCGAAGATCCCGACCGAGAAAATGAAATCGGTCAACTGGGGATTGTGGGGGCTGGGTGCAGCCTTCGTGGTGACCCTGGCGGCCTCGACCTATTTTGCCTTCACGCTGGTGCGCAACATCGTCGCCGCGGGCAGCGGCGGGCTGGCGGGCATCTTCTCTCCCGCGGCGCAGAGCACGAGTGCGGCGCCGGGGATTACCCCGCCGCCGGGCCTGATGGCCGGCCCCACCCCCAAACCGTGGAACAGCGTCGAGCGGGTCACGGTGCTGGTCATGGGCCTCGACTATCGCGACACGGTGACCAGCGACGGCCCGCCGCGCACCGATACGATGATGCTCATCAGCTTCGATCCGGTCGGGCTCAACGTGGGCATGCTCTCGATCCCGCGCGATCTGTGGGTGGAAATCCCCGGCTTCGGCTACGACAAGATCAACAAGGCCTACTTCGACGCCGAAGCCTACCGCCTTCCCGGAGGCGGGCCGGCACTGGCTATGCAAACGGTGCAAACCCTGCTGGGCGTGCCGATTGACTACTACGCGGTGATCGACTTCGGCTCGTTTATGACGTTCATCGATGAAATTGGCGGCATCGACGTCGACGTCCCAGAAGAGGAGCTGCGCATCGACCCGATCGGACCGGGTAACACCATTCGCCTGCATCGCGGCCGGCACCACCTCAACGGTGCGGCCGCCCTGGCTTACGCCCGCGCGCGCAGCTCGGAGGGCGGCGACTTTGACCGCGCCCGCCGACAGCAAGAAGTCATTTACGCGGTTCGCGACAAATTGCTCAGCCTGGAGTCCTTGCCGCTGCTCATCGCGCGTGCGCCGAATCTGTGGAACACGGCCATGGGCGGTGTCCGCACCAACCTGACCATCGACCAAATGCTCTCGCTGGGCTGGTCGGCCAGGGATGTCTCTCGCGACAACATTCGCGCCGGCACGATCGGGCCGGCCCAGTTGCAGTCGATGCAGCGAATCGACGACCTGGACGTGCTCATCCCCAACTTAGAGAAGGTGCGCGCTCTGCGGGATGAAATCTTCACCTCCGCCGGCTCGCCGGGGCCGCTGACCCCGGTGGCCAATCCGGGCGAGTTGGCACCCAAGGAGGGCGCGAAAATCGAAATCCTCAATGGCTCTGGTATTCCGGGGCTGGCCGGCGCCACAAAGGATTACTTGGTGCGCATGGGGCTTCCCGAGGCCAACATGTCCGTCGGCGATGCCGCCGGATACTACCCCTCCACCCAGGTTATCGATTTCAGCGGCATGCCGTACACCGTGCGCTTCCTGGTGGAACTCATGGGCATTGCGTCCGGCAACAATCTCAGCCAAGTCAGCCTCGAACAAGGCATCGACGTGCAGTTGATTCTTGGCGGGGATTGGAGCGTGCCGGCGTCCTAGTGCGAGCTCCGACAATCAGGACAACAGTCATCGGCGCGCGGCTGCCGTTTGTTACTCCCCGCAGAGTCATCTCCCGCGCGGAATCCAGGCACGCGCTCACCTGCGGGTGCGGAGGCAGAGCATGCAGGACCTGACCGAGCACTTCGTGGAACTTATCCGGCGCACGTCCACCGACCTTCCGGACGATGTGCGCCGAGCACTTAGCAAGGCCCGTGATCGTGAGGCGTCCGGCTCGGCGGCCCGCGGTGCCCTCGAGAGCATCCTGCAGAACGTCGAGCTGGCGCGCCAGAAGATCTCGCCCATCTGCCAGGATACAGGCACCCCGATCTTCTTCGTGCGCTACCCTGCCGGATGGAGCAGCCGCGCGCTGCGCGAGCAAATCCGCGCGGCGGTTGCCCGCGCCACGGAAAGCGCCTACCTGCGGCCAAACGCGGTCGACAGCCTGAGCGGGAAGAACAGCGGCACCAACCTGGGCGACGAGGCCTTTCCCAGCCTGCACTTCGAAGAAGTCGAAGGCGACACCTTGACCGTCGATTTATTGCTCAAGGGCGGCGGGTGCGAAAACGTGGGCGCGCAGTACTCGCTGCCCGATGACCGCCTGGGGGCGGACCGCGACTTGCAAGGTGTCCGCCGGGCAGTGTTGGATGCGGTCCACCAAGCCCAGGGGCTGGGCTGCGCGCCGGGCGTGTTGGGCGTCTCGATCGGCGGTGACCGCGGCACCTCGTATGCTCTCTCCAAGCAACAACTATTACGCCGACTGGACGACACCAACCTCAACCCGGACCTGGCGCGCATGGAAGCCCAGCTGACGCAGGAGGCCAACCGGCTGGGCGTGGGGCCGATGGGTTTTGGCGGCGCAACGACGGTGCTGGGGGTCAAAATGACCAGCCAACACCGCCTGCCGGCCTCCTACTTTGTCACTGTGTCGTATATGTGCTGGGCCGACCGCCGGCGACGGCTGACTGTCCGCGGCGACACTCAGACCATCGAATAGGGGCAGGAGGACTGCATGATAGCGCTGCATATGCCGCTCTCCGAAGAAGCCATCCGCGCCCTGCACCTGGGAGACTCGGTGCTGCTCTCGGGAGTGATGATTACTGCCCGCGATGCGGCGCACAAGTGGATGATCGACACCTACATTCGCCGCACGCGCCCGCCCAGCGGTGACGATGAACAGACCTATGCCGCGCTACGGGACCTTTTGCGCGGCGGGGCGATCTACCATTGCGGACCGGTGGTGGCGGGGTTGCAGACGAAGCAATACGTCTTCAAAGCCGCCGGACCGACGACCTCGATCCGCGAAGAGCCGTATCAGGGCGAGGTCATGCGGCATTTCGGAGTGCGGGCCGTGATCGGCAAGGGCGGCATGGGCGCCCGCACACTGGCGGCCTGCCGCGAGATCCCGGGAGTCTACCTGCACGCCATCGGCGGGGCGGCCACGCTCATTGCCGAGACGGTGAAGAGCGTTCAGGGCGTGCTCAAGCTGGAGTTTGGCGTGCCCGAGGCGATGTGGGTGATTGAAGTGGCGGACTTCCCGGCCGTGGTGACGATGGATTCGCACGGGCAAAGCCTGCACACCGAGATCGAGAAGGCCTCGCGCGGCGAACTCGACAAGCTGCTGGCTGCGTGAGGCGCGCGGTCGCACGCACCGAGGGTCGACGAAGAGCCCGCCTTCCCCATGACGACATCACCTGAGGCCAAACTGCTCTCCGACGCGGCGAGGCAACCGCCGGGTCTTTCCGCGCGTTGGCTGCGGCGCATCGTCGTCCTGGCCTTCATCTTTGTCGCGGCCGGAGCGCTCTATCTTGCACCCCATGGCCTGTTGGGCGCCGCCGACGGCGTGGGCTATGCTGTGTGCCACCGCATCGAGCTGCGTTCGTTTCATCTCGGCGAGCGGGCGCTGCCGCTGTGCGCGCGATGCACCGGCACATTCCTGGGCGTCTTCACGGGGACGGCGCTGTTCATCGCCACGGGCCGAGGCAAACGATCCGGATGGCCGCGCATCTCCCTCATTCTCGTGCTGGCCGCACTCGTTGTGCCGTGGGTGGTGGACGGGACCAATTCGTACGCCGCACTTTTCGGTAGGCTGCCCACGCTGTACACACCCCACAACTGGCTGCGTCTCAGCACGGGCACATTGGTCGGGCTGATACTCCCGGTCTTTCTCCTGCCCGCTGTGAACCAGACTGTGTGGCGCGAGCAGGACACCCGGCCGGTGCTTGGCAGCTTCGCCGAGATGGCGCTCTATCTCGCTGCCGCTCCGATCCTCATCGGCCTGGTGCTCCCCGAGAACGCGCTCTTGCTCTATCCGCTGGCGTTGTTCAGTGTGATCGGCGTACTGACGACGCTGTGCGGCGTCTACCTGGTGCTGTGGCTGGTCATCCTGCGCAGCGAGAATCGAACACTTCGCCTGATCGAGGCCTGGCCGCACCTCCTCGCGGCTCTCACCCTGGCGCTGCTTCATATCGCGGCCATTGACATGCTGCGCTTCCGCCTGACCGGCACGTGGGGCGGTCTGCCCCTCGGCGGCTAGCCGGCCAAAGCCGCAACCCTCCCCCCGAACACTGCGTAGATCAAGCAGAGGGTCGAGGACCTGAGTTCGGCGCGAAGCGCGCCGGAGGCTGGGGCCGTTGCCAGCTGCCGCGCTCGAGGTCGACAGCGAGTGTGGTAGGATGCAAAGTACGCGATGGGCCACGGCGCATCCCTTGGATGCGCAACGGCTTGCGGAGGAGAAAGATGGATTCTTTGCTTGGGGTTCTCTCGGCCTTCGGCCTATCGGCCAGCGCCGGGTTGAACGCCTACATCCCCTTGCTGGTCGTGGCGCTCATGGCCAAACTCACGCCGTGGATCAAGCTCTCGGCGCCGTGGGACGCATTGACCAGTTGGTGGGTGATCGGCATACTCGGCGTGCTGCTGCTGATCGAGATCTTCGCCGACAAGGTTCCGGCGGTCAACCACATCAACGACATCATTCAGTCCTTTGTGCGACCGGCCGCCGGGGCAGTAGTCTTTGCGGCCAGCGCCCATGTCATCAGCGATGTCCATCCGATTGTGGCCATCGTCGCCGGGTTGCTGGTGGCCGGAGGCGTGCATGCGGTCAAGGCGCTGGCGGTTCGCCCGGCCGTGACCGTCGCCACGGGCGGCACGGCGAACCCGATTGTCAGTGCCGGCGAAGACATCCTGGCCACGGTGATGTCGGTATTGGCCGTGGTCATCCCAGTTTTCCTGGGAGCGCTTCTGTGCGTGGTCGCCGCCTGGGTCATCTGGCGCATTTGGCGGCGCGCCAACCGTGAGGCCCGCGAAGCTGCCTAACCGCGCCTGACTCTGGCTTGCTCGTCCATTGAGTGCCGCCGCGTCAACCGCGGCGGCACTCGCTCGTGAATAGGCCATAGCCAATTCGGCGAGTCAGGATTACAATCCCATCGAGTTGGCGCCGAGCGGGGTGAGGGTCGCGGGCCGCCGGCAAAGGCTGACAACCATTCGACGCGCGGTATTCCATTCTTCGGAGGAGATGCGATGAATCGAACGACAGCAATCATCCTGACCGTTGCCACAGCGCTGTTGTGCGGCTGCCCGGGTCTGTTCGTGTGCTTGGGCGGGGTGTTGACGGCGGTGGGGCTGGGCACGTATACCAGCGACCTGATGGGTACCGCCTCCAGCGGAGCTACACCGACGTGGTACGGCGTAGCGGGCATCTGCGGCGGTCTGTTTCTGATCGCCATCCCGGTGATCGTCGGCATCCTGACGCTGCGCAAGAAGAAGCCCGCGGAAATGCCGCCGGCGGTCTGAGTTCGAATATCATCAATCGATGGAAAAAAAGGGCCTGGCTCACGCCAGGCCCTTGCCGTTCCTACGCGACGAGGCAGGGCTCGCGGGGGCGGCTAACCCCAGTCGAGCGGTCGCCCCTGCGGCGCCAGAGCCTCGAACGGCGGGCGATGTTCCCGGACGAGGGCCTGCAAATCCGCGAGGCCGGCGGCGGCCTGGGCGCGATCGTCGGGGGAGAGGGCCAGAGCGGCAAACTCCTCCTCGTCGAGAAGGAGAGTCTTGCCTTCCGGCGAAATGAAGAGGTCGAGCGCCAAATCGTCACTCTCGATCAGGCTGCCGTGCATACGCACTGGACGGGCGATATTGCAGTACCAGCCTTTGAGCTGCGACGACTCGCCGGCGTAGATCGCGAAAACGTTGTACCAGCGGCGGGTGTAATAGAGTTCAAGCATGCGATCGCCCTGGGCCAGAGTGAGATAGGGTAATCTGAGAGTAGACCTCGCGAAGCGCGCCTCCACGAGAATCTCATCCGCGTCGATGTGGACAGCCCGTCCCGTCCAGCGCACGACCTCCCGGCCTTGCCAATCGCGCTTCACCACGGTCACGTCAGACACAGAACCGCCTCGGGCGCAAGGTGGATGGAAAGAGCGGTGCCGGGCGCCACCGGGTGAGCTAAATCGAACGGGAGGCGATAGGTTGAAGAGTTCAGTGTCGCCCGGTAAGAGTCTCCCCTGAAGGACACCTCTTGAACGATTCCACAAACGACGTTGTATCGGCGGCGCGCGGTGCGTTCGATGGTCAGTGGCGCCCGCCGCACCAGCAGGGTCAGGTTGACCCCCACTGCATGATGGGTGTGCGTGCAGCGCGGCGCGAGAACCCCTAACTCGCTCTGGGCCCGCAGCGGCGAGGAGCGGATGACGCGCGCCTGCACGAGTGTGCCCATATCAAGGAATTGCGCCACCCAGGCTTCGCCGGGGTCGGCATAGACCTCAGCCGGCGTGCCGCTGCGCTGGACTTGCCCATCGTGGATAAGCAACAACCGGTCGGCGATGGCCAGCGCCTCCTCCTGGTCGTGGGTGACGTACAAGGCCGGCGTCCCATCCAGGGCGAGGATTCGCCGCAAGTCGGCCAGCAGCTGATCGCGCAATCCGCGGTCGAGCGAGCCGAGCGGCTCGTCCAGCATAAGCAGGCGCGGACGCGGCGCAAGTGCGCGCGCCAGAGCCACGCGTTGCTGTTCGCCGCCCGAAAGGTCGGTCACTTTGCGCTGGGAGAAATCAGCCAGGCCGACCCGCGCCAGAGCTTCACGGGCGCGGATCTCGGTCTCGGCCTTGGGCAGGTTCTGCATGCGCAGCCCGAAGGCCACGTTCTCAAGCACGCTGCGGTGCGGGAAGAGGGCATACTCCTGGAACATCAGGCCGAAGCCGCGTGCGTGGGGTGCGACTGGCGCCAGATCCTCTCCTTCCCACAGCACCTGGCCGGCCTCGGCCGGCTCAAGCCCGGCGATGATTCGCAGCAGCGTGCTCTTGCCGCTACCGGAGGGACCGAGCAGGCAGGCCGTCTCGCCGTGCGCCAGGCGGAAGGAGATGCCGCGCAACAGCGACGCCCCCTCATAGCTCTTCCAGACCTCACGCACCTCGAGCACAGTGGACACCTCGCGCACCTCTAGAATTCTCCCACGCCGGGCAGGCGCAGGCGTTCAATGACCAGGATGCCGGCCAAGGTCAGACCCATGAGCAGAGTGGCCATGGCCAACGCCTGGCCGTAATTGAGCGCCCCCGGCTGGGAGAGGAAACGGAAAATAGCGATGGGCACGGTGGGGTACTCGGGGCGAGCGACGAGGGAGGTGGCGCCGAACTCGCCCATCGAGATGGTGAAGGCAAAGGCCGCGGCTACCGACACCGCGCGGGCGACGATCGGCAGATCCACCTCGCGCCACACGCGCCAGGGCGAGGCTCCGAGCGTAGCAGCGGCCATACGCAGGCGCTCGGGGATCGAGGCCAGCGCCGGTTGCAGTGTGCGCACAACGAAGGGCAAAGCCACTAGGCTGTGGGCCAGGGGCACGAGCAGCGGCGAGGCGCGCAGGTCGAGCGGCGGCGAGTCGAGCGCCACCACGAAGCCGAGCCCCAGAGTGACGGCCGAGGTGCCCAGCGGCAGCATGAGCAGCGCATCCACCTGCCGGCCGAAGCGGGAGGTGCGGGCCAGGGCCGAGGCGGCCGGCAACCCGAGGGCCAGGGCGATGATGACGGTGGCTACGGCGTAGCCGAGCGAGTTGCGTACCGCGGCGATGGGCGGCACGTAGAACATCGCCTCGTGCCGGTTGACAAACAGCTCGCGGTAGTAGGACAGCGTGAGGCCGGCGGACACGCTCGTGCGCTGAGCGCGATCCGGTTCCAGGCGTGCGATGGAGCGTGCCGCGAGGGCAGCCAGCGGCGCCACGAGCAGAAGGAGCAGCAGCCCGACCAGTGCCACGGCGGCCAACCGCTGGCGGGGAGTCGCCGGGCGCTGGGAGGCTTCCTGCGCCGCACGCGGCGCGCTGGGCGACGACACGCGCGGGGCAAGCCGGGCGTAGAGCGTGGTCAGCGTGAGGGTGCAGGCGATCTGAATCAGCGAGAGCAGCGCGGCCAGCGGCAGGTTGAGCAGGTGCAGAGCCTGGGTGTAGATGGCCACCTCCAGCGTCGCGAAGCGCGGTCCGCCCAGCATCAGCACGACGCCGAAACTTGAGAAATCGAACAGGAACACCAGCACCAGCGCCGCGACAATGGACGGGCGCAACAGAGGCAGAGTGACCTCCCGCCACGCACGCCAGGGGCTCGCGCCCAGCACGCGCGCCGCGTGCACGAGGCGCGGGTCCAGATGCGCCCAGGCGTTACCCACCAGCCGCAGGACAACCGCCGTGTTGTAGAAGACGTGCGCCGCAAGGATCGCCCACAGTGTGTTGATGAACTGGATCGGCGGCACACTCGCTCCACTGAGGGCCATCAGCCCGAGGTTGAGCCAGCCGCGCGGGCCGAGCAGTGCATTGAAAGCGACCGCGACCACTACCGTGGGCAGCACGAAGGGCAGAGTGGTGAGCGCGCGCAGCACCCGTTTGCCGGGGAATTCGAAGCGCGCAAAAAGATACGCGCCTGGCAAGCCGACCATGAAAGTCAGCAGGGTCGACAGTGCGGCCTGCCACAGGGTAAACCCCAAGGGGCGGAACACCGAGCTGAGTGCAAGCGGCTGCGCCTCACCTGCCGCGGACAGGCTGAGGCGCAAGATGGTGAACAACGGGTAAAAGAAGAAGAGCGCCAGAAACGCCAATGGCAGGACGAGCAGGAGGAACGATCGCCGCGACCCTCCTGCGCCCAAAGAAGCCTGGGGCACGCGAGCAGCGCGAACCATCATTCAAGGACCGCCTGATGCCACGCCTGGATCCATACATCGCGGTGCGAGGCAGTCTCCTCAGGCGTCAGCGTTGCCGGCTGGGCAGATATCTCCGCGAAACGGGTGAAGACCTCCGGCAGGCTGGCTTGCGGATTCACCGGAAAGACGAACATCTTGAGCGGCATGTCTTCCTGGAAGGGCGTCGACAACATGAAATCGACGAAGGCCTCGGCTAAGTCGCGGTTGGGCGTGCCGTGCAAGATGCCGACGAACTCAATCTGACGAAAGCACATGTCCGCGCCGGTGAGCGCGCCGGTCGGAGGTTCACTGATCGGTGGATCGGCAAAGACCACCTCGGCCGGCGGGCTGGAGGCATACGAGACGACCATCGGCTGGGGCCCGTGTCCAGAGGCGGCGCTGAAATTGGTGTAGTAGGCCGTTTCCCAGCCGTCGACAACGGCCAGTCCATTGGCGCGCAGCGCCTTCCAAAAATCGAGGTAGCCCGGATCGCCGAAGTGGGCGACCGTCGCCAGCAGGAAGGCCAAGCCGGGTGAAGAGGTGGCAGGGTCCTCGACCACGAGCAAACCGCGATATTCCGGCTGGGTCAGATCGTCGAGAGACCGAGGCAAAGGGAGGTTATGGGAGGCGAAGTAGACCTTGTCGTAGTTGATGCACACATCGCCGTAATCCACCGGCAGCGCGCGGTGCTGCGGGTCGAGCTGGAAAGCGCTCGGGATTGTGTCCAGCGCCGGAGCCTGGTAGGCGTCGAAAATGCCGGAGCCGAGCGCACGCGAGAGGAAGGCGTTGTCCACTCCGAAGAAGACATCGGCCAATGGCACGTCCTTGGAAAGGATGGCCTTGTTGAGCGCCGCGCCACTGTCGCCGCTCTTGAGAATGTTCAGGCGGACGTTGTGCGACCGCTCGAAGGCCTCGATGAGCGAGGTGCTGGCATCGAAGGAATCGTGGGTCATGACATTGAGGGTGCGCGGCGCGGGAGTGGCGCCCGGGCCCGGAACAGCCGGCATGCAGCTTGCCATGATGAGCGATAGCAACGCCAGCTCGAAGGAGAACGCATTGGGATATCTCATCTCGGCCTCCTACAATGCCACACCCTCCGCCGGTGACGCGGAGAGGTTGGCCCGGCGCCGGGAATGGATGCATACCAGCAGCCCCGAGTCGAGGGCAATCTCCGCCGCAGGGCCAGTCATTTCGTTGCTGATACCGCGCGAGCGGTACGCCTGGAGCGTTTCGCCGTGGAGTGGGAAGCGCAGCCCGGTTGTGCGAACACCGCGGGCCTCCTCGCCGAGAGGCAAAAGCGACACGCCGTCGCCGAGGTTGCCCTGCAGGCGGAGGGTGCCGCGCACGAGCATGGCGTCGGTGCGGCCGTCGGTGAGCCATGTTGTGCATTCACGCAGTTCAGGCAACACCAACAGGGCAAGGTTGGCCAGAGTCTGATCCAGGCGCCCGCCGAAGGCCCCGACCACCAGGAGATCCCGTGCGCCCTGGGCCTGGGCGTGAAGCAGCGCCAGCTCGAGATCGGTCTCATTCTTGTCAGCGGGAAAGAGGAGCACTTGCGTGCCCTGCCGCTCAAGGGCTTCACGCACGGGCGGGTCCACCGAATCCATGTCGCCGATCAGAAGGTGCGGGGCAAGGCCGAGGGCCTGCAGGTGGCGCAGCCCGCCATCGGCCGCGATGAGCCAGTCGCTGGAGTGCAGGCGAGCCCGCACCGCGATCGGGTCCGCCACCTCGCCATTGGCGAAGATGACCGCGCGTTCATGCACCATAGACAAAACCACCCTCCGCCAGGGAGGGTGGTGGAAACTGCGACTCGTTTCTCCCTCCGCCGGCATTACCCGGGTCAGGTTCAGCGGGTCGAGGGCTTGGCGCCCTCCTCTCAGCCCGGACTACGGGCTCCCCGTCCTTCTAGAGCGCATTGTAGAGAAGAGACCTCGGATTGTCAATGGCACGCGAGAGGACGATATGAAAGGCGCGGGCGGCGAGGTCATTCGCATGCACGGCTTGCCCTGAGTGTGCGGCGCGCGACGGACGCCCATGCAGCTCGCAGTAACCCGTAAGCGCTCGAGGAGACCGCGACAGGCGGGCGGAGGCGACCCTGCGACCGTTGAGGGCCAAGGCCAAGGCGTGAGATTCAAGAAGGGGGGAAGAATCGCGCACTGGGACGGCCGCGCTCGGGCAACCTTGCACAATCTTTTCTTCTCGTCTACAATGATAATTCGGATAACGTTCCGCAAGATCCCCACTTAGGTTAGGCGGCCGCCATGGTTGGGTATTGGAGGGCGAACGGCAGCGCAAATTGCGTTGACGGCCGGCTCCCAGTCCCTAACCGGCACGACCGCCACTGGAGCTGACAATGCCTGAAGCACGATCCTTCCAAGCGGTTGTGGAGGGCAAGACCTTCACAATCGAGACGGGAAAGCTGGCCGCCCTGGCGGGCGGCGCGGTAACCGTCCGCGTCGGCGATTCGATCGTGTTCGCCTCCGCGACCATGAGCAAGACCCTGCGCGAAGGGATTGATTTCTTCCCGCTCACCGTGGATTTCGAAGAGCGCATGTATGCCGGCGGGCGCATCCCCGGCTCGTTCTTCCGCCGCGAAGGGCGACCCTCGGAGGCGGCCATCCTCACGGCGCGCATGACCGATCGCCCGCTGCGGCCGCTCTTTCCCAAAGATATGCGCAACGATGTGCAGGTCATCATGTACGCCCTCTCCGCCGACGGGCAGAATCCACTCGACATCCTGGGCATTGTGGCCGCCTCGACGGCGCTCACGATCTCCGATGTTCCGTGGGGCGGCCCGGTGGCCGCGGTGCGCGTTGCGCGCCTAGAAGGGCAGTGGGTGGTCAACCCCACCTATGATGAGATTGACCGCTCTGCCCTCGACTTGCGCGTGGCCGGCACGCGCGATGCGGTGCTGATGGTGGAGGCCGGTGCGCGCGAAGTGCCCGAGGAGTTGATGGTGGAGGCACTGGAACTCGCGCACCGCGCGATGCAGCCGCTGATCGACCTGCAGGAGAAGATGGCCGGCGAGCTGGGTAAGCCAAAGTCCAGCTATCCCTCCCGTGCCCTGACCGAGAAGCTACGCACGGCGGTTTCGGAAAGGGTGGGCACGCGCCTGGCGGATATGCTGCGCGACGAGATGGACCGCATTGAACGCCAATCATTCCTCGACGCGCTGGAGGGCGAAGTACTGGCCGGCTTCGTCGACGACGCAGATATGGCAGAGAGCGATCTGCGCGAGGCCTTCCATGATATCTATCGCCACGAAGTGCGCCAGCGCATTCTCAGTGAGGGAGCCCGGCCCGACGGCCGCACGCTGACCGCCATCCGCCCGATTTCGTGCGAGGTGGACCTGAGCCCGCGTGCGCATGGTTCGGGCCTCTTCACCCGCGGCGAAACGCAGGTGATGACGCTGACCACGCTCGGGACGCCGCGCGAGGCGCAGGAGCTCGACGGCCTGGCGCCAACCGCCCTCAAGCGCTACTTACATCACTACAACTTCCCGCCCTTCTCC
>CAYGXJ010000080.1:0-24307 GCA_964353865.1 uncultured Anaerolineales bacterium | reverse complement strand
AGGCCGGGCCCTCACTCAGCGTGCTTCATCGGGTTAGGATGAGCACATTCTTAGCGCACTCAGAGGTGCAAAGAAGGAGGGCCCGGCCATGGATAAGGATAGCATGCTTTTCGTCGGTTTGGACCTGGGAGACCGGTGGTCACACCTGGCCGTACTTGACCAGGAGGGGCAGATGCTGGAGGAGAGTCGGGTGCCGACCACTCCGGAAGCCTTGCGGAGGCGATTCTCCACCCTCTCGCATTCGCGCGTGGCCATGGAGGTCGGGGCGCACTCGCGCTGGGTCAGCCAGGCACTGCAAGAGTTGGGGCACGAGGTGCTTGTTGCCAACGCCCGCAAGTTGAGGGTCATCTTCGACAACCCGCGCAAGGGCGATCGGGCGGATGCCCATACCCTGGCTCGCTTGGCCCGCCTCGACCCGAAGCTGCTGTTCCCCGTTGAGCACCGATCAGCCCAAGCGCAGGCCGACCTGACCGTGCTGCACTCACGGGATGCCTTGGTGCGGACTCGGACACTGCTCATTAATCACGTGCGAGGCGTCGTGAAGAGCACAGGCGCTCGCATCTCCCTGTGCTCCGCAAACTGCTTCCCTTCCAAGGCAGCTGCTAGCCTTCCCGAAACGCTCAAGCCCGCTCTGCTGCCCATTCTGGAGACAGTCCACTCGCTCAACCAGCAGATCCATAGCTACAATCGCCAAATCGAGGCGCTCAGCGAATCCCAGTACCCTCAAAGCCTACTACTGCGCCGCGTCGCCGGTGTGGGACCAATCACCGCCCTGGCCTTCATGCTCACCCTCGAAACCCCTGGCCGCTTCCACAAGAGCCGGGAGGTCGGGCCGGCGCTCGGCTTGGTACCTCGACAAGACCAATCTGGCGGGAGCAACCCCCAGCTACACATCACCAAGACGGGCAACACGTACCTGCGTCGTCTTTTGGTCAGCTCAGCCCAGTACATCCTTGGACCCTTTGGGCCTGACTGCGATCTCCGCCGTTGGGGTCTCCAGTTGGCTGGCCGCGGCGGGAAGAATGCCAAGAAACGGGCAGTGGTGGCCGTGGCCCGAAAGCTCGCCATTGTTCTACACCGGTTGTGGAAGACCGGCGATGACTACAACCCCGAGCATTCGTCGCAGGCACTTGGTAATCGGGTTCCGATAGCCCAGCCGGCGTGATCTGATCGCACCTGCAGTGCGCAGGGAGGTCCACCACCAAGACTGTCAAGGAAGAGACCTAAGCGACCGTGCGACCCCAATCCCCAGCCTACGCCCCGTTCGGGCGACTGCGGCTAACCACTTGGCCGGCGAAAGCCGGAAACCGACAGTGAGATGGCAGCGCCCCCCAGGAGCGAACTCCAACAGGCACCGGGCTCATAGCCTGAGCCCACCAGAGTGCGGATGGAAGTGAGGCGAAAGGGCTACGCTTGGAGGAAGGGTCCCGCAGGGTCGCCACGTCGACCCTTGACAAGCAAGGCCTTCTCATGGAAGTGGTTAGGCACCCCAAGCCAACAAGCACGACTGAACCGGCGTCTTGTCTCTCCCCAAGCAAAATAACGGCCGACATGGCAGGCCGGACCGTCTCCTTGTGTGGGTGGGTGTCAGGCATAATGGGGGCAACAGATCCGGAGATGTTCAGCCCGTATGGGGTCGGCATGAGAGAGAACGACCCCTATGGGTTCGGGTGGCACAAGAAACAACCTCGGCTTATTCTCGATGATGGGTTCTTGGTGTATTCGCCGGACATGCTCTTCTCGCCTGATCTAGTTGGACAGTGCGTGAGCATCTTCGACAAGATCCAACTCATTGACGGCAAGCCTGCGCTTCAGATGACAAAGGCAGAAGGTTATCCGGGGAGCAAGTGCTACATCGCCGGGAACAAATCCAGTCCGTGGACAGTCTGCACCGCCGGGACATACCTCAAACCCTCAACTTCGTGTGTGCTTCCATTGCCGCCCCCAGATCCGGTCGAATGCTTGGCGCCCGAGCAAGTTGCCCCGAGCATGGCTGGTCAGAGAGTTGCCGTCTGCGGCGAAGTCACCTCAGAGAAGACAGGCGAGGATTGGGTGACTTGGTCTGCAACGGGAGGACCGGTGACGAGCGCCGACTGGCGCTCCTACCCCCATCTTCTGATCGGCGGCATCTTCCCAGTCATGTCCTATGACATGGCCTTTCCAAAGGACTTGGTGGGCCAACGGCTTACGCTCGTAGACACGGTAGAGCTGGTCAATGAGAAACCTGTGTTTGTGGTGAGCAAGCAGGAAGGACTTCCAGACGGCGAGTGCACCCTTCTTGACATGATCAATTGTGACAACAACTGCTACACCACAAACCAGCAATCGGGCTCAACCCGCAACATGGTGAAGATTTGCTACGCGGGGTCCTACCTTCGACACTCTCTGATCTATCAGCGTAAGGGTGGGCGTTGAAATGGGGCGGTAGGCCGCGGGGAGCCTCTTAGAGATGGCCAACATTTCCCATTCGGCAGCGTGGCAAAAGGCGGCAAACACCGATCGGTGGACTGAGATCCTCTTTCGGGCACTTAGCAACCGCGTCGCGAAACGATGGCGTTTCATATCTTTCCGAGGAGCTGGTGGCGGTGAGTGGCGGGGAATCGTGGACGTGCTAGGTATTCGAAAGGACACCTCAGAGTCGGACCATCAATTGATGAAATCAGGTGATCTTTTTGATGTCGTTTTGGTGCAGATGAAGGGTGGTTCTGCGAAATGGCCAAGCGCCGGTGAGATTCGCCGTCTCCGCGCGGTAGCGAGGCGTTATCGAGCCAAACACATCATCCTATTCACTTGGAAGATACATGAAGGATGCACGTTTCAGAAGCTGGCTCGTGGGAATCAATGGGTGCAGTCGAGCGCTGCGGAGTTATTCGGATGATGGCTAACAGCGTTTTTCGAGCGGCTAAGGCGTTGATGACTCTGCAGGTAGATTCCTCCGCGCAAGAGACGAAGGGCGAATTGCCCCGAATGACAAACAAACCATTCTTCGCACGGCCAGCCACCTAGTGAATTCTCAATAACATCAAACGGCAAAGAACCCAAAAAATCACGGATAGCTGGCTACCCCACCAGAAGCCCACATGGCAGCTAGTGCACACATTCCAGGCCCTGTAATGTATCCCGTCAACGAAAGCGGACTCGTCACGGGGGCAGCCCCTGCCGGGCTCTTCCGGGCGAATCCGCGTGCTATAATCCGCGTATGACAAGTCGCAGCCCGCTGCGAGTATCCGAAAGCAATCGCCGCGCCGCGGAGCGAATGCAGGCCCGCCTCGAGCGCCGCGCGCTCACCCAGATCTATCTGCCGCTGCTGCTCGGGGGGGCGGCGTTGGTCGGCCTGCTGCTCCTGGTCGGCGCGCGCAGCGGGGCCGGGTTCACCGCATGGTCGAATCTGGCCGCCACCATTCTCGGGCTCGTTCTTTTGGGCGGTGGCCTGATCGGCATCCTCATTGCGGTCGGCCTTTCGATTCTGGCGGGTATGGCCATTCACGCGCTCCCGCCCTACGCCGACATCCTCCAGGGTTGGCTCGAGATTCTCGCAGCACGTGTCGACCAGGTTGCGCGCATTGTAGCGATGCCCGCGGTGTGGGCACGCGGCGCCTCGGCCGCCGCCCGCCGCGTGGCAAACGCCGCCGTGTCCGGCCTCCGCCCACCCGACGAAGTCTAGTTCGCGAGGTATCGCATGCAGCGCCTGGGGAAGACCAACTACCGCACGCGCGTCCTGCTAATCGGGGGAGTCCTCGGAGCCCTCACCGGGGTGGGCGCGGCGTATCTCTTCATGCAATCGCAGCAGCGCCGCGGAGCCGACGCCCCGTCCGTCTCTGGCGGCAGCCTAGTCAAGCTCGGCTTGCTCGTGTTCGGGCTATTGCGTTCGGTCGCCGAGTTGTCCGACGGCACCAAATAGCCATCGCTCAATTCCCTTTTTTGAGAATCCGTCACACGCGCCATTCGCCACGGGCTGCCTCTTCACGCATCACTCACTCGCGTCGCGCGTTCAATTCAACCGCCCGATCGTTTTCGTTGCGCCGCGCGAGTTGCCCGCCCGCGCCAGTCCCTCACTCGATGACCTCACAGGCGGGCGGTCAGATTGGGCATTCCCAGCCCAGCCTATACGCCTCTCGAATTCGGGCTTGAGCGGGGGTAGACTTGTGAGGCGGGATGAGGTGTGCCGGCTTGGGGCCGGCGTCTCCAATCGGGGAGAGGTGCATAATGCGAGTCATCATTACAGGTGGTTCGGGGTTTCTTGGCCGCGCGCTCGGCGCCAGCCTGGCCGCGGATGGGCATGAAGTGATCGCCCTCAGCCGCCGCCCCGCCGCGCTGGGCGGGCTGCCGGCCGGCATGCGTGCGGTGGGATGGGATGGACGCAGCTCGGCAGGCTGGGCCGACCTGGCCGAGGGCGCCGCAGCAATCGTGAATCTCGCGGGCCAGAGCCTCTCGCAGTGGCCCTGGACGGGTGAACGCAAGCGCAGGTTTCTCGACAGCCGGGTGAACGCCGGGCGAGCGGTGGCCGAGGCCGTGCGTAAGGCTGACTCCAGACCGCGCGTGGTCATTCAATCCTCCGGGGTTGGATTCTACGGCCCTCGCGGCACCGAGGAAATCCCGGAGGGCACCGCGCCGGGTCAAGACTTCCTTGCACGGCTGGCGGTCGAATGGGAAGCCTCCACCGACGAGGTCGAGGCACTGGGTGTGCGGCGTGCGATCATTCGCACCGGCCTGCCGCTCAGCCTGCGCGGCGGTATTTTCCCGCTCATGCGCCTGCCCTTCCTATTCATGATGGGGGGGCCCCTCGGCAGCGGCCGCCAGGGGGTACCCTGGATTCACCTTGACGATCACATGCGTGCGATTCGCTTTCTGATCGACCGCCCGGATGCGCGGGGGCCCTTCAACCTTGCCGCGCCGCAGCCCTGCACGTACCGCCAGTTCGCGCGTACACTGGGCAAGGTGATGCGCAGACCCTCGATCGTCCAGGTGCCGGGGTTTGCCATGCGATTGGTGTTGGGCGAGATGGCCGGCCTGATCCTTACTGGGCAACGGGCCATCCCAGCCCGCCTAGCCGAGATGGGCTTTGCATTCAAGTTCGCCGAATTGGAGGACGCGCTGCGTGATGTGCTCCGCAGGTAGAGCTTAGAGAGCTGTCACCGCCGACAGGCTCTCTCCTCGTTCGGGCACGGCATGCCGTGCCCGAACATTGACACGACGGCCCGCAGGGACCCGCCGAGCAAGGCCCGAGCGGGCACGCCATGGCGTGCCCCAATAGAACTGAAGCGGGGAATGGGCGTTTAGGACCGCGCGCCGTTCCAGCCCAACCGTGTTCGTGAGGGGTTTGGGCATCTAGGAGTCGGGATCGTCGCAGGCATCAAACGAAGTGGGTTCGTCGGGCACGGCATGCCGTGCCCGAAAAGAGGTCGAATGGGGTGTGGGCATGTGGGAGCTCGAACCGCGCCAACCCAACCGTGTTCGTGAGGGGTGTAGGCATGTGTGAGTGGGGAGCAGAGCTCCCCACTCACACAGAATCAAACTGCTCCCCTCCCCATGAATGGGGAGGGGCCGGGGCGTGGGGCCAGCTTTGCCCGTCACCCCGCCCGAATGGTTGTCGGAGGACACCGAATGATCGAGGCACCAGTGCAACTCGGCAAGACGGACATCCGCATCCCGCCCATGGGCACGGGCGCATGGGAATGGGGCGATCGGTTCATGTGGGGCTTCGGCCGCGAGTATGGCCCACGCCAGGTGGAAGAGAGCTTTCACGCCAGCCTGGCGGCCGGTATCGATTTCTTCGACACCGCCGAGCTTTATGGCAACGGCCGATCGGAGAAGTTCCTTGGCACTTTGATGCCTTCGACCGATCGCAAGGTCATCTTGGCGACGAAGTTCTTTCCCTTTCCATGGCGGCTGACGCGCGGCGCCTTGCAGGCTGCGCTGCGCGCAAGCCTCAAGCGGCTGGGGCGTGAGAGTGTGGATCTCTATCAGATCCACCAACCCTATCCGCCAAATGCGCCCGTGTTCTGGGCTGAGGCCCTGGCCGAGGCCGCGCAGCGTGGATTGATTCGCGCCGCGGGTGTATCAAACTACAACGCCGATTGGACCCGACGCACGCAAGCTGCGCTTGCCCGCCACGGGCTGCCGCTGGCCTCCAATCAGGTGGAATACAGCCTGCTCGACCGTCACATCGAGCGCGACGGGACGCTGGGTGTTTGCCAGGAACTCGGCGTTACGATCATCGCCTACAGCCCGCTGCGCAAGGGCGTCCTGGCGGGCAAGTACACGCCCGCTCATCCGCCCGCGGGTCCCCGAGGAGCCATGTACAACGCGGGCTATCTGCGACGCGTGGAGCCGCTGCTCAACCTTCTGCGCGAGATGGGCGAGGCCCATGGCGTCAAGACGCCGGCGCAGGTGTCGTTGAATTGGCTGATCTGCAAAGGCTCCATGCCGATCCCCGGAGCCAAGAACGCACGCCAGGTCGAGGAAAACGCAGGCGCATTGGGCTGGCGCCTCACGCCGGAGGAGATCGCCAAGCTGGATGAGCTGAGCGCGCCGCTCGCGGCGTAGGGAGTCGTTGGCACTGCGCTCAACGCTGGCCTACAATTCCACGGCGACTTGGCAGTGCGTTTTGGAGGCAGATGTGAAGACAGCGTTACGAGCAGTCTGGACGTTTGCCGGCGCACTTGCGCTCTACCTCGGCCTGTCGCTCCTCGGCTGGGGCCTGGCCGACGTGGGCAGTTTCTTTTCTTCCGCGGCCCACCTCGCCTATGCCGCGGTCATCGCGGCGTTTGGCGTCGCCGTTGCCCTCCAGGCCGTTCTTGCGCCGGAGGGAATCGAGGGTTCCTCCGGCCTCAAGGAAGAGCGAGTACCGCGGCAAGCCGCAGTCGGCTACGCGATGCTGCTCGTTCTGGCAATTGGCCTTTTCGTGCTGCCGATCTGTGATCGACGCGGGCTGGCCGCACTCCCTGAATCGTCTTTTGTACGTTGGCCCGGCGTCATCCTCACCGCAATTGGGTACATGCTGGTCTTCCTCTCAGGCATCTACCTCGGGCGCCAATACTCGGCAGAGGTAACCATCCAAGAAGATCACAAGCTGATTACGGCCGGCCCTTATCGCCTGATCCGCCATCCTCGATATCTCGGCATTCTGCTCCTCACCGTCGGCGCATCGCTTGCGTTCCGCACGTGGGTCGGGCTTGCACTCCTTCCGTTTGTCCTGGTGCTGCTCCTCTGGCGCATCCACGACGAAGAAGCGCTGATGGCGAAGGAATTCGGCGAGGAGTGGCGAGCGTATTGCCGGAGGGCGTGGAGGTTGGTGCCGGGTATCTACTAGTCGGTCGGCGCCTGCCACCTACCGCCCCTCCGCCACCCGCTGGTGGATCGATCGCAAACGAGAATCCAGCACAACCTTGGGATAGAGACTATGACCATGCTGAGGAACCCCCGGATTGCCGCCATCACAGCCCTTGTGCTCTGCCTGCCCATCGTGATTATCCTCTCCCTCATCACTCTCGGCGTTGAGTCAGACATTGTTCGCCAGGTTCGCGTTCTCAACGGAGGCGCTAGTCGCCTAGGCTCCGTCATTTCTCTGGGCGCGATCCTCCTCCTCACGATCCCCATCTTGCTTCTCTTCCTATCGATCGTGGGTGCCTTCGTGGTTGACCAGCTTCCATGTTGGGCTGGTGTCCCTAACTGCGACTAGCGCAGGGTCCTGCACCTAGTGACAGCGTGCCAGCTCTTGCTTGCCGAGGCCGATGCCGTCCAGGCGTCTATCAACTCGCTGCAGGCGGCAACTCGCTGCAGGCGGCACGGGTTCCCCACCGATTGAGGGTCAACTCGAACGGGACACAGGCGATTGTGTCCCTCGATGCTGCCACCGCGGCTTCCGCCGCTCGAGGAATGCGAACTTGCTTGCCGCTCGCCTTGTCTTAGAATGAAGTATGTGTGCGCCGCGCCGCCCAGGAGAGAGCCGTGATCAATCCCGTATCGGATAGGAGGATCGCCATCCTCGCGCCCATGCGATCGGAACTCGGGCCGCTGGTGCGCGCCCTGGCTCTAGAACGGTCAGGATCGATGGACCGCAACCTCCTGGTGGGTGGACTTGGCCAAATGGAAATAGTGGCAACAACGACGGGGATCGGAACCAAGGCCGCCGCGCAGACGGCGGAGAGGGTCCTGGACTCCGGCCCCATACGCCATCTCGTCTTGGTGGGTGTCGCAGGAGGCATCGGCCCGAGCGTGGATGTTGGGGATCTCGTTGTCCCGCAGCTCGTCATCGACCTATCGACCGGCGCACAATTCCAGCCCAACATTCTTGGCGACGTGGAGCCGCGAGGCAAGCTGGCCACCTCTGACGAGCTGGTGAGCGACCCAGCGCAGGCGGCCCGCCTCGAACGCCAAGGCGTGATCGCGGTGGACATGGAAACCGCAGCAATCGCCGCGGTCTGTGCACGACGGCGGTGTCGCTGGTCTGTTTTCCGCGCGATCAGTGACCGAGCGGACGATGGCTCGACCGACCCGGCCGTGTTCGGCCTGGCAGGACCGCACGGCGAGCCTCGTATTGGAGCCTTGGTGTGTTTCGTGCTAGCGAACCCGAAGCGAATTCCGCAATTGGCCCGTCTTGCCCAAGGCCTAAGTCTCGCGACGAACGTTGCTGCAACTGCCGCCGTCAGCGCCCTGAGAATGACGTACGTGAGTTAACGGATGGCGTCGCCGCAACACCCGGCCTTCGGGTTGGTGCCTGGCCAGGTGCTTTGCCGCGCATTGAAGGGATAGAATCGCGGCGTGCGTACGGGAGGAACCATGGTCAAATACATCGGGTTCAACAAGGATTCCCTCGACCGTTTGCGCCGTTTCGCCCCTGCGGTCACGCACGACCAGTTGCGTCAGCAAGTCGTAGCGGGCTGGACGGTCGCCGCGCTCCTGCTCCACATAGCCTTCTGGGATCGGCGCACTAGTCTCCTCCTCGCACGCTGGAAGGAAAGCGGCGTGGAAGATTCGCCTATCGACTCGGATATCGTCAACGACAGCCTTAAGGACATGCTCCTCGCCGTCCCGCCCGAGGCCGCGCCACGCCTGGCGCTCGCGGCCGCCGAAGAGGTGGACCGAGCCATAGCCGGCTTGCCTGCCTCAATGCTCAGCGACATCGAGGGCCGCGATGTCCACGTCCGGCTGGACCGCGCGCACCATCGCAACATGCACCTGGATGAGATCGAGAAGGAACTTGGAGCGAGCCGCGGACCCTGACCGCCCAGATCCCCGACCGTATGCATTCGCCGTCTTCTACAAACCTTGTACAGCTTCCCCCTGGATGGGCGCGGCAAGGCTAGAATCTGAGCTTGCGGGAGCTAAGGAAAACTCAATGAAGATCTGGCGGCGAATTCTGATCGGCATTGCAGCCCTGGTCCTTGCAGCCACCGGGGCATTCGTGGCCTGGGGGCTTACCCCGGCCCAGCCCATGCCCGAGGCCCTCTCAGCGCTGGCGACTGATGCTCACGTTGAGGTGAGCCTCGACCGCTGGATCGTTTTCACGCCTCGCGAGGGCGCCTTCGACACCGGGCTGATACTCTACCCAGGCGGCCGAGTGGACCCGCGCGCGTATGCGCCCGCGGCCCGGGCGATTGCCGAGCACGGCAACCGGGTGGTCATCGTGCCGATGCCGCTGAGCCTCGCCGTGTTCGGCGCCAATCGTGCGGCGGAGGTAATGCGCGCCTTCCCGGAGACGACATGGGCGGTCGGCGGGCATTCGCTCGGCGGCGCGATGAGCGCGCTCTTCGCGGATCACAACCGACAGGCCGTGCGCGGCCTCGTCTTGTGGGCCGCTTACCCGGCCGAGAGCAACGACCTTTCGCAGGCGGGCCTGCCCGTGCTCTCGATCTATGCGACCAGCGACGGGCTGGCAACACGCGAGAAGATCGATGCTTCGCGCGCCCTGCTGCCGCCCGACACTGAATGGGTTGCGATCGAGGGTGGCAACCACGCTCAGTTCGGCTGGTACGGTGCACAAGCGGGCGATCTGCCCGCGACCATCACGCGCGAGGCACAGCAAGCACAAGTCGTCGCGGCAACCCTGCGCCTGCTCGAGGCAATAGAAGCACAAAGCCCATGAAGCGCACCGCTCGCACCACCCTTATCGTTCTATCGGTTCTCGCGGTCGTGCTGCTACTTGGCCCTTTCGCGGTGCCGGTGCCTGCGCTTACGGCAACGGTGCCCGCAGAATCGCTCGCCGACGCGGACAGCCGCTTCGTGACAGTCGACGGCCTGCAGGTTCACTATAAGGAAGCGGGCACTGGGCCGCAGGCGCTCATCCTCCTGCACGGCTTCGGCGCCAGCCTGTACTCCTGGCACGAAGTGATGCAGCCGTTCACGCAGTACGGCCGCGTTGTGGCGTACGACCGGCCTGCGTTCGGGTTGACCTCGCGCCCGATGCCAGGCGAGTGGCAGGGCGAGAATCCTTATCCGGCCGAGGCTCAGGCGAAGATGCTGCTGGCCCTCATGGACGAACTGGCAATCCGCCAGGCTGTGCTGGTCGGCAATTCGGCGGGCGGCGCGATCGCACTGCTCGCGGCCCTCGAGGCACCGGAGCGCGTGACCGCGCTCCTGCTCGTCGACGCGGCAGTCTATGAATCCGGCGGCGCACCGCGCGCGCTCCTCCCGTTCCTGAGCACTCCCCAAATGCGTCATCTCGGGCCGCTTGTCGCGCGCAGCCTCGCCACACGCGGAGACGACCTGATACGTTTGGCGTGGCACAATCCCACCCGGGTGACAGCTGCGACGCTCGCTGGCTATCACAAGCCGTTGCAGGCGCAGAATTGGGACCGCGCGCTATGGGAGCTGACCGCAGCGTCACGCCCGCCTAACCTCGACAATCGTTTGGGCGATGTGACCCAACCGGCGCTGGTCATCACCGGAGACGACGACCGCATCGTCGCCCCCAAGAACAGCGTGCGCCTGGCGCACGAGCTGCCTGCGGCGCAATTGGTCGTTTTGCCCCATTGCGGGCACGTGCCGCATGAAGAATGCCCGGCCGGCTTTCTTGTGGCGGTCAGCCGGTTCCTTGAGTCGCTCTCCCCATGAGGTCCATTATGCAAGTCCCAACACTGCCGAAACTCGCAACTGATTTCGAACTCACTGACACCTCGGGGCGCGCGGTGCGGCTTTCCGATTACCGCGGCAAGCAGAACGTGGTGCTCGTCTTCAACCGCGGCTTTGCCTGACCCTTCTGCCGCCGGCACATGGCGCAGTTGCGCCTTGACTACAAAGCGTTCCGCGATCGCAGTGCGGAAATCCTGGCCATCGGCCCCGATGGACCGCGCGCCTTCACCCGGTTCTGGGAAGAGAACCAGATGCCCTTTGTGGGCCTGGCCGACCCGAAGCACAGCGTGGCCGACGCCTACCATCAGGAAGTGAATCTGGCCAAGTTCGGGCGTATGCCGGCGCTCTACCTCATCGACCGTGAGGGGCGTATCCGTTTCGAGCATCACGCCGAGTCGATGAGTGACATACCGGAAAACGCCGAGGTGCTGAAGCGGCTGGACGAGATCAATCGCGACGGGTGAGATCAAAGGCCCCCCTCACCGCAGCCTGCCCAGGGCGCAGGCCGGGGAGACCGGGGAGAGCTCGGAGACATGCTCTGCGGTCTGTCGTGCCGATCCATCGATTTCCCTCATGGCTTCCTTCCTCCTGGCAAGAGAATCGGTTTGCGCTCTCCCTGCCCTGTCATTGATGGTCCCGGCATCAAGAACACTCCACCGCAGGATCAAGGTCCAAGACAACGGCCCTCTTTGTGTTCTCCGTGGTCTCTGTGGTGAATGATCGGGATCCTGGAAGCCGAATGGATGAGGCTGAGAGGGCGCCCCGCAACGAAACCCACGACGAGCGAGCCGCCGCCGGCCCTTTCGTCCAGGCGGGCAAACGCCAAGGTGGGGAGAGACCCCGTCCGGCGCGGCCATACGTAAGGCTCCCTTCTATCCTGAGAACCGCCTGAAAACAGTGACTTGACAAAGGGCAATGCCCTGCTAGGATATGTGAACGAGCGTTCGTTCACCGAATAGTGAAAGGCAGCGGGCATGCCAGCCAAGCGACGCTCTGCCGCCAGCCAGGAAACAAGAACCGCCATCGTGACGGCCGCCCATCAACTCTTTGTCGAACGCGGGTACCACGCCACCAGCATGCGCCAGATCGCGGCCCGCGCGAAGGTGGCGCTGGGCGGCATCTACAACCACTTCGACTCCAAAGAGGCGATCTACGTGGCGGTGCTCGAGGCCTACAACCCTTACGGCCTGGTGCTGCCCTCGCTGCGCGCCGCGAGCGGCCCGACGGCGGAAGCTTACCTGCGCGATGTGGCCGACAAGATGGTGGGCCTCTTGCGCGACCGGCCGACCACCCTGCACCTGATGTTCATCGAGATGGTCGAGTTCGATGCGCGGCACCTCCCGCACCTTGCGCAGACCATCCTGCCGCAAATGGCGGCTGTGCTCGCGCGGTTGGCGGAGTTCGGCCCCGAGCTGCGGCCGGTGCCGCTTCCCGCCATGGTGCGAGCCTTCTTCGGGTTGCTGGTCTCGTATATGTTCACCGAGATCGTCTTTCGCGCGATTGGCGGGAACGATGACCTGGACTGGCTTGGCCATACGATCGACATCTTCCTGAACGGGGTGATTGCCCGCCCGACGGAGGCGCGCTCATGAATCGCCGCCTGCTTTCGCTAATGCGCAAGGAGTTCATCCAGATCGTGCGCGACCCGCGCACGTTGTACATCACCCTGGCCATTCCGGTCATCCAGATGTTCCTGCTGGGTTACACGGCCACCAGCGACGTGCGCAACGTGCCGCTGGCGGTTTTCGACCAGGACCACAGCCCCGCGGCACGCCAACTGCTCGACGCCTATCGCGCCGCCGACTACTTCAAGATCACCTTCGACGCCGATTCAGAAAGCGAGTTGCGCGGTCTCATTGACGGCGGCCAGGCGCGGGCCGGGCTGATCATCCCGCCCGACTACGGCGCCGCACTCCTCGCGGGCCAAATGGCACGCGTCACCTTCGTGCTCGACGGCTCGGACCCCAACTCCGCTTCCACCAGCCTCGCGGCGGCGCAGTTGATCGGCCAAGCGCACGCCACCGAGATCATGGTCGACCGCTTAGCGCAGCAGGGGCTGGTGCTCGGGCCGGGTCTGCCGGTGGAAGTGGCCACCCACGTCTGGTACAACCCGGATTTGATCAGCGCCTTTTTCATGATCCCAGCGCTGATCGGGTTGATCTTGCAGCTTCTGACCTCCATGCTCACGGCCACGGCCATTGTCCGCGAACGCGAACGAGGCACGATCGAGCAGTTGATCGTCACACCCATCCGCTCCTGGGAATTGATCCTGGGCAAGATCATCCCCTATGTGCTGATTGCCTTCCTCGACACGATCGAGATCCTGGTGGTGGGCACATGGTGGTTCAAGGTGCCAATCCGCGGCAGCCTCGGCCTATTGATGTCGCTCTCCGGGCTCTTTCTGGTCAGCTCGCTCGGCATCGGCCTCTTCCTTTCCACGGTGGCGCGCACCCAGCAAGAGGCGATGATGCTGACCTGGTTCACGCTGCTGCCGACGATTTTCCTTTCGGGTTTCTTGTTCCCACTGGAAGCCATGCCCGTGGCGCTGCGCGCAGTTTCGTACGTGGTGCCGCTGCGCTACTATCTGACCATCATTCGGTCGGTTATTCTGAAGGGCGTCGGCCTGGAGGCCCTCATGCCGGAAGTCCTGGCCCTCGCCCTCATTGGTTTGGTGTTGATGGGGGCGGCTGCGTTGCGCTTCCGCAAGCGATTGGATTAGGGGCAAATACCACAGAGCTTTCACCACGGAGAGTATCAGGGGTTGATGTCAGGTCTGGGCCAGAATGCGCGGACAACTTGCAGTCAGCATGCAGGCGAAGCGGAACGTCGCTGATCTCAAGAAGACTCTGTGGTCTCTGTAGTGAGAAATCCTGACCGCTGCCGGTGAGGCAGCGAGGAGGTAAACATGAAACTTCACGAGATGCGGCGCTTCATCCCGTTGGTATTCCTGGTTATCCTGGTGATTGCCGGGGTGATCTACCTGGCGCGAATCTCCGGTCCGCAGGACGGGCCGCTGCAGGTGGCCGGAACGATCGAGGCGACCGAGGTGCGCGTCGGCCCGGAGGTGGCCGGGCGAGTGGCCGAGGTGAACATGGAGCAGGGGGCGCAGGTGGCGGCCGGCGACGTGCTTCTGCGCCTGGATGACGCGCTGCTCCAGGCGCAGAAGGCGCGCGCCCAGGCCGGGCTCGAGACGGCCGAGGCCGGGCTGCGCACGGCTCAGGCGGCGGTGGACTCGGCCCGCCTGCAGCAGGCACTGGCGCTCACCACGGCCCGCGCCCAGGAGGCCTCCGCGCGCGCGGTCGAGTGGCGCGTGGCTCTGCCGCCGGACTCCAACCTGCCGGCGTGGTATTTCTCGCGCGATGAGGAATTGCGCGCGGCGCAGGCCGAGGCCGCCGCCGCGGAGACCGCGCTCCATGAGCAGCACGCGCGCCTGGGGAGCGTGCTGGCGGCACCGCTCGCGGGCCAGCTCGAGGCGGCCGAGCGCGAATTGCTGCTAAGTGCCTCCGAAGTGGAAACGGCGCGCGCCGTGCGCGACCGGGCCGACCTGGCGCGGCAAAACGATGACCTGCTGGATGCGGCCGACGACCGCTACGAAGCCGCACGCGAGCGGCTGCGGGATGCACAGAGCGCGTACGACGACTTGCTGAGCAACAAAGATGCGGATGCGGTGCTCGCGGCGCGCGCCGCGCTTGCCGGCGCCCAGGCACGCCTGGACGCCGCCCGCGACCGGGTGGCCAAGCTGCAAACCGGCGAACGCTCGCTGCAGGTGGAGCTGGCGGGTGCGGTCGTGCAGCAGGCCGAGGCCGCGGCCGCCCAGGCGCGACGCGTTGTGGCCCAAGCGCGCGCCGACCTGGCGGTGCTGGAGGTCCAACTGAGTAAGACGATTATCCGCGCGCCGATGGGCGGGGTGGTCATCACCCGCAGTGTGGAAGTGGGCGAGGTGCTCACCCCGGGCAGCGCCGCCTTTGCCATCGGCCAACTTACGGATCTGCGGCTGACCGTGTTCATTCCGGAGAACCGTTACGGCACGTTGCATCTCAACCAGGCAGCCCAGATCACCGTCGATTCCTTCCCGTCGGATGTGTTCCGAGCCACCGTCGTGCGCATTGCCGAGCAGGCGGAATTCACGCCGCGCAACGTGCAGACCGACGAGGGCCGGCGCACGACGGTATTTGCGGTGGAGCTGGCCCTGCAAGATTCCGGCGGCCGCCTCAAGCCGGGCATGCCGGCCACGGTGGTTTTCGAGGAGTAGACGCACGGGATGCGCAACCGAGCGGGCGACCCACAGGCAATTTGAAATGACAGATCTGATCGTCGCCGAGAACCTGAGCAAGGCCTTCGGCCGCAACCAGGCCGTGGACGGCATCAGCTTGCACGTGGCGTCGGGCGAAGCATACGGGCTGGTGGGGGCCGACGGCGCCGGTAAGACCACCACCATGCGCCTGCTGTGCGGCGCGCTGCGCACCGACACCGGCCGGGCCGTGCTGGGCGGGTTCGACCTCGCCCGCCAGACCGAGCAGGCACGGGCGCTCATCGGATACCTGCCCCAGCGCTTCAGCCTGTACGGCGAGCTTACGGTGCGCGAGAACCTGCACTTCTTTGCCGAGGTGCGCGGGCTGGCCGAGGCTGAGTGGCAGCCGCGCTCGAAGGAGATCCTCGACTTCGTGGGCCTCAGCGAGTTTGCCGATCGGCGAGCCGAGATGCTCTCGGGAGGGATGAAGCAGAAGTTGGGCCTCGCGGCGGCTCTTGTCCACCGCCCGCGCATCCTCTTGCTGGATGAGCCCACGGGCGGAGTGGACCCCGTGACGCGTCAGGGATTCTGGCAGCTGCTCATCCGCCTGCTGCGCGAGGGTGTGGCCGTGGTCATCAGCACGCCTTACATGGACGAGGCCTCGCGCTGCAACCGGGTGGGGTTTGTGAACCGCGGCAAGCTGATGCTGGAGGGCAGCCCGGCCGAAGTCTGCCGGCGCCTGGAGGGGCGTGTGCTCGAACTGGTGGGCCGGCCGCGGCGCGCGCTGGTCGATGTGGCGGCGGCCGACCCCGCCGTGCAAGATGTGCACACATTCGGAGACCGCCTGCACTTGCGCATTGCCGCGGGCACCGCGCAAGCGGTGATCGAGCGCCTTGAGCGAGCCATCCCGGCCGCCGGTGCAACCTGTGAGCTCCTGCGCCCGATCGCGCCGCAGCTCGAAGATGCCTTCATCGATATTCTCGGCGCGGACATCCTCCCGCGCCCATAGGCAGTGAGAAGAAAATGGCCGACCCGATCGTGCAGGCCGAGAACCTGACCAAGCGCTTTGGCGACTTTGTGGCCGTCGACCAGGTCTCGTTCAGCGTGGAGCCCGGAGAAATCGTTGGCTACCTCGGGCCGAACGGGTCGGGTAAGACGACCACCATCCGCATGCTGCTCGGCCTCCTGACACCCAGCGCAGGCCAGGCGCGGGTGATGGGCCTGGCGGTCGATCGCCACGCGGAGGCCATCCGCGCGCGGGTCGGCTACATGTCGCAGAAGTTCGCGCTGTACGACGAACTGACGGCGTGGGAGAACCTGGCTTTTTATGGCGGCGTCTACGGCATCACCGATCGGCAGCGATTGCACGAGACGCTGGCTCAACTCAAATTGGAGAGCATTGCCGGCGAGCCGGCCGGCGCGCTGCCCATTGGCTGGCGCCAGCGCTTGGCCCTGGCCACGGCCATCATCCATCGGCCGAAGCTGCTCTTCCTGGATGAGCCCACCAGCGGCGTGGATCCGCTCGCGCGCCGCTCCTTCTGGGATTTGATCTACGATCTGGCCGACCAGGGGGTGACAGCGCTCGTCACCACGCACTACATGGACGAGGCAGAATACTGCACGCGCGTCGGAATCATGCGCCGCGGCAAACTGCTGATGATGGATACGCCGACCCAGGTGAAGCGCCGCGCGTTTTCCGGGCGCGGATGGGATGTGCACGCGACCCCTGTACTGGAGGCGCTCGATGCGCTGCAACAACTCTCCTTCGTGCGCCGCGCCGGCTTGGCCGGGGATCATTTGCGAGCGGTGACCGACGACCAGCACACGCTGGAGGATCTCGAACGCGGTCTGCGCGCACAGGGCGTGGCGACCGCGCGTATCGAGGCGATCGAGCCCACGCTGGAGGATGTATTCCTCGCGCTTGCCGAGGAGTAACCTTGGGCTCTCAATGAACCGCCTCCACAGATAGCAGTCAACCCGCTCGGGATCCATCACCAGTGCATAACCACCATGTAGAAGGCATAGCATTCATTACGCATGCCCGCCCTCGCGCGGCATGCGCACGCATTCTACGTTGAGTAGAGTCTTTCGGAGCCTATGCGTTGGCCGAGGGTGGATCGCACCTGGCAGGGTCCGGAGATGTGCCCGGCGTCGCGCAGCGGCGAAGATGAAGCGGATGCAATGCCTTCGGGTCCTCCAAATGCAGGTCGGGCACACCCGTGGTGTGCCCGACCATTGCGACCCTCATTCTGCAAGCCTCGAGTCGATATGAGCCTCAGCGCATCGGCCAGAAGCCGCCGACAAACACACGCAACAGGGTGTCGGCAATCAATCCGAGAATGAACACACCCCCGAACATCCGGTTGTGGTTGAAGGCAAACGCCGAGAACCACGTCGGCCAAATGGGGTAGCCTGCGGGCGGCCCGGCCGGGCGTGGCTTGGAAAGCATGCGCAGCGCAAGCATGAGCCGCTTGCCGGCCAGAAGCACGATCAACATCACCGGCGTGAAGTATCGCGGAACAAAGACCAGGTAGATGACCACCGCGTACGCGAGGAGCAGGGCGGCGATGTTGACGATGCGGCCGGCTCGTTCCCCGATCCGCACGGGCAGTGTACCCACATGCCGGCTGATGTCATCGTCTCGCTTGTCGAGATGCTTGCCCACATTGATGCTGGCCACGCTCAGGCCGAACGGCACTCCGGCCAGGGCCACGAGCCACATATTGCCCATGGCGCCCTTGGCCAAGACGATGTAGACCGCGGCGATCATCACCGGACCCCACACCAGGAAGATGAGCAGTTCCCCCACCCCGAGGTACTTGAGCGGCCAGGTGTAGAAAAGCAGCGCCAGCGCGCCAAAGGCAATCAGGCCGATGACCAGCGGCGAGAACGCGGTGAAGAACATCGCGAACACGGCCGCCGCTGCGGCCAGCACCCCGCTGACTGCAAACCAGCGCAACTGCTCAGCGTTGGTCCAGAATCCCTGGGCCAGCGGGTGCACGCCGTACTGGGTGCGGAAGTAGTTGTCCTTGTCGAGGCCGCGATTCGAATCGGTGTAATCGTTGAGCAGATTGTTGGTTCCGTGGGCGAGGAAGAGCCCCAGCGCAACAATGAGGAATGGCCCCCAGGAGAAGTAGCCATCACGCCAGGCCAGCAGTCCGGCGATGACGCACGAGTACAGGGTCACCGCCGTGACCGCCGAGCGCGTGGCGATCAACCACTTGGAGACGACATCCAGGCGGTCCCACTCCTCCTTCTTGTCCATCTTGACCAGGGTCCAGAAGGCGGTTTTCCACATTGCGAAGTTGATGTTCACATGAATCCCTCACATGCATGGGCAATACAAGCGGGTGAAGGGAAGTGTACCATGATAGTGGACAGTGGCGGTCCCATTCGGGCGCCGGGGGAACTGCGTGCACGATGTGAAGATTATTAGACCGGTGTCCGGGATCGACCGCGGTCTTCTCGTGGAGTGCACGAGCGGCCCACAGGCAGGAGACGAAGCACGACGCCGAAGACGTGGGGCGCGGTCATATCCTCCCTTGTCAGCAAAGGATGGGAAGCCCAGAGCATGTGTCCCCCTCGCTTCTATTCCGCCGCCGCCCATCCGATCAGCCGCCAGGTATGGTCGGGCTCTGTCTGCCCCAGGTGCAGCACGTGAACAGCATTGGTCGTCAGGTCAATTGCCACGAGCGGATCGACGCCTGGCGCGGCGACAATCAAGTACATCCCATCCGGCGAAAAGAGGAGGCGCAGGACGCCTTCACTTCGCAAGACCTGGCGCAGATCGCGCCCATCGCGGCGGATGATGTACACCTCGTCGCCAACTGAGTTGGGTGCCCCGTACACATTGAAAGCCAGGTAGGTGATCTGCGGCGACCAGGTGATGGGGTAGAGCGTCCCCTGGAAGGTCGCCAGCTCGCGATAGGTGCTGCCATCGGGCGCGATGACCTTGAGCGTGTTGGTTTGCGAGGCCGTGTCGAACTCAGTCCACGCCAACAGGCTGCCATCCGGGGAAGGCACGAACATCGCTTTGGTCAGTTGTGACGCAAAGAGCGAACGCACGGCCCCATCGCTGGCCCGCACCAGGTACACGTTTCCCTCATGCCCTGGTCGTCCGGAACGAAGGATGACGTTGTCGCCAATCCATCCGTCGACCACATACGGACGTTCGGCCTCGGGCAACGCGCTGCTCGCCGTCAGGTTGCGCAGTCCGCTGCCGTCAACCCGCAACGCGTACTCCTGCTCGACTCCTCTTTCATCCTGGATGCGGAACGCAATCCAATCGCCCTTCGAGGTGAAGAGCGGCACGTCGATCTGCGGGAACTCCGCGATCAGGCGCCACTCGCCCGTCGCCACGTCGAACATGTAAAGCGATGCGCCCGGTCGAGGCTGTCCGCGCGGGAAGGCAAACGCCGCCAGCTTGCCGTCGGGCGACCATGCAATCGACCCACCGGACTCGATGTAGGGGAGTTCGAACGGTGTTGAGACCACTTCGGGCTGAGCACATGACGCAACGCCGACCAGGCAACTTGCCGGCAGCCGCATGAACTCGAGTTGCGTATATCCAGGGCCCGAGGGCCGCGTCAGGTAAACGAACCCGAGCGGGTCGTCGGTGGGTGCGGTCGGCGGCTGGGCGTTTGCCTCGAGCGGGTTGCCGAATGCGTCGCTGAACACCGGCGTCGTGGCTGGCTCAAGTTCGAATAAGCCAGATGCATACTCCCCGTCATAAACCACCTGCTGCACCAGGACCTCGCTCTCGATCTGTTCGCCGCCGGCTTTGCCGAACTCTTCAGCATGCAGGATGACTCCCGTTTCAACATCCACCCAGTAGCGGCTAGGCCGCACGCCCTCCTGGCGGAACCAATCGACCACGATGGCGGAGCGTCCGGCGACAGTGTCCATGTTGGCCGCAACGTAGCTTCCCCCGCGCTGGGCCAATTCCGTGGAGAAGACCAGGCTGGCGAGGCGGGTGCCGATCTGGCCGGCGAGCGGATGGGGCACGATGGAATCGGACACAACCGCTGAAGGGTTGAAGCCCCCAGGAGCCGCGAGCATCTGAGTTTGCGTTTCTGCCTGACCTGTCCTGATATCGAAGATGCTAATCTGCGCGCCGTTAGCCACCGTCAAGCGCTCGGCCTCCCCCTCCTGCGGGCCGCTGAGCAATCGGAAACTCGCTGTGCCCTGATCCACCCACAGTTGCTGGCGTTCAGCGACCGGGTCCGGGAGGTAGGTGGTCAGTGTGGCGTCGAGCCACAATCGATTCCAGTAGGTGTGGCTGAGCAGTATACGCAGGCGGATTTCATCCGAGGTCGCATTCATGCTGAGCGGGAGATTCGATGCGACCGAGGTGGGGGGCGCTAAGCTGGGGCTCGATGGGGCCGACGGCGTCGCCGGCGCGGCTGTGGGCTGTCGTGTACCACAGCCCGCGAGCACGGCGGCCAGTATCAGCGACATCAACATATTCGTGCGTTTCATGATCTCTCCGCGTCGGATGGTTAGATGGGCGCGCGCCTCACGGCGCGCGGCAGGGCATCATATCAAGCAAGTGATTGGCCTGGCAAGGGGCTTAGGCCTCCTACCTCTTCTCCAGGGGGGCGCCGAGGCGCACATGTGGCCTGACCGGATCGTTGATCGACTTGCGCCCACCCCTTGCCCCCTCCCGCAGCGCGGGAGGGGGAGCACTGATTCTCTTGGGAGAAGGGAGCGAAGCTCCCCTCTCCCAGAGGCCCACACCCGACAAGCCCCCTGCTCCTCGCTTCCGCGCGGCCGGCGAGCCACCGCAGATACGCAAGGGCGCTCGTCCGTGCAGGCAACAAGTGCAAATGCCGCGCGCCGCCGGCCACCCGCAATGCATACTCTGCCCTCTTCCAAGGTAGTCGCCATGTGTCTCGTGAAGAGAATGAACAAGGCCACTCGCGCTGCGAGTGGCCTCTCTGGTCGGGGCGCCGGGATTTGAACCCGGGACCTCACGGACCCGAACCGTGCGCTCTACCGAACTGAGCCACGCCCCGTTGACGACCCATTATACCGCAGCCACGCGCCGTCCCGCTCACGACGCCCCCGCGCCCACCTCGCCGCGGCTGGGCTTCTGCCGTTCGGGGATTCGGAAGGCGAAGCGGCTACCTTTGCCCACCAAGCTCTCAGCCCAGATGCGGCCCTTGTGACGTTCGACCATCGACTTGGCAACCGACAGTCCCAGCCCCAAGCCTCCCCGGCGCCGGCGCAGGTGTGAGCCCACCTGATAGAAGCGGTCGAAGATGCGCTGCAGTTTGTCCGCCGCAATGCCAATCCCATCGTCGACAACCTCGAACTCGACCCACCCCACCCGCTCGCCGCTGGCGGCGGGTATCTGCCGTGCTCCGACCAAGACGTGGCCCCCCGGACCGGTGAACGACAGCGCGTTATCGAGCAGGTTGCTCAAGGCAATCTGGATCTTCTCGCGATCCGCCTCGACCAGCATCCCCACCGGCGTGACCTCGTCGTGCAACGAGATGTAGCGCTCGGTGGCCGTGGACTCATACCCATGCATCAATTCGTCGAGGAATTCCTGAACCGAAAAGACCTCCAGGCGCAGTTCGGTCGTGCCCTGGTCCAATTGATTGAGGCGCGAGAGGTCCTCGACGATCTTCTTCAGGCGTTCGGCGTTGCGAATGATGACATCCAGCTGCTCAAGCACCTCCGGGGTGGCCCCCTCGCGCAGGAAGGTGGCATGCCCGAGGATCAGCCCGAGCGGCGTGCGGAATTCGTGCGAGGCAATCGCGATGAAGTCTGATTTGGCCTGGTCGAGGCTGGAGAGCTGCTGATAGGCCGCCTGCACATCCTGCACCAGGCGCACATTGCCGATGGCCGTCGCCGCCAGCACGGACAGCGTCTCTAGGATGGAACCGTCATCCCCGGTATAATCTGAGCCCCCACCCTTGTTCATGGCCTTGAGCACGCCGATGGCCTTGTCGCGAAAGATGAGGGGCACGGCCAGCACCGAGCGCGTGGGCAAGCCCAGTTGCTGCCCCAGGGCTTGCAGTGGGCGTGAATCCTGGCCGCGCACCTGCAGCACGGCCGGGCGCTTGCGGCGGAACACCTGCCCGGCGATGCTGTGGTCGAGGGGCACCGAAATGGCCTGAGTGGCCTCCGGCGTCAGCCAGGGAGCGAACTCCAGACGCAACTGTTGGGCTTCGGGGTCGTAAAGGAAGATGCAGGAGACTTCACTGTCGGTGAGCACCGTCGCCGCGTCCACAACCGCCTTCATCAGGGGAGGCAGATCGCGCGTGGTGGCAAGCACCCGGCTGATCTCAAGCAGGCGCTCAAGGCGCTGCACACGGTCGACGGCCAGGGCGGGATTCATACTCATTGCAGGCGTGGCGCGATTATAGCATAGCCGCTTCGCCGCACAACACGCCGCGTGCCCGCTGTTTAAGGAGGAATACATGTCGGAGGAGAAGAAAGTCCGTGTGGCCATCATCGGCGTGGGCAACTGCGCCTCATCGCTGGTGCAGGGCGTGCAGTTCTATCGCGACGCCGCCGACGGGGTGTTTATCCCCGGCCTGATGCACGCCAATCTGGGCGGCTATCACATCGGAGATATCGAGTTCACCGCGGCCTTCGATGTCGTCGAAGGCAAAGTGGGTAAGGATCTGGCGGAAGCGATCTACGCCTATCCGAACAACACCTACCGCTTTGCCGAGGTGCCCAAGCTCGGCGTGCCAGTCCACCGCGGCATGACTCACGACGGCCTGGGCAAGTATCTTTCCGAGGTGGTCAAGAAGGCCCCCGGGCCGACCGATGACATTGTGCGCATCCTCAAGGAAACCCAAACCGACGTCGTGGTCAGCTATCTTCCGGTGGGCTCAGAGATGGCCACCAAGTGGTACGTCGAGCAAATCCTGGAGGCCGGGTGCGCCATGGTCAACTGCATCCCGGTCTTCATTGCCAGCCAGGGCTACTGGCAGAAGCGCTTCGAGGAGCGCGGGCTGCCCATCATCGGAGATGACATCAAGAGCCAGGTGGGCGCCACGATCGTTCATCGGGCCCTCACCAACCTGTTCGTCGATCGCGGCGTGCGCCTCGACCGCACCTACCAGCTCAATTTCGGCGGCAACACCGATTTCCTCAACATGCTTGAGCGCGAGCGGCTGGAATCCAAGAAGATCTCCAAGACCGGCGCCGTCACCTCGCAGCTGCCCTACACCCTGCCGCCCGAGAACGTCCACGTTGGGCCGAGCGATTACGTGCCGTGGTTGACCGACCGCAAGATGTGCTACATCCGCATGGAAGGCACCACCTTCGGCAATGTGCCGCTGGAAGTGGAGCTCAAACTGGAAGTGTGGGATTCGCCCAACTCGGCCGGGGTGGTGATCGATGCCGTGCGTTGCGCCAAGCTGGCACTCGATCGCGGGGTGAAGGGGGCGGTGATCGGGCCCTCGTCGTACTTCATGAAGACTCCCCCTAAGCAATTCACCGACGACGAGGCCCGCCAGCGGACCGAGGACTTCATCGCCGGAAAATGATCGGCGGCTCGGGCAGCGGATGGCCAGGCGAGGTTCGGGCGTGAGCAGTTCAGCCGGCGAAGCTCACTTCATCGGTGAGCCGATTGAGGCGGAGTTCGACAAGGACCCGCTGCTGTCGAAGAAGCCCGGCTGCCCGGCCGCCTTCACCTGGCGCGGGGATCGTTACCAGGTGGCCGAGCTGCTCGAGGAATGGCACAATTTCGAGCGGCGCGGCCGATTCGCCGAGAACATGCAGGAGGCGCATGCGCGGGCGGCCACGCGGCGCGGTTCGTGGGGCGTGGGCCGCGACTACTTCCGCGTGCGCACCTCCGCCGAGCGAGTTTTCCTCATCTATTTCGATCGGTCGCCTAAGGAAGCCGGCGACCGCAGCGGGAGTTGGTACGTGCGCGAGGAACAGGGCCAATAAGAGCGGAGTGCCCGCATCACCATGGTGATCGAGTAGGGAGGATGGGTCGCCCATCCTCCCTCTCACACCACCGGACATGCGGGTCCGCAT
>CAYGXJ010000079.1:0-25137 GCA_964353865.1 uncultured Anaerolineales bacterium | reverse complement strand
GCGTTTTTGCCCACGATCATGTCTTGCAACTGGCCCAACACTCACGTGCGCCTGTCATCAACGGTCTGAGTGATTACAGCCATCCTTGCCAGGGCATCACCGACATCTTCACCATTTGGGAAAAACTGGGGAACCTCAAGGGGCTAAAGTTGGCTTACGTAGGTGATGGCAACAACGTAGCTGTCTCATTGCTCTTTGCTGCTACCAAATCGGGTATGCATTTTACCATCGGCAACCCACCCGGCTATGACTTGCCGGCCGACGCTCTGGCTCAGGGACGGCAATTCGCGCAAGAGACCGGCAGCCAAGTCGTCACCACGCACGACCCGCGGGAAGCCGTTACCGATGCCGACATCGTATATACCGACACCTGGACCAGTATGGGGCAGGAAGCAGAGCAGGCCAAACGCGCTGCCGTCTTCCCGCCCTATCAGGTGAACGCCGCACTCCTCGCGCTGGCCGACCCGAGGGCGATTGTGATGCACTGCCTGCCGGCGCATCGTGGTCAAGAGCTCACGGATGAGGTGGCGGACGGTCCGCACTCGGCCATTTTCCCCCAAGCGGAGAACCGCATGCACGCCCAGAAGGCGCTGCTGGTGCGGCTCCTGGCACCGCGAGGCTGACCGCATGCCCGAGGCGCGCGACTACATTGATTTGGAGGACAGGCTTGGTGCGCACAACTATGAGCCGCTCGACGTGGTGCTCACGCGCGGCGAAGGTGTGTGGGTCTACGACGTCGAGGGCCGGCGCTACCTCGACTGCCTGAGCTCGTACTCCGCGCTCAACCAGGGCCATGCCCACCCGCGCATCCTGCGCGCCCTCAGCGACCAAGCGTCGCGTCTCACACTCACCTCGCGCGCCTTCCGCAACGACCAACTCGGCCTGTTCTACCAGACGCTGACCGACGCCACCGGCTATCCGCGTGTGCTGCCGATGAACACCGGCGCCGAGGCGGTTGAGACGGCGCTGAAGCTTGCGCGCAAGTGGGCCTATCGCGTCAAGGGTGTGCCCGCCGGACAAGCGCAGATCATCACCTTCTCCGGCAACTTCCACGGACGAACGATCTCCATCGTGTCGTTCTCGAGCGAAGCCCATTATCGGGATGACTTCGGGCCCTTCACGCCGGGATTCATCACTCTGCCCTACGGCGATGCGCGCGCGGTCGAGGCCGCCATCTCCCCCAACACCGCAGCCATTCTGGTCGAACCGATCCAGGGTGAAGCGGGCGTGATCGTTCCGCCGGCCGGTTTCCTCTCCCGCCTGCGTGAGATCTGCAATCGCAACAACGTGCTGCTCATGGCCGACGAGATCCAGACCGGTCTGGGCCGCACCGGAGCGTTCCTGGCCTGCAGTCACGAGAGCGTCCGGGCGGACGTGATGATCCTGGGCAAAGCCCTGGGCGGCGGGGTCTACCCGGTCTCGGCGGTGCTCGCGAATGAAGCAACGATGAATCTCTTCCAGCCGGGGGAGCATGGATCGACATTTGGCGGCAACCCGTTGGCCGCGGCCGTCGGCCGCGAGGCAGTGCGAGTCATCCTTGAGGAAGGTCTGGTCGAAAACGCCACAACGCTGGGCGAATACTTTATCGAGCGACTAGCCGAGATCCCCAGCCCTCACGTGCGCGAGGTGCGAGGCAAGGGCCTGCTCATCGGCGTGGAATTGCACAAGGCCGCGGGCGGCGCGCGCGCTTTCTGCGAGGCCCTCATGCGCGAAGGCGTGCTGACCAAGGAGACACACGAGAACGTCATCCGCTTCGCGCCCCCGCTGGTGATCGATCGCCCGACGGTGGATTGGGCTCTCGAACGCATCGCCCGCGTTTTGAAAGGCGGCTGACCGGCATACCGCCGGCCCCGGCTGCGCGCCCAGCCCGCCACATACTGCCAAGGAGCACGCATGAACATCACCGTACCCAAGGAACGTCGTGCTTACGATTACCGCGTGGGCCTGGCTCCGTCGGCAGTGGCCACACTCAGCGAGCAAGGCCATACCGTCTACATCGAGCACGATGCCGGGCTCGGCGCCGGCTTTTCCGACACCGACTACGAACAGGCGGGCGCGCGGATCGCCTTCTCGCGCGAGGAAGCCTTCCGTCGCGGCGATCTGATGGTCAAGGTCGAGCGCCCGCTGCAAGAGGAGTTGGATTGGCTCGAAGAAGGCCAGACGATTATGGCCTTCCTGCATTTGGCCTCCGCCCAGCCGCAAAAGGTGCGCACGCTGCTGGACCACAAGATAAACGCCATTGCCTACGAGCAGATCCAGCTCCCCGACGGACGGCTGCCGGTGCTGCGGGTCATGAGCGACATCGGCGGGCGTTTGGCGGCGCAGGTGGCCGCCAGCCTGTTGCAGAATGACCACGGCGGCAAGGGCATCCTCTTGGGCGGCATTCCCGGCGTGCCGCCGGCCGAGGTCGGCATTGTCGGGGCTGGCGCCGTGGGACGCAGCGCGGCGCGCGCTTTCCTGGGCCTGGCCGCGCACGTCACTGTGCTCGATCGCGATCCGCTGCGTCTGGAGGAAATCGACAATCTCTTCCCTGGGCGCCTGACGACGATACTTTCGAGCACCGTCAACATCGCGCGCGTGTGCCGTTACGTGGACGTGCTCATCGGCGCCGTGTACGTTCCCGGCGAGCGCGCGCCGATCCTGGTTACCCGCGAGATGGTGCGCTCGATGAAGCGCCGCTCAGTCATCCTGGATCTCTCGATCGACCAGGGGGGCTGCGTGGAGACTTCCCGCCCCACCCGCCACGACCGCCCGACCTACGTGGACGAAGACGTGATCCATTACGCGGTGCCCAACATGGGCGGCGTGGTGGGCCGCACCGCCACCCACGCGCTGACGGGCGTGGCCCTGCCCTACATCCAACTCCTGGCGCGGCTGGGCTTCGAGGCGGCTGTGGCCTCCAGCCCTGCGCTGGCCGCGGGTGTATGCACCCAGGCCGGCCGCCTGCTCCACCTCTCCATGCCCGAGTTCCCTGTGGAAAGCGAGATCTGAGGATGCGCTGGCTCGAACTGTACAAGTCGAAGCAAGTCGACGCCGACACGGCGATCGAGGTGATCCAATCCGGCCAGCGCCTGTACTTGACGGGCAATGCCGCCGTGCCCAAGGTCTTGCTGGCGGCGCTGGTGCGGCGGGCGCCGCAGCTCGAAAACGTCGAGATCGTTCAGGCCCTCGCATTCGGCTCGGCCGACCACGTGAACCCAGATATGCAAGGGCACCTGCGCGTCAACACACTCTTTATCAGCGACACGCTGCGCCCGGCAGTGCAGGATGGACGGGCCGATTTCACGCCGGTTTTTCTTTCGGAGGTACCGCTCCTGTTTGCCCGCGACGTGCTTCCGCTGGATGTGGCCTTGTGCCACGTCAGCCCGCCCGACGAACACGGATTCTGCAGTCTGGGAATCGAGGCCGGCCTGTCCAAGACCGCCGCCCAGAAGGCGCGCATCGTCATCGCCGAAGTCAACGACAAGATGCCGCGCACCCTGGGCGATTCGTTCATCCATCTCTCCAAAATCAATTACGCCGTCCCGGTCTCGTACATCCCCACCGAGCTTCAGATGGGCGAGCCGAATGAGCTCAGCCTGCAGATTGCCGCGCACATCGCCGAGCTGATCGAAGACGGCTCCACGCTGCAAACCGGCATCGGTGCCATCCCGGACGCCGTGCTGCATCACCTGCGCAGCAAGAAGGACCTGGGCATTCACACCGAACTCTTCTCGGATGGTGTGGTGGCGCTGGTAGAAGCCGGCGTGATCAACAACGAAAAGAAGACGCTGCACCCGGGCAAGATCGTGGCCGGTATCGCCCTGGGCACGAGGCGCTTGTACGAATTTGTGGACGACAACCCGATCGTCGAATTCCATCCGCAGGAATACATCAACGACCCGTTCATCATCGCCCAGAACAACAAGATGGTGGCGATCAATTCGGCGATTGAGGTGGACCTTACCGGGCAGGTGTGCGCCGATTCGATCGGCCCGCGTTTCTATTCCGGTGTAGGCGGCCAGGTGGATTTCATCTACGGCGCCTCGCGCAGCAAGGGCGGCAAGCCGATCATCGCCCTGCCGAGCACGAGCGTCTTGCGCGACGGGCGGCGCGTGAGCCGCATCGCGGCCATGCTGCAAACCGGTGCCGGGGTGACCACCAGCCGCAACCACGTGCATTACGTGGTGACCGAGTTCGGCGTGGCGTCGCTCTACGGCAAAACCATCCGCCAGCGGGCGACGGCGCTCATTGCCATCGCCCACCCCGATTTCCGGGAGGCGCTGGAAGAGCAGGCCCGCGAACTGCGCTTCCTCTAGGCCTTCACCTCAGACTGGAAGTACGACTGGGAGTCCGCCTGTGACCACGCACCTTCGACGCGTACGCATCGTAGCTACGGTCGGGCCGGCCTCGCGCGACGAGGCGACCCTCACCGCCATGATCTCGGCCGGCATGGATGTGGCGCGCCTCAACCTCTCGCACGGCACCCACAACGACCACGCCCGCGCCATTGCCCTCATCCGTCGGGTGGCGGCTCGCGCCGGGCGTGCGGTCGCGATCCTGGCCGACCTGCAGGGGGTCAAGATCCGCACCGGACCGATCCAGGGCGGCAAAGCGGAGCTCGAACCCGGGGCGCTCTTTGTGCTCACCACACGCACGGTGCCCGGCAACCGTGACTGCGTGTCGGTGGATTGGCCGACACTCCCGGCCGACGTGCGTCCCGGGAATCACCTGCTGCTCGACGACGGACGGCTGCGGCTGGAGGTATTGGCAGTACGAGGCGAGGACATCTCGACGCGGGTGCTCGAGGGCGGCCCACTCCTACCCCACAAAGGGGTGAACCTGCCCGGGGTGCGTCTCTCGGCGCCTTCCCTGACCGAGAAAGACCGTGCCGATATTGCCTTCGCCCTCGCAAACGGGGTGGACGCCATCGCCGTCTCGTTCGTGCGCCGTGCCGAGGATATGGCCCGCGCGCGCCAGGCGGTTCTCGCGCTCGACCCGAGCCAGACGCGCCTGCCGCTTATCGCCAAGCTCGAGCGGGCCGAGGCGGTGGAGAACCTGGAAGCCATCGCCCAGGTGGCCGACGGGCTGATGGTGGCGCGAGGTGACCTGGGCGTGGAGATGTCGGCCGCCGTGGTGCCCACCGCGCAGAAGCAGATTATTCAGGCCGCCAATCTGCGCGGCACGCTGGTCATCACCGCCACGCAGATGCTCGAGACGATGATCACCAACCCCGGGCCCACGCGGGCGGAGGCCTCCGACGTGGCCAACGCGGTCTACGACGGCACGGATGCGGTGATGCTCTCAGGCGAGACGGCGGTGGGCAAGTACCCGGTCGAAGCGGTGCGCACGATGGCTCTCATCCTGGAGGAGGCCGAGCAGCATCTGAGCCAGTGGGGACGATGGCACGGCCCCGAGACCATTGACACGCAAGACGATGCGTTGGCCATCGCGCATGCGGCCAAGGAATTGGGCGTCGATCGCGACGTGGCAGCGATTGCGGTCTTTACCCGCACCGGCCGCGCCGCACGCCTGATGTCGAAGCAGCGCCCGCAAGCGCCGATCCTGGCTTTCACGCCCGAGGCCGCGACGTACCCGCGCATGGCGATGATGTGGGGGGTGGTGCCTTATCTGGTGCCGGAGGCGAACACGCTCGAGGAGATGCTGGCCCACGTCGAAGCAGCCATGATCGCCGCCTCGCCCATCCGGCCTGGGGAGCAGGTGGTGCTCATTGCCGGGCTGCCCCTGTCGGTCCCCGGCCCGCCCAACTTCGTCCTCTTGCACACCGTAGGGCGCCGCTAGGCGCCCCATCCCAGTCTGCATTCGCTAACCGAAGAGGCCTCGTGGCCGCTCGCCCTCCTCTGGCGCAGCGGGCATGGGCAGGGTTTGCGCACCGCGTGTCTCTCGCGCTGGAGGCACGGCCCCGGGCGCGACCTCGGCAAGGCGCTCAGACTGCTTTGCCACCTGAAGGCCGGCGGGCCTTCGCCACACAATGGAGACAACCGTGAACCCGCTTCCAACCAAGAGCGCTGGAACGCTCACGACAAACGTGGCGCCCATGGCCAAGCCGACCACACCGCGAACGACGGTGGCCATCGCCTCGCGCAACGCGCTGGGGGCATCGGCAAAACCGGTGGGCAGCCGGTTGCGAGCCGCGAGCAAAGCCAGGGCGACCAGAAGGGCCATAGCGGCTCCGCTCATCCATGTGATTCCTGACCAGCGCAGAACCGCTTTGAGGGAACGCGCGGCAAGGGCCAGCGCGAACATCAGCCCGGCGGCAGAAACGAAGAGCGCTAGGACCATCCCCAGCGCGAGGGTCTCGAGCACCGCGTGCACCTCGCGCAACGCCTCGCCCGACCCTGGCTGGCCACCGAAGTTGAAGGCAGGAGGAGCCGCCTGGGCCAGTTCGCGAAGCGAAGCGGCCAAGGATTTGACGACCCGCGAGGCCGCGGGCTCCGGAGGCTCACAGCCGAACATCTCGGGCTCGATCTCGCGTGCACTATCCAGCTCCGCGATCTGCGCCGTGGAGCAGGCCGGCCAGGATCGAACCATGATCTGGGCCACACGTTCTCCCGCCGCACCGGCGATCAAGCGCCGAGGTTCTTCGAGCGAGATGCTCAGGCTGGCAACCTCCCCCGCCCCTGAGAGATAGGCGTAGGCCTGGTCGGCCAACTGGCGGGCCTGGGCCTCTTGCCATTCGACGGGAAAGAGGGTGCGCAGAATATTGCGCAGCTCATCCTCGGTGAGGGAGGCGAAAGCGCGCTCGCCGCCGGCGAATCCTTTGACCAGATTCGGTGCAAGCAGATCGGTAAGAACGCCCGACCGGACGAAGGCGTTGGTGAGCACCTCAGTCAGGCGCGCCTGGTTTGCGGCCGCTCGCCGTGTGCCGATGAGCAAGAGGCAGAGCGCCATCGCGAGGGCGCTGATAGCGGCGCTTGCGATGGCAAATAGCCTAGGCAACCATGAACCGGTCTTTCTCATTCTCTATCTCCTTCGCGATCGGCGCACCAGGCCATGCGCCCTTCTCATGCCGCGAGTCGCTGCATGCCGGTGAACCCGTGGCGGGAATGGCCGTCAGCGGTGCTCAACTTCCATGGCCTCGACCATCCGACGTCGATACACGTACAACCCGGCCAGCACAACGAACGGCAGCGGGATGAACATGGCTGGTCCCTGGACAGGCTGTGGACCGCGCTCAAGCGTCGAAATGAAGACCATCCACGGCCCCGCCTGAAGAACAACCATGACGGCCAGGGCAAGCACTTCGCCGCCCCGGCGTACCGCATTTGCGATCGAGGCGAGAATCGCTGCGAGTGGAGCAAGTAACACGATGAAATTCCCCGGGTCGGTCTGGATCCCGATCCAGCAGCTCGCTGCGAGAACCAGATTGACTGCCCACTCTAAGCTTGCTGGCGCTGGGCCCAATGCCCTGCGCCATTCGATGAGCAGCAGCACGCCCAGGACAAGCGTGACACCCCACCCCATCTGCGCGCCGATACCGGGGAGCATTGCTTCCAGCGCAGTGCCCAGTGTGCCGGGTGGATTGTAGGCAGGATAGCGGATCACTTCACGCAGGAACTCCGCGGGCCAACTGGGCAAAAGGACCAGGCTGAGAGCGAGCAACGCGGCCAGCGTGCCCACGAATCCGATGACGAGCCTCCAGCGCCGCGAGGCGATCGCCCATAGCCCGACGAAGAGCACGAGCAGGACCACCACCTGAGGCTTTATGGTCGATACCGCCAAGAGCACCCCTGCCGTCCCATCGCGCCCTGCCCGAAGGGCAAGCAGTGCCAGCGCGATCAGGAGCGCAACGACGATCACCGCATTGCCGTTGACCAGTGGGCGCACCCCGTGATACCAGGTAACGGCAAAGAGCAGATAGGCCGCGGCAACGGGAAGCGACGGGCGCCAACGCGCCAGGCGCAAGCCCGCGAGGGCCGCCCCGAGCAAAGCCACCTCCAGCACCGTCATCCACAGCGATCGGGCAAGAGCATAATCGGCCACCATCGCGAACGGCGCGAACAACACGATGGAATAGAGCGGGTAGGCGACCCGCAGCTCGTGCTCTCCCGCGTGCGCCGGCCGCCCATAGGCCAGCGTTTGAATCTTCATGGCCACGGTGTCGCTGTATGGGCTGACCTTCTCGAAGAGGAGAGCCCGCGTCCCGACCCAGTGCACCAGGAAATCGTTGCCGCCTGGGCTCGCGGCGACGAACCGCTGGTTGGCCACCAAGAGAATGACCACGCCCGCCGCGAGGGCCAGGCAGGCAATCGCCATCCGCAGCATGCGCCCGCGAGACGCGTCGGCGCGTGACACCATGCTCAATCGGCTCCTTCTGAACTGAGTTCCGAGCCGGCGCTCGCCGATAATCGAGATGCCGGACTCCAGAACCTTCTGGCTGCCCTGACTCGTGTGGCTATGCGCATAGACGCCGTGGCCAGAACCCTAGCTTTCTTCACGCGCACGGTTTTCACCTAGCCGGGGAAACGCCATCAGCATGCCCATCGCCGCCACCAACATCGTCCGCACCGGCACCGTGAGGTACAGGCCCTCGAAAGACCCGCGTGAGAGGAGGATGGGCCACTCAAGCAGACTGACAATCACTAGCGCCAGCGACAGCACCACGCCGCGCGGAAGCGGGAGCACCAGCAAGGTGAGCGGCAAGAGATACAGAACCCACTGCGGGCTCCACCCAGGCGACCAGAGCAGGAAGAGCGCCCAGGTGACTCCCAAGAAGGCCACTTGCTCGCGCGCGCCGCCGCGCGGGATCTTCACCAGAGCCACGAGCCCGAGACCCGCGAATGGGATCAGCGTAAGCCATGAGGGGATTCTTGCCGGGTTGCCCATGGGTTGCGCGGCAAGTCGCGGATCTGCGCGCTCGCTCTCCGGCCCGAAGTTGCCTGTTCCCATGTTGCCATCCACCAGCGCCCACACGGTCTCCCACGAGCCCTTGCTGAGTTGTGAGCGCAGCGAGGCGGCAGTCATGTCCGGCGCGGCGAGGTAGAGCCCTCCCAGTACTATGAGGATGACCGCCAGGGCAGAGGCGATGGCCATGAGCGCTCGCTTCGTTGAGCGGCCGCGCCACGCGACGACCAGTGCCAGCAGTGGAAACCACTTCACCAGCGCTCCAAGCCCCAGCACGATCCCGCCCGCAGCGCATCGATCCTTGAGGATGAGCCATACGCCCCACAGCATGGCCAGCAGCGCCAGCGGATCGAAGAACCACCAGCCGTACGGAAGGCCTGCCAGGATGGCAGCGAACACAAAGGTCGCCGCGCCAGGCACTTCGCGTTGGTTCACGAGCAGGTCAAGCTTGGAGAAGCAGAACACGCTGGCGGCCAGCGCAAGCGAGAAGACCATCGCGGCCATCGTGGCGAAGGTTGACTCGCGTCCAGAGCAAAGCAGGAACATCAGCTTGGCCAAGAAGGGGAACACGGGCGGGAATTCGACCCAATAGTTGGCGAACGGCAACCCCGGAAGCCGTGCGAGTTCATAGAAATGGTGCAGGTCGCTGTAACCCGTGATTCCATCCAGCGGGAGTCCGGCCAGGAGCAAGAGCCGGCTTGCGAGGAAGAGCCCTGCGATGCCGAGCGGCGTAAGGCGCATGCGCTTCGCGTCCATCAGACCATCCGTGGGATGACGAATAGCAGCAGCCCGGACCAGGCCCACAATCCGGCGGTCAGCGGAAGAAGGCGCGGCCGGTAGCTTGCCGACCAGAGTAGAACGGCGGCCACCAGCCCCAACCCAAAGCGGATAATGGCCAGCGGATCGACCCACGAGGGCTGCGGCAGTACCGAGATGAGCGCGGCGGAACCGATCACCAGCCATGCGTCGGCGCTGCGCGGTTCACGCGGCCCCCGCACCAGATCGCGGGCGGCCAAGTACCCGAAAAGAATCGCGGGCGCGATCACCCAAATCAAAACGACTCCCCGGCTCACCGGGTCGGCCAGGTGACGCAACCCGGCGAAGGGCAACCACCCGAGCTGCGTCTTGGCGAGCATCTCTGCCGAGGAGCCAAACCACGCCCGCACGGCGAGCAGCCATGCGGCGAAGGGCAGCACCGCCACAACCAGGACACCCAGCGCCGCCCGGCGCCTCCCGCCGAACCATGCCGCCAGCACCCAGCTCAGCGTGAAAACGATCGTGATCTCCTTGGCCAGAGCGCCCAGCGCAAGCAGAAAGGCGCCGAGAGCCAAACGGCGGTTCTCGAGGGCGAACACCGCCCATAGCGAGAGAGCCAGCGCCATCGGCTCGAGCAGGTCCATGCGCAGTGCCAGAAGAAAGCCCAGCGAAAGGATGAGCACCAGCGCCAGCCAGGGCGAGGCGCCACGCCGCGCGAGCAAGAGGGCGAGCGCCGCGGCAGCCGCGATCGAGGCGGCCAAATTGACCGCCAGCAGCATCCATGGAACGACCGCGGCCTTGCCCAGGCTGAGCATCTTGACCACCAGCGGGTAGAGGATGCGCTGGTAGCGCAGCTCCGGTTGGTCAAGGTCGGCGGTCGAGCCCCATGGATTGACCGCGATGGCATAGGCGAAGCGGCCATCGTAGCCGACGCCCCAGGATTGCCCTGCGGGAAGATCGGGCGGAGTACGTAAAACGAAGGCATCCGGATTCCAGGAATGGGTCGACAGCACGCGCGCGGCAAAGGCGCCCAGTACGGCAAGAGCCGCCAGGGCCACCAACCATGGGTGAGGGATTGCAGGCCGTCGCGCTTTCATCGGCATTGATATCCAAACCGTCTACGGTTCGAGGCCACAACCTGCTCCGGCCCTGCGAAGGCGGACCTCAACAGGTGTCCACCAATGCAAGCCCACGAGTCGCTCTCCACGCGGGATCAACGGTCACGCCCGCCCTTCTCAACCAGCGAGGAGCGGCCTCATGCTGCGGGCTTGGCGGGTTCATCCTCTTGCGCGCAAGCACTCGGCAGGCAATGGCCAACCTTGGTGCTCCTCCGAGCTTTATGGCGAGGGGATGACGCCCGTCCCATCCAGAGACGCGCAGGACTGCTGCACCCGGCCTGCCACATCAATGAAGTCGTATGGTCTATACCAGGTCGAGAAGTAGCTTCGGTCAGGCAGAAGGTCCAAGCCCGCATTGAAGACCGAGTTGAACACGACCCGGAAGCTGTTGACCGGTGTGATCCCAGGATACACTGCGTCAGTCCCGCTCGCGGGCAGGTAGTAGGCGCTCAAGATTGGCATTCGTTCGCGCAGGCATGTCCGGTCAACATAGCGTAAGCTGAGAAGTGCGCCCGGTCCGTGGTCCGCTTGAATCAGGATGACCGGAGGCGTTTCCGCCCTCTCCAGGATCGCATCAATGACCTCCTCCATCTGGTCATTGACAAACCCCAATTCCTGGGTGTACCCGATCTGATACTCGTGGACCGTGCCGCAGCATCGTTCCCCGTCGCCGGTGTGGTACGGCCATGGAGGGTCAACCGGTCTGCCAGAGGCATCGAAGATGAATGGCGGATGCGGCGCAACGATGTGCGCGAAGACCAACTGCGGCCCCGGCCGGGAACCAGCCTCTTTCAATTTCTGAAAAGCATACTCGATAAGGCGGCGGCTGTTCTCGTAGGAAGGAATGGACAACCCGAGACTTTCCGGGTCCTTGAGTAGCGCCGCCGCCGTGGTGCTAAGCCACAATCCCTCCAGCTCATTTAGATTCGAGCGAAACGGCGACAAATAGACATCGGCATTTCGAATTTCTGTGAAGTAGATCCCGCTCGAGAGAGCGACAAACTCGTAGCCCTGCCTCGCCAGGCTTTCGCGTACCAGGCTGTTGCGGATGAGCTCGACCAACGGCTCGCGGTCCTGCGAACGGGGTCCGAGCACTGACCCTAGGCTGTCCATGTAGCTCATGTTGAGGGAGGTGGCCAACGAGAGAGCCGTTTGCATGTAATTGGCCTGTGCTTGCCCCGCGACCGCGAAGCCGCGCGAGCTGAGGAAGTCAGTGAACTCACCGTTGTCCAGACCATAGAATTCCCGAAGCACATCCTCCCGGCCATATCCGTCCAGGACGATATAGTAGATGTCGGGCCGGGCGTCGCCCCGCAGGTGAATAGCGCCCGAGTCCAGGGTGACGCGTTTGCCCTGAAGTCTGGCGGAATCGACCGCGGTGGAGGCGAGAATCCAACCGATCTTGAGGGTGGGAAGGGCTACCGCCGCCATGGCAGCAACATTCATGAACTGGGTTATGAGTTGTGGGTTGCGCAGTCGCTTCCAAGTCCAACGGCTGCCCAGCACGAGGATGAGCAGCGCCCAAAGAGCGAGCACCACCTCATGCCGGCCCCATACGAGCGGTCCGAAATGCGCGCCCTGCACCAACAGGAATACGTGTCCATAGGCCAAGACAGGGAAGGAGCATAGAGACGCGATGAACGCCGCCCGGTGGACTTCGCGGGTGAGGGCCCATCCCAGCAACAAGAGGAGGATCCCAACCAGCAACGAAACGGCCAGGTTGCGGCCGCCCAGAAGCGGCGAGTTCTGGGTCACGTTGAAGGCGATCTGGCCGAGGGCGGGATAGACCGCGAATAGAAGCGGATGCAGGTACCACGCGCGCTTCATCGGCTAGACCTTGGGAACCCACGCATACTTGAGATGGTCATCATCGCCTTGGTTGAAGGGATTCTGATTCTCGCACACATCGTCGCAGCCCCCGGCCATCAGCCAGGCGCGGGACAGTGCAGTTCGTACAATTCGACCCACTCGTCGCGGTAGACCTCAGACGCACATTGCGGAAGGAACTGGCCAAGAAGATAGTCCCGGCTGGCGCGGTGCAATCCGCGTCGATCGCGTTCTTCGACGAACACGTCACTATCTCGCGAATAGAGCAGATGCGTTACTCCAGCCGCCCTCAATTCCGCAGCGAGTTCAGCGGGCTCAGGCTGCCCCGCCGCCAGGCGCGGCCACACCGATTGATCGGTATCCGGCAGACAGCGGGCATCACAGTAGTAACCCTGACCATCCCACAGCATGAGCACGCGCCCAGCCGCCGGCACGTTGCCTGCCACGAATCGCAGCGCGCGGAAGTCCGGGACGCGGCGTTGAAGGAAAGCTTGCTTGGATTCGACCCCAAACACCACGGCAGCCGGACTCGCATACCAGACGAGGAATCCGCTCCAGAAGACGGCCAGGGCTACCGGAATTGCCAGGACGACCATGCCTGCCGCTCGTGCCCACCACCGCGGGCGGGTCCAGTCTGCGATTCTCAGGATGAAGCCGGACGAAGTGACCGCCAACGCCGGCAGCAACGCGAGCAGGAAACGGGTCTGCTGCGTGCCGAGGGCCCAGAGCAGGAACCCGCCACCAGCCAAGGCGGCGATCGAATCCGCGACCCGCGTCCGTCGCCCGAGTGGATAGAGCAGCCCAAGAACAAGCAGCACATTCGGGACTTCGAGCGCTCGCATAAAGGTCCCGTAGGCCCCCGAACGGGCGAAGAGGTTCCAAGGCAGCAACATGTAGTCGAGCGGCGTGTGTCCCGTTCCAAAGCTGTAGAGATAGTCCATCAGAAGCCGAAGCCGCTCCGCGTCCCAGCCGGGTCCACCCACCAGAAATGGGAAAACTGGATTGCCCGACATGACCCAGTTCTTCACGTACCACGGGAGCGCGACTCCTGCCGCCAGCCCGCCGAAGAGCGCAGCCGATTTGAGTGCCGTCCGCCACGGCGGGTATCGCAACTGCCCAATCAGCCACAACCCGCCGAGCGCGGCTGCACCCAGCCCGAGATACTTGCATCCGGCGGCCAACCCGGCGAAGACTCCCGCAAGAATGACTCCCTCTCTCTGGTGGTCTCCATCCCAGCGCACCAGGCAGAGGAACATGAGCGTCTGAAACAGAGCCCAGGCCATGTCGACATAGGCCAGGCTCGCCCAAAAACCAAGGAGCGGCACACCCGCGATGAGAGCAATGCTTACCCAGCCTCCTGCGTTGCCAAACGCTCGTCGGCCGAGCGCGAAGGTCGAGACGACCAAGAGAACAGCGAATGTCGTGTGGATCAGCTTGGCAAACGTGTCACTGCCGAGGGAGAGTCCCAGTCCGAAGACCATTTCCACCGTGAAGGGGCCGTTCGCCTGCCAATTCTCCGGCAGGAGAAGAACACGGCCTGCGTCCAAGAACAGACGCGGACCCTGCAGGTGATACATCAGCCCGTCATAGTCCCACGGCGGTGCTAACGCCTGCAGCAATGCCATAGAACCAAGAGCGCAACATACGACAAGGACAAGCCGCTGCGGGTTTGGGAGCGTCCGCCACCTAGCTCCCAAGCGCGTGACCTCGCCAAGGACTCCCTCGACACCCATAACGATCTCGCGCCGCGACCACAGCCCGAGAGCGAGAACCCAGCCCACGAGGGCCCAGCGCGAAAAGAGCCCAACCAGACCAAGCCCGAATATGCCGTAGGCGAGTGCGCCCAGGCCCAACGCAATCGACAACAGAGCGCTCCCAAAGGCGGCTGGGCGCTCTCGGGAGAAGGCCCGTGCGATTCGATGTCCGGCGCCAAACCCGACAATGACGACAGCCAGCGTCAATGTAATGGCGAAGGCCAAATCGTAGAGAGCCCGCCAACCGGTGACATCCAGGCCTCGTTCTGGCAGGATGATTCGCGCGAGAAGAACCGCCGAGGCAACGCACCCCAGCGCAATCGCGGCCCACCGTACGCCTCTGGTCTTGCCGACTAGCGACCCCTGGTCAATTGACACGCGCGTTTATCTCGCCGATTCGGACTCTCAGTTGATCGGTTGAATTCGCTTACCTGCTCGCCTGGTGTGCGTCAACCCATCCACAACCACAATGCGAATCCTGCGGACATGAACAGAAGGCCCGCCAGGCTGGTGTACGTGATCGCCCTATTCACCCATCGGTTCGCCCCCCACTGTCCGAGAACCACAAAGGCGGGGAACAGAGCCAGAACATAGCGCACCATGCCCACCAACGGCTCGGTGCCGCCGGTGCGCGTTAGAAAAAGCAAGAGATAGGTTAAGTAGTAGACACCATAGACCCGCGGCAGACTCCTCCAGACAGGCAAAGCCAGCGCCATGAACACCAGCAGGAACATTATGTCCATGGCATCGGTGATGAAGAATCCGCCATGGAACACATTGCCGATGGCCCTAATCAAATTGACACCGGGGAATGCGAATCCGCCGCCAAAACGCGCGGCCTGAATGACCAGCGGCGTCCACGGCGGCAGTCCGTGCCTGAGCCACACATAGAGAGGGAAGAGGAGCGCGCCGCTAATGCCAACGAGAACGGCAACCAGAGGATAGGCTTTGCGCGAGGCGCGCCACGCGATAAGCGCTTCTACCGAAAGCGGGACGAGCACCAGCGTTCCGGGCAGCCTGGAAAGTGATGCCAAGGCCGCCCACCCGCCTGCGCGCAGCCATTCGGATCGGCGCACGTGCCAGATCATCATGATTGCGGCGAGGAGGAAGAGCGATTCCGTGTACGCCGCGAAAAGAAAGAAGGCGGTCGGGAAGAGGGCGAGGTAAACCGTCGCTCGCCAGGCCCCCGAGCCAGCATGGAATTCAAGACGAGCCAACCGGTACATGGCAAAGAGGGCCGCAAGTGCAGCCAGGCTTGAGACGGCGACGCCCGCCAGAAGATCGCTTCCCCCCGTGAGCCGGGCGCCGAAGCGCATCAACGCAGGGAATAGCGGTGGGACGAAGAGCGCGGTGTCGAAGGCCTCGTAGCCGCGTTCGGCAATGGCCTGGTAGTGAAGCGTGTCCCAGCGCTGCCACGGCGCCAGCCACCCATTCTGCTCAACGGGCACGCCGTAGTAGGGGCGCAACTTGTCGTCCGGCCAAAGCGGCATGTCTACCGCTTGGGTGGCCAGCCCCATCCACAGGCTGAGCCCGACCCGGAGCGCGAGGAAGAGAATTATCAGCTTCGCGACAGGCTCCCGGCCGGGGGCAGAGGTGACCGGAGGCGAGGTCATGAACCGCTGGGAGTGATGAGTTGCGTGCACGGCTGGCTTACACGATCGCCGGCGGGGACGAAATCGTAGAGCGTGTCCCAAGCCGAATAGTAACTCGCGTCCGGCAAGAGCGGAAGACCTGCGCCAAACACCGCATTGAACACAACGCGAAAGCTGTTCACGGGAGTGATTGCGGGATAAGGACCGGCGGATGACCCGGGCGGCAGAAAGTACGCACTCAAAATGGGCAGCCGCTCCCGCAGGCACGAGCGCTCGATGGAACGGAAGCTGAGATGCAGGCCCGGGCCATGGTCTCCCTGAATCAAGATGACGGGCGGTTGATCGGACGAGGTCAAGATGTCATCGATCACGCCTTCCATCTGCGTGTCGACGAATTGAATCTCGTTCCCATACCCGCTCAGATACTCCTCGGGGGTGCCGCGGTACGTATCCCCATCGCCCGGCCAATACGGGCGCGAGGGATTGAGCGCCGCTCCCTGCGCGTCAAAGACGAAAGGCGGATGGGGAGCGATGATGTGGGCGTAGATGAACTGCGGCCCGGGTGCCTCTCCGGCCGTGCGCAGCGAGTCGAAGGCAAAGCGCACGCGGGTCCGGTGAGTCTCGTAGGATGGCAGCAGCAGCCCCATGCTCTGCGGGTCCTCAAGCGCAGCGACCGCCGTTGTACTCAACCACAATCCTTCCATTTCGTTGAGGGCCGCGGGGAAGGCCGAAAGATAGCGCTGCGCATCCTTGACCTGGCTGTACATGTGCCCACTATCGATGGCCACCATTTCGTAGCCAGCGTTCTCCAGCGCCTCCCGCACGCCGCTGTGCTGCATCAGCTCGCCCAGCGGCTCTCGATTGCGCGACCGCGGACCCATTCGATCCGCCAGGGGGTCCATGTACGCCATGTTGAGGGACGAAGCCATCGAGAGCGAAGTCTGGGTATAGTTCGCCTGAGCCTGGTCGGCCACATAGAACCCGCGCGACCGAAGAAAAGCAGTGAATTCCCCCGTCTCGATTCCCAGCTCTTGGCGCAGAATGTCTTCCCGCCCGTATCCGTCCAGGATGATGTAGTAGATGTCGGGGTGGCTGCCGGCCTGGATGGGGAGGGTTGCCGATTCGAAATCAACAGGCTCCTGCCGCAACTCTATGGCATCGTATGTGGTCGCAATGAGGAACGAGGCGATGCGCAGTGCAGGGAAGGCAAGCGCCGCAAGTGCCATGACGTTCATGAAGAGAGTGACCGGACCGCGGTTGTGAATGGGCTTCCACACCCAACGGTTGCCCAGCAGAAGAATAGTGGCCACGCACGCCGCGAGCACTGCGGGTCGTGTGCCCCACACCAGCGTGCCGACCTGCGCCCCTTGGGCGACGTTGTAGACGTGGCCATAGGCCAGGAGCAATAAGACGAAGAGCGAGGCCAGGAAGGCCGCGCGATGCCCCTCGCGGACCGCCAGCCAGGTCAGGCCAAAAACTGCCCCACCGATGAGCACCGAGGCGAGCAGGACTCGAAGCCCATACAACACGGCGTTTTCCGCCGCGTTGAAGGCAAACAGCGAAAGCGCAGGATAAAGCGCGAAGAGGAATGGATGCAGGTACCAGCGGCGGCTCATTGCGCAGCCTGGCGCTTCTCCATCAGGTAGATCCGCCTCGCGGATTGCGGTACGGCGCTTCGCTCGCGCAGCCTGAAGCGCTCGCTGAAGGCACGCTCAAAGCCATCGGCCGTGTAGTTCGCAAAGATGTCTGGGCGGCTCGCGAGCAACCGCGCGACCTGAGGGTCTTCTTTCGGGACAAATTCGACGATCAGCCATTGACCACAATGCGAAAAGAACCGCGCCAAATCCTCCAGCGGCACATTGTTGCCAATGGCCAGGTGATGCACGAGCGCCAGCGCCAGCACCCCGTGGGCCGGACCGCGCTCGAGCAGGGCCATGCGCTCAGCCCCTTCCCACCCGAGCCCGGGGCTCGGGTTGGCCAGATCCATCACCAGCGGCAGGCAGTGGGCCTCGGCTCGCGCCCGGCAGTCCCGGTAGTTGAGTTCAACGGCGCCCGGGTCGATGTCGTAGGCGATCGTCAGGTTGCCGCGTTCACTAGAGAGCCGGCTGAAGCGGCCCGTATTCGCACCCAGGTCCCAGATCGTGCCCGACCCGATCCGCTCGAGCCAATCGGCCACGATGCGGGTCTTCTCGTCCATCGCCTGGCCGCTGTATTGGTTGGCTCGGTAGTAGTCTGCCCAGGCCGTCTTCTCGGGGCGCCACGCCAAGCGGCGCACGGCCGCCGACAGGCTGTCAAGAATGCCCATGAACCCTGCCCGACTCACATGCCCGCGGGCCGGGGCAGAGCGCCCGGGCAGCGTGCCGCTGTACAGTTGCTGCGCCGCGGCATGCCAGTGGATGTGCGCGAGCAGCCCGAAGTCGAATCGCGTGCGCCCTGGCAGCAGGCGTTGCGCCAGATCGAGCGGCACGCCGTCGATAAACACGCGCAGCAACTGGCTGAGGCGCACGTCGCGATACGCCATCAACGCCAGCGGCGCAAGGAAGTGCTGGCAAAATTGGCGGTAGGCGCTCCACGGCTCGCCCTCGTGATAGATCTCGAGCGAAAGACTATCCATCAGGGTTGGCCGTCCGCCGACGAATTGGATGTTGTAAGCGCTCGCGTCCTTGAGGGCCATGCCGCACTCGAGCGCCTCGCGTGCAATCCGCAGTGTCGCGAGAGCGGCGTCCTGGAGCTGACCGAAACACCATTCGTAGGGGTAAGAGATGAAGGGAATTGTCTGGGGACGGAGAATGCAGTAGGCCGTGTCTGCTCTTTCCGCTGCGATGGCCACTTCCTCGTGCGGCACGAGCAAACCCTTCTCCACCAGCCGCGAATACAGGCCGCCGTCCATCATGGCCCGATAGTCGTCGCGCCCGTGCAGGTTCACTTGTCGGTAGAGTGTGCCCCGGCGGGAGAAAACGAAACCGCTCGGGTCGCGGAAGGAGGCAGCCGAGCGGCTACTTCCCATCCCCGGGCTCCTTGCCCGATCGGCCAGCGAGGCGGGCAAAGAACGCCTTGATCTTGCTCCAGAAGGCGCGCACAATCACCGCCAGGCCCAGCAGCGCTGCAAGCGCCAGTTGCAGCAAGATGCTTCCCGAGCCGGGATCCAGGTACATCAGTCCGTGGGCGCTTCCCGCGGCAGGCAGCCCAGCCATCCAAGACGTGGACGAGAGGAGCAGCACGTACATCGTGTTTCCCCTTTGAGGCTAATGTGCGAGCCCAGGCGATCGGGCCGACCACGCATGCTCTTGCAAGGCCTATGCCAGCACGGGGTCCGGCCGGCCGCGAATTCCGCGCGCGAGTGTACGCGGCCGCGTGGATGTTGTCAATTGCGGCGAGAACGCAGGCCGGCCGACGCCTCAGCCGTCGAAACCGGACGATCAACATTTCGCCGAAGCAGCATACATGCGAATGCAGAACCGCCGCGGGCAAACGGAAGGCGTGCTGTGCCCTCTTCTCGATTGCCCCCCAACGCGTGTGCGCCTAGGCAAACCGTGAGTTGATGTCGCCCAGCGTCTCCTCAGCCGGGCGCATTTGTGCCTGGGTCAGGCGCGCCAGGGGTGTCGTGCCCAGTCCGGAGATCTCCACAAACGTCGGCTGCGTCGGGTTGACATAGATCAGCCCGGTGACGAAGGTGCCCTGCGTGCGCGACTCCTCGATCAACGTCAGTGCCGCCAGACGCGAGGTGGGGTCGTGATCGACTTCGATCTTCTTCAGCCGCAGGCTCGAGCCGTCGGCGAAGGCCACCGAGGTGATCTCGCCCGGCTCGTAGCTGACCACAATCTCGTCCCGCACCGGCACGTAGGTCAAGTCGTGCAGCGGCTCTTCATGCTCACGGCCCCAAGCGTAACTCTTGGGCGACTCATCTTTGTTGTTAAAGGTTACGCACGGGCTGATCACGTCGAGCACCGCCGTCCCCTTGTGCGCCAGGGCCGCCTTGAGCAGCGTCGAGAGCTGGCGCGGGTCTCCGGCAAACGAACGCGCCACGAAGCTCGCTCCGCCGACCAACGCTTCCAGACAGATATCGATCGGCGGCAGTTTGTTCTGCAGCCCCTTCTTCAGCTCCAGGCCCTGATCGGCGGTGGCCGAGAACTGGCCCTTGGTCAGGCCGTACACCCCGTTGTTGGCCACGATGTAGACCATCGGCACGTTGCGCCGCACCAAGTGTTTGAACTGCCCCATGCCAATATTGGCTGTATCGCCATCGCCGCTCATGCCGATTGCCCGCATCGTATGGTTGGCGAGAATGGCCCCGGTCGCAGCCGAGGGCATGCGCCCGTGCAGCCCGTTGAATCCGTGTGCCCGGTTCATGAAGTAGGCCGGCGCCTTGCTCGAGCAACCGATGCCGCTGACTTTGATCAACTGCTCGGGCGGGATCGACAGCTCGAAACACACCGCGACAATCTGGCTGACAATCGAATTGTGGCCGCAGCCCTGGCACAGGGTTGTCTCCAGCCCGCGATACTCATTCTTCTCAAGCCCAAGTTGGTTCGTCGTGGCCTTCTTGGGTGCTGTCACCATCGTCATGGGGCACTCTCCTTCTCTCCTTGCACGGCCTGGATCACGCGTTGCGCCGTCAACGGCAGCCCGTCGTTGTGGGCCAGCGAGCGCATCGCGCCGGCGTGCTCGGCGAAGTCGATCTTGAGCAGGCTGTGCATCTGCCCGTCGCTGTTGAGCTCAACCACCCAGTTCAGCGGGTGCTGCGCCAGGAAGGCGCCCACCGCGTCCACAAACGGAATGGCGCGCAGCCGCAGGTAGTCGCTCGGCATGCCGTGTTCGGCCAGGATATGCCGCGCCTCTTGAATCGCCGGGTCGGTCGAGCCGAAGGCCACCAACCCGATGCGGGCACCGCTCATGCGTTCCACCACCGGCGGCGGAACAAGACCCTTGGCCGTCTGGTACTTGCGCGCCAGGCGCGCCATGTTGGCTTGCCACACCTGCGGATCTTCGCTGTACACCGCGTTCTCGTCGTGCCCCGTGCCGCGGGTGAAGTACGCCGCGCGCGGGTGCGCTGTCCCGGGAAGCGTGCGCCAGCCGATTCCGTCCCCGTCGACGTCCTTGTAGCGGGCAAACCCGCCCAGCCGCGTCAAATCCTCGGCGCTCAGCACTTTGCCCCGATCCATCGGCTGGTCGGGGTAGCGGAACTCCGGAACGCGCCACAAATTCATGCCCAGGTCAAGATCGCTCAGCACGAAGATCGGCGCCTGCAATCGTTCCGCCAGGTCGAATGCCCGCCAGCCGAATTCGAAGCACTCACTCGGCCCTGGCAAGAGCACCACTTGTCGCCCATCACCGTGGCCGATGAAGTGCGCAAACAGGAGATCACCTTGGGAGACGCGCGTTGGCAACCCGGTCGAGGGACCCATGCGCTGCACATCCCAGATGACCACCGGCACCTCGGCAAAATGCGCCAGGCCGGAGAACTCCGCCATCAGCGAAAGGCCCGGGCCCGAGGTGGAGGTCATCGAACGCGCGCCCATCCACCCCGCCCCAATGGCCATGCCCAGCGCACCCAGCTCATCCTCCGATTGGACAATGAGGAAGTTGTTCTCGCCGGTGGTCGGGTCGCGGCGCAACTGCGGCAAGTAGTCCTGCAGGGCTTCCGCCAGCGACGAGGCAGGTGTAATCGGATACCACGCCGCAAACGACACACCGCCGTAGATCGCGCCTAGCGCGGCGGCGGTGTTGCCGTCCACCAGGATCATCCCCGCAGCGGCCGGCATGCGCTCGACGCGGAAGCCGTCGGTCTTGGTCAGGTTCTCCGCGGCATGCTTGTGCGCTGCCTGAACCACCCCGAAATTGAGCGCCACCGCCTTGGCCTTGCCACGGAAGTGGGCCGCCAACGCGTTTTCAACCTCGCTCAGCTCGATCCCCAGCAGCCAAGCCAGCCCGCCCACGTAGGCCATGTTGGCGACATACGGTCTCAGCGAGGCCTCGGCCCCCGACGCGCGCGCCAGGCGAGTGGCCGGGATCGCAGAGTAGTGCACGTCACTGCGTGGTTTCTCGAAGGCCAGGTCATCCGCATACAGGCAAACCCCGCCCGGGGCGAGCCCTTTCAAGTCTTCGATTACCGTTGCGCGGTTCATCGCAATCAGGATTTCCGATTGGTCCGTGCGCGCGACGAACCCCGCGGCATTCGCCCGAATGGTGAACCAGGTCGGCAGCCCCTGGATGTTGGAGGGGAACATGTTCTTGCCCGAGACCGGAATACCCATCGTGAACAGCGAACGCAGGATCACCCCGTTGGCCGTCTGGCTGCCCGATCCGTTGACCGTGGCCACGACAATCGAAAAATCGTTGACCTTGTGCGTCACTCCGCCCTCCTCCGCCCCAGCGGGCTGAGATTGAACACCCATGGACCCTTCTCCCTAGGAATGGGAGATCGATGAACGAATGGCGGCCTCCTGCCCCTCTGCTTCACGGTGACGCAAGAGGCGGGTGTGGTCGAGCAGCGCGGTCTCCGCCGCCGCAAAATCGCCGCGACGGATGGCCTCCACGATGCGCTCGTGGTAGTCCCACACCCTCCGCAAGTAAGCCAAGTCGGCGTACAGGCTGAGCCCCACCGCTTCGTACGTATCCCAGTAGGCTTGCAGCAGCCCGATCACGAAGGGGTTGCCCAGCCGCGAGTAAATCGTGAGATGCAGTTGGCGATGCTCTTCATGCGGGATGCGCACCGGGTGGGTGGCCAGCTTCTCTCGGGCACGCGCGATCAACGCCTCGAGGCATGCATGGTCCTCCGCTACGAGCAGCGCCGCGGCCTCATGCAGGAATGACATCTCCACCTTGATGCGCAGGTCCCCGTACAGGTCGAACAGTGAAGCGTCGGTGGAGACCGCGTAGTTGAGGCTTTCGCGCACGGCCGGGGCAAAGCTATAGCCCGCGCGGCGGATGCCGGTATGCGGCCGCACCTCGACCAGCCCGAGGCAGCGCGCCACTTCCATTTGCTCCCGCAGCTTGCCCTTGCTGAGGCCGAGTTTTCCGCTCAACACCTCCAGCGATGGCAGGTGCTCGCCCGGAGTGCTGCGCGTGGCCAGGAAGCGCACAAACTCGTTCATCGTTGCCCTCAGAATTCGTCTCTATATCAAATTCATCGTATTAATCTTACTAGATTGTAGAAAGACGGTTGGAGATTGTCAACAACGCGTCGCGTGCGTGGGTTTCGGCTTCCTTTAGGGTGTCTTGGGGACTTGATTACTGGCGGATCAGTGCCGAAAGCTCGGCCAGCGACTTCGCCAGGTGCGTGCCGTGCCAGAACAACAGCTTGCCGTCGACCGGGATGATACGTGGCTCGGTTTGCCCTCGTGCGGAGAAGATGCGCGCAAGCAACGCCTGGTCTGCCTCGCCAAACGAGAAAGGCTCATTCGGCACGAGAATCACCTCGGGCTGCGCCGCGGCGATTTCGTCTGGCGTCACCCGCGGGTAGCGGTCATCGCGCCCAGCCGCCACCTCGGCAGCCGCCTCGTTCCACTCCGCTTCGAGCGGATAGCGCCGGCGCCGGTCGCTAAACACGTTGGTCCCGCCGCACGCAGCCAGCACGTCGCTGGCGTAGGTGTCGCCGCAGAACGTCATCCACCAGCGCGGGTCATCGCGCGACGTGTCCCGCCACACCGGGCAGAACGCCCGGCGCGAGCCCTCGCCGTTCGCGGCCCGCGCCCACTCCACGGAGCGCACTAGCCAATCGATTTGCATCGCCATCTGTCGCGAACCGAAGACCGCCGCCAGCACGTGCAGATCGGTCAGAGCTTGCTCGACCGAGTGCGGGAACGTGAGCCACACTGCGACACCGCGTTCTTGAAGTGCGCTGACGGGCGCTTCACCGTTCTCTTCCTGGTTGGCAATCACGAGCTGCGGCGCAAGCGCCACGATCTTCTCCACGTCGGGGTTCTTCGTACCGCCCACGTGCGGCAAACGCTTCGTGCCCTCGGCAGGCGAGACGCAGAAGTCGGTCACGCCAACGATTTTCCCGCCCAGGCCGAGATCGAACAAGCTCTCGGTCATCGAGGGAACGAGCGACACGATTCGCTCAGGCGCTGCCCCGGCAAGAGGGAAGGTGTTCATCGGGTCCAGGCCACTCCCAGGGTGACAGTCGGCGCGGGCTCCCCCCACACCTCCACCTGGCCCTGCGGTCCGAGCGCGAGCGCGGCATGCTCGCCTAGGCCCAGGCGGTATAGCGTGGGGCGCTTGAGGAGGGCCAGGCAGGCTATCCCTGCCTCATGGTGCGATTGAATGACGGCTTGACGCAGCCAGCCGCATCCTGCGGCAAGTTCTTCGGCTTCGATCACTTCGCCCAATGCCTCGCTGCTCCGCCCCTCAGACAGCACCACCGCGCCCTCCTCGAGCGCCGCCAGCAGGCTCTCGCCAAACCCGGATTCCTCAAACGTTTTGGCCAGCTCGGCGGACGAACCGGTGTCGGGGATGACAATCATGGCCGCTTCGCCCAGGCGCTCATCGCCGCTCGGGCTGCCAAGGATCACTATCTCTCCCGGCAGGCCGCACACCGCCCCGCACTCGGCCAACCGCGCTTCGGCCGTCTCGCGGGCTTCCGCAAAGGGGGCCAGCACCACCAGTTGGCCCGCCTGCTGCACAAGCGCCGCGGCACGCGCCGCAATGGAGTCATCGGCTGGTCCGCCACACAGGATCAGCCAGCCCCCACCCTGGGGTCGCATGAAAAAGGATTGCGGCGGGGTCATGGTCTCACATGCAAGAATGGGAGCCGCCACGTCATCCGTCGGCGTGCCGCGGCAAATCGCTCGTGGCGGCGAATGGCTCGGCCGGTGCCAGGGAGGATCGCTATTGCCGCGCCGGCGGCCCGCCCTGCGGGCTCGGCGGCTTGCCGGGGCGCTCGTCCTGCTCGCCGGAAGTACTGCGCGTGCTGCCGCCGCTGTCATGGCGGTCGCATCCGTTGCCGGACTTGGCCTCCAGCGCTTCGAGCTCATCCAGCGGCTGCAGTTCGCTGCGCGCAAATTCCACCCGGCCAGTTACTTCGCCCAGGTCCACCAGCACGCCCTCGCGCAGCGGGAACACGTCCACCACCTTGCCGTCGCCGCGCGGCGTGCGCACGCGCTTGCCGCGTTTGGGCAGCTCGGCTCGCGCCTGGACGTATTGCTCGTATTCGTAGATCAGGCAGCAGCGCAGACGTCCACACATGCCGGTAATCTCGCTCGGGTTGAGCGAAATTCCCTGCGCTTTGGCCATCTTGATCGAGAT